>JAVEDJ010000385.1 GCA_030841025.1 Actinomycetota bacterium
GCGCCCGGCGGCCTGTCACGTGCACAGAACCGTGCCGGCATGCTCCGGCCCGCTCCCCGCGCGGTTCCGTACCCACAGATGCGAGACGAGCCTCTCCCGTGCGACACCAGGATCTGCCAGGCCCGCGCGACATCCGCCTTCTGAGGTGGCACAGTTGGCTGGTCTTCCGCCCAGGGGCGATCATGCAGGATCCGAGTGGTTTCACCGGCTGGCCGTCAGAACAGCCGTCACCAGCGGAGCTCCCGTCGCACCGGAGTGACCTCCTGCCGGCGTGGGATGCTCCCGGCACGATGTCGGGGGTCGCCAACTTCGACGGCTACATCATCGCCGTGAACGGCGGATGTGAGCAGCTGCTCGGCTGGACCCCGGCGGAGTTGATGAGCGCCCCGTACTGGGAGTTCCAGCACCCGGGAGACCAGGACTCGGTGGCCGAGCCTGCCGAGGCGCTGATGAACTTCGGCGGGGACGCTGCCGGCGTCGAGGTGCGGATGCTTCGACGTGACGGCACCGGCCTCTGGACCCGCTGGCAGACGGCCCTCGATCCGTTCGGCAACCAGTTCTACGCCGTCGGGGTCGACATCAGCGATGAGATGCCGCCGGTCAAGCGACGGGTTCACGTCGGCACGTGGGTGCGCGACGTCAACGCCGGAACGGCCCTCTGGTCCGACGAGGTCTACGACATGTTCGGCCTGCGGGTCGGCACGGCACTGGACGACGACCTCATCAAGGCCCACATCAACCCGCAGGACCATCCGCTCGTCGCGGGCGCGTGGCGCGCATCGATCGCCGACCGGGACGCGCACTCGGCGGTGTACCGGGTCATTCGTCCGGACGGGACGACCCGCACGTTGCGCAGCACCGGCCGGGTGACCGCCCGCGCGCACGGCCGCCCGCTGAGGGTGCGTGGTCTCACGGTCGACATCACCGATCGGCTCCCCGGCGTGACCGATCCGACATCGGCCCGACACCGCGACCGTGGTCGCTGATCCGCCGCCCATCGGAGCGAGCGGGCTGCTTACCTGGCGGTGGGCCGCCGCGCCACCGAACTGCCTTTGGGCGTTGTCGGCCAGTTCGCGGCCGGCGGTCGCCCCCGGACAGGCCGTTCCGGTTCGTAAAGTCCTCGCAGTTCGGGCCGATACCTCCATAATGATCCCCTTCCTCTGGAGGGCGTACCTGGGCTTGGGTGCGCTGATCGTCGGCGCGTATGTCTTCGTGCCCGCCGGGCTCGGCCGGGACGCTCTGTACGTCGCCGTGGGCCTGTCCAGCGCGGCGGCCATCACGCTCGCCGTGTCACTGCACCGTCCGCTGCGCCGTGCGCCGTGGTGGTTCATGGCCGGCGGCATCTTCGCCTGGTCCGGTGGAGATGCGCTCTACTCCTGGTTCGACCACGTCCGGCACACCGACCCGTTCCCGTCCGCGGCCGACGCGCTGTACCTGGGGGCCTACGTGCTGTTCGGGGCGGGCTTTGTGCTTCTGGTGCGTGGTCGCCGATCGGGGCGCGACCGTGAGGGACTGATCGACAGCTCGATCTTCACCGTCGCCCTGGGGCTGCTCTCCTGGGTTTTCCTGATGCGTCCCACAGTGGCCGACACGGCAGCGAGCGGATGGGAACGCAGCATCGGACTGGCCTACCCGCTCGCAGACGTGCTGCTCCTGGGACTGCTCGTGCGACTCGTGACGTCGCCCGGGGCGCGGACCACCTCCTTCCGCCTGCTTGCCGCTGCGGGCGCGGCGCTGCTGGCAGCGGACAGCATCTTCTGCGTGCTGAACCTCTACTCGAGCTATGACGGTGGACTCGTAGACCTGCTGTGGTTGGCCTCGTACGTCCTGTGGGGAGCCGCAGCCCTGCACCCCTCGATGAGGACGCTGTCCGAGCCCGCGCCCGAGCCGCGGGTCAGCTTCACGCGGCGGCGGCTCCTGGCGCTCACCATGGCCAGTCTCACCTCCCCGGGGACTCTGGCCGTGCAGCTGCTGCTCGGGATGGTGCTCGACGCATGGGCGGTCGTGCTGAGCTCTGTGGTGCTGTTCCTTTTGGTGATCGCCCGGATGTCCGGCCTGCTCAGCCACGTGCAAGAGCAAGCGGGCCTGCTGGCCGATCTGGCCCGTACCGACTCCCTCACCGGGCTGCCGAACCGGCGCACGGCCGATGCCGAGCTGGACCGCTTGCGTGAGCGGGCCGACGCTCTGGCCCTGCCCCTGACCGTCGCGATGATCGACCTCGACCGGTTCAAGCTGTTCAACGACACCTTCGGGCATCAGGCCGGTGACCGGCTGCTGACAGAGACCAGCAACGTCTGGCGCTCAACGCTGGGCCGGGACCTGTTCCTGGCTCGTTACGGCGGTGAGGAGTTCGTGGTCCTCGCCCTGGGCCACACCCTCGAAGAGACCGCAACGCTCATCAACGGCCTACGCCAGGTCACACCCGCGGGCCAGACCTTCTCTGCCGGCGTCGCCCAGTGGGACCGGCCGCGCGAGGGCTCAGGGGCCCTTCTGAACCGAGCCGACCTAGCGCTGTACTCGGCAAAGCGACATGGACGGGACCGCGTCGTCACCGTCGACTCCACGTCGACGGCAGCCAGCTGCTAGGCGGAGGGACGGCTCGGACACCCGGCGGGGCAGGAACGACTCCTTCCTGGCCCACCAGCACAACTGCCGACGATAGGTTTTCACCTGAGGGCGGAGGCGGAGGGATTTGAACCCTCGATGGGCGATGAACCCAAACCGCATTAGCAGTGCGGCGCCATAGACCGGACTAGGCGACGCCTCCCCGCGAACGGCCAGGACAGCCCGCCCGTTCGCAGCGCACAGGCTACCGGGCGCCCGATCGGCCGGGCAAAGCGATCATGGGGATACGCCGCTGCCGGCGGGCGTCGTCGTCTGGACGGAGAGGTCGCCGGCGGCGTACTGCCTGCGCAGGACCTTCTTGTCGAACTTGCCCACCGACGTCTTGGGCACCTCCGCGATGAAGGCCCACCGCTCGGGCAGCTGCCACGAGGCCACCTTGTCGGCGAGGAAGGTCCGCAGCTCGTCGACCTCGACCTGCTCGCCGTCCCGCACCACGACCGTGGCCAGGGGTCGCTCGCCCCACTTCTCGTCGGGCACGCCGATGACCGAGGCCTCGGCGACGGCGGGATGGCCCATCAGGGCGTTCTCCAGGTGGACCGACGAGATCCACTCGCCGCCGGACTTGATGACGTCCTTGGACCGGTCGGTCAGGGTCAGGAACCCGTCGGGGGTGATCGACCCGACGTCGCCGGTGCGCAGCCAGCCGTCGTGGAACCGCTCCGGGTCGTCGTCCCTGTAGTACGACGCCGTCGTCCACGGCCCGCGGATCTCGATTTCGCCCACCGACTCCCCGTCGTGCGGCGCGAACGTGCCGTCGGGCGCGACCAGGCGTCCCTGCACACCGGCGACGAGGCGTCCCTGCGTCTCGCGGTAGGCCCAGGCGCGCTCGCCCTCGACGTTCGCGGGCAGCTGCCCGACCGACCCGAGGGGCGAGATCTCGGTCATGCCCCACGCGTGGGTGATGTGCACGCCATGGCGCTCGTCGAAGGCCCGCATCAATGCCGGCGGGCACGCCGATCCGCCGACCACGACATCACGCAACGACGAGACATCGATGGGCGTGCCGAGCTCGGCCTGCTTGTCGAGCTCGGTGAGCAGCGCGGTCCAGATGGTCGGCACGGCGCCGGCGACAGTCGGCTGCTCTGCCGCGATCAGCGCCGCCAACGGCTCCGGCATCAGGAACCGGTCGGGCATGATCAGCGACGAGCCGACCATGAGCGCGGCGTAGGGCAGACCCCACGCCATCGCGTGGAACATGGGTACGACGGCAAGCACCTTGTCGCGGGCGTTCAGGGTGAAGCCGTCCCCCATGCAGACCTGCATCGAATGCAGGTAGATCGAGCGGTGGCTGTAGGCGACGCCCTTGGGATTGTCCGTCGTGCCGCTCGTGTAACACATCGCGGCCGCGTCGTGCTCGTCCACCTCGACCCAGTCGAAGGAGTCCGGCTGGCCAGCGATGAGCTCGTCCCAGGAGTGCACCTGGACGTCGAATCCGTGGAGGACGGAAAGGTCGGCCGGCCCGTTGACGACGACGTGCTGCACCGAGGGGGTCCGCGCCAGCACCTTGGCCAGCAGCGGAAGCACCGAGCCGTCAGCGAGCACGACCATGTCGTCGGCATGGTCGATGACATAGGCGAGCTGGTCGGGGAAGAGCCGGACGTTCAGGGTGTGCAGCACGGCGCCCATCGCCGGCACCGCGAGGTAGGCCTCCAGGTGCTCCTGGTTGTTCCACATGAAGGTGCCTACGCGCTGGTCGCCGGTGATACCGAGGCCGCGCAGGGCGTTGGCCAGCTGGGCGGCCCGCCGACCCACCTCCGCGTAGGTGGCCCGGCGGGTGCCGTCACCGGTGGAGGTGATGACCTCGGCGGCGCCATGGACCGTCGTGCCGTACCGCACGATGGTCGCGATCGACAGAGGGACGTCCTGCATCGTGCTGCGCATCGTCGCGCCTCCACCTCGTCGTCGTCGTGCTGTCGACTGGGCACCGGGGCGCCGGAACCAGTCACGGCTTTCGAATGTGGGGTCACCCTAGGCGTCGACCCTGTTCCCCGGCCACCGTCGACACCGTCGGCACGGTCGGCACCCGCGTCGTCGTACGGTGACGCCATGACTGCCAGCGCTGCCCGCATCGTCTCGCTCAATCCCGCCGACCTCGACGACGTCGTCCTGTCCCGCGAGACGACCGATCCCGCCGGGTTCGTGGCCGCCTGCCGCAGCGCGCGCGCAGCGCAGCAGGCGTGGGCCCAGGTGCCAGCCCCCGTGCGCGGTCGGGTCATCGCGCAGGTGGGCCGACTGGTCGAGGCCAACAAGCAGACCCTCGCCGCGCTCGTGACGCGGGAGGTCGGTAAGCCCTACGCCGAGGCGCTCGGTGAGGTCCAGGAGATCGTCGACACCTGTGACTTCTTCCTCGGGGAGGGACGCCGGCTCTACGGCCAGACGGTGCCGAGCGAGATGCCGGACAAGCAGCTGTTCACGTTCCGGAAGCCGGTCGGGGTGGCGGCGATCGTCACCGCCGCAAACTTCCCCGTCGCGGTGCCGTCGTGGTACCTCGTTCCGGCATTGCTGTGCGGGAACACCGTGGTGTGGAAGCCGTCGGAGTCCGCGCCCGCGGTGGCAGAGGCACTGGCGTCGCTGCTGTGGCACGGGGGCGTGCCGCGTGACGTGCTGCACCTGGTGCACGCGACCGGGCCGTCGACGTACGAGGGGCTCTCGGCCGCCCTGGAGGCAGGTCTGGTCGACAAGGTCGGCTTCACCGGCTCCACCACAGTGGGCCGGCGGATCGGCGAGCTGACGGGCCGCCACCTGCAGGCGGCCTGCCTCGAGCTCGGCGGCAAGAACCCCCTTGTCGTTGCTGCGGATGCTGACCTCGAGCTCGCCGTGGAGGGTGCGCTGTTCAGCGGCTTCGGCACGGCGGGACAGCGCTGCACGTCGCTGGGCACGGCGTTCGTGCACGAGTCGCTGTACGACGAGTTCGTGGCGCGCCTGAGTGCGGCCGTGGCCGCCGCGCCGATTGGTGACCCGACATCGCCCGAGGTGTTGTTCGGGCCACTGATCAACGAGAACTACCTCGCTTCGTTCGAGAAGTACCTCGACCTCGTGCAGCCGCACCACACCCTGCTCGGGTCGTCCGGGACGGGCCGCATCACGCCCGACAACCCGCGGGACGGCTTCGTGGGCGACCCCACCACCGGGCTGTACGTGCACCCGACCGTGGTGGCCGGCATCACGGACTCCGACGAGCTGTACCGGGTCGAGACCTTCGGCCCGCTCGTCGGTGTCGGGAAGTGGTCGACGTTCGACGAGGCGGTGTCGCTCGCGAACGGTCACGGTTACGGGCTGTCGGCGGCGATCTACACCTCCGACGCGGCGACGGCGTTCCGCTTCCGCGAGCGCTGCTCGGCCGGCATGGTCAGCGTCAACAACTCGACGTCCGGCGCCGAGGCGCACCTGCCGTTCGGCGGGAACGGCTTGTCCGGCAACGGGTCCCGGCAGTCGGGCATCTGGGTGCTCGACCAGTTCACCCGCTGGCAGTCGATGAACTGGGACTACGCCGGCAAGCTGCAGAAGGCGCAGATGGACACGCCTGGGCTGTCCGATGGCGACCTCACCGGCGACGCCGCCTTCCGCCTCTGACCCGCCTCGACGCCGCCGCCGACCCACCTCTGGCCCGCGACAGTTGACCACGTTTGGCACCTGAACAGTCGCGTCAGCAGGCGTGCATGCCTATTGATGCGACGCCTCACCTGCCAAACGTGGTCAATTGCGGCCGGGCCGGGGGGGTCAGGCGAGCAGGCGTGGGTCCGTGGCCCGCATGGTGTCGGACACGTTCGCCTGGTTGAAGCCCTTGAAGCCGCCGCGGCGTGCGAGGTTCTCCAGGTGCGACCCGGCGGCACCGCCCACGGCGAACTCGCGTGCCTTCTCGGTCGACAGCGACCCGGCGCTCACGAGCGCCGCCAGCCGCGAGGGCTCCACCGGCCACCGTTCGGGCTCGGTGAACGCCTGCCGCAGGTGCGGCAGGTTCGAGAACGGTCGCATCTGGCCGATCGACCGTTCGGCCAGGTCGTCACGCAGCCGGTCGAAGTCGAACTGCCCCTCGAGGTGGTGCATCCCCGCCGCGAGCAACGACTCGCCGTGCAGCGCGCACCACAGCCCCACCGTGCCCAGGTCCTCGGATGCCGGCAGCTCCGCCGACGCGAAGTCGACCGCGACCTCGTCGGGAGTCAGGTCCACGTCCGCGAACACCACGAGACCGGCGCCCGACTGCTCGAGCACCTGCGCCCCCCACCCGGCGTCGTCACCGGCGTAGAAGCGCTCCCGCAACGAGAACCCCAGCACCACCAGCACCTCGATCAGCCCGCGGAACGCCTCCCGTGAGCTGCGGAACGTGTGATGGTCGTGGTTGCCCCATCCCAACCCCAGCCGGTCCTGTCGCGCGTGCTGTACGGCCGCGGCGGTGTTGCGGCGCTGCCAGAACGCCCGCTCCTCCTCCATCACGTACGACGCCGCCAGGTCCGCGCCGACCAGGGCGACCATCTGCTCGGCGCGGCGGCGCGCATCGGCGACCCCGGCCGCGCCGTCGTACATCCGGAAGGCGGTGCGCGGGCGTTCCGCCCACAGACGACGCGCACGTACGGCGGCGAGCTGCTCGCCGTCACCGCTCTCGACCGGCGAGACCCCCGACGTCCAGGAACGGCGCTCGACCCCGAGCACGCGGACCGCCCCGTCGAGGACGACGGCAGCGCGCATGCCCGCACCCGGGGACCCGACGACCGGGCCCGCGCCCCCGTGTGCCGTCGAGAAGGCGGCCGCGTCGTCCACGCGCAGCGCCAGCGACCGAGCCGGTCCGGCGACGACCGCCGGCAGCTGCGCGCCCGGGTGCCGCCAGACGCCCGGTGCGGTGCCGTGTCCGTCGACGAACCCGGCAGCCGCGAGGCGCGCCGGTGCCACGGGACCGGACACGTGGTCGAGCCAGTCGCTCAGGTGCGTCGAGGTCGCGCGGGTGACACTGTCGGCGAGCGCGGCGGCCGGTCGGCTGGCGCTCAAGGCCTCGGCGACCAGAGCGCCGGTCAGGGCCTCGGCCTCGGGGTGCGTCGACCAGTCGAAGGTGTCCACGTGTCCCATCATCGCCGAGTCAGCGGCGCCGGCTGGTGGCGCGGTTCGCGCGGGAACGCCTCAGGTCGATGACGTGGGCGGTCGCCGGGTGCACGCTGCCGGCCAGGTCTGTCGACACGCGCTGGTCGGGGACACCCAGATCGCGCAGCCGGGACAGCGTGGCACGGGTCATCGCGGGCGAGCCCGAGACCACCACGTCGTGCTCGCTCCAGCGGCCGTGCCGTGCCACGACATCCGGCAGGTTGCCGCGCTCGCCGGCGAAGGAGTCGTCTTCGGAGACGCAAGGGATGACCGTGAGCCACGGATTGATCGCGGCCATCCGGTGCAGCGAGCTCATGTCGTAGAGGTCGCCGGATCGTCGTGCGCCAAAGAAGATCGCGACCTTGCGCGCGGTGTTCCACCGGGTCATCTCGTCGACCAACGCCTTGATCGGCGCGAGCCCGGTGCCGCCCCCGATGCACAGCACGTCGCGCTGCGACTGCTTGTCGATCGCCAGCTCACCCATCGGCGCACCGATCTTGAGGACATCACCGACGGTCGCGCGCCAGACGAGCGGGCCGCTCACGAAGCCGGCGCCGACCGCGCGGACATGGAACTCCAACAGCCCGTCCGGGCTCTGGCCGGTGGCCATCGAGTAGGTGCGCCACGTACGAGGACGGAACGTCGTCTCGACGCTGGCGAACTGGCCGGCTCGGTAGGTGTACGGATGGTCGGTGCGCACTGTCAGCACGGCGATGTCCTCGGCGCGGCGCTCGTGCGCGATGATCTCGCCGCGCCACCAGGCCGGTTGGTTCACCGCGGCCTGCTGGGCGCCTTCGACCATGGTGGTCGCCATGTAGTGGTACGCCCGCCGCCACGCGTCCTCCAGCTCGGGCACCCAGATGTCCTCGCCGTACGTGGCCAGGGCGGTGAGCAGCGCGCGCCCGAAAGTGTCGTAGTGCTCGGTGCGGACGCCGTACTTGCGGTGGTCGCGGCCCAGCTGCCGGAGCATCGGCACGAAGGTCTCGGCGTTCCCGATGTGGCGTACCGCCCCGGTCAAGGCCCGGAACAGCCGGTCGCGCTGGACGTCCATGGCGGCGGGGAACAACGAGCGCAGCGCCGGGTCCTCGACGAACAGCGCGGCGTAGAAGTAGCCGACGACGGTGTCGGCCTGGCCTGCGATCAGCCGCAGGTGCTCGTCAAGCAGGGCGATGTCCTCGTCCGAGGGCCGGGCGTGCTGCGCGTGGTGGCCGTCGGGATCGGCCGGGGCGGGCGGCTCCCGGCCGGCTGCCCTGTTCGACTGACGTGACTGCGCCGCTGCTCGCTCCGGCCCGCGATCCATGCGTGGTTCCCCGTCCTTCCCCTGCCGCAGGTGGACTCGCCCTACCCGTGCATGCGGCCGACTCAGCTCGGCGCGTCACCGGCCGCTCCGTCGGCGCCGGGACCGGTGGAACGTTACGGGTTTTTCCCCGTGGGTTCGATCTCACGGTGTGT
>JAVEDJ010000198.1 GCA_030841025.1 Actinomycetota bacterium
GCGGACGGCTCCAACGGCCACCGGCTCACCGCGGTCGAGGGACACCGCGTCGGGGAAGACCGCCCCGCCCCGCCGGTGCCGGTCGGCGGCCAGCCCGGTGACGGAAGCCGCGCATGAGCAACCCCGCGGTGGGAGCGCTGCGGCAGAGCGGCAACCTCTTTGCGCTCGGCCTGGACGTCCTGCGCAGCCTGCCGCGTCGGCCGTTCCAGACCAAGGAGTTCATCCAGCAGGCCTGGTTCCTCGCCAGCGTGACGATCCTGCCCACGGCCCTGGTGAGCATCCCGTTCGGCGCGGTCATCGCGCTGCAGCTGGGCAACCTCACCCGGCAGCTCGGCGCCCAGTCGTTCACCGGCTCGGCCAGCGTGCTCGCCGTGATCCGGGAGGCCAGCCCGATCGTGACCGCCCTGCTCATCGCCGGCGCGGGCGGCTCGGCGATCTGCGCCGACCTCGGCGCCCGCAAGATCCGTGAAGAGATCGACGCCATGCAGGTGCTCGGCATCGACCCGGTACAGCGCCTGGTGGTGCCCCGTGTCCTCGCCTCGATGCTGGTCGCCGTCCTGCTCAACGGGCTGGTCTCGGTGGTCGGCGTCTGCGGCGGCTACTTCTTCAACGTCGTCCTGCAGGGCGGTACGCCGGGCGCCTACCTCGCGTCGTTCACGGCCCTGGCCCAGCTGCCCGACCTGTACGTCGGCGAGATCAAGGCCCTCATCTTCGGCGCCCTCGCGGCCATCGTCGCCTCGTACAAGGGGCTGACCGCAGGTGGCGGCCCCAAGGGTGTGGGCGACGCCGTCAACCAGTCCGTCGTCATCACGTTCATGCTGCTGTTCGTCGTCAACTTCGTCCTGACCGCGATCTACTTCCAAGTCGTCCCGCAGAAGCTCGGCTGATCGCGGATGAGCATCCAGACGACTCTCCTGCGACCCGTCAAGGGCCTCGATGACAGCCTGACCCAGCTGGGTGGGCAGCTGCGCTTCTACGCACGCAGCATCGGCTGGAGCGGGCGCACGATCCGCCGGTACAAGAAGGAGGTCCTCCGGCTGCTGGCCGAGGTCGCTCTCGGCACCGGCGCCCTCGCCGTCATCGGCGGCACCGTCGGCGTCATCGCGTTCCTTGCGTTCTTCACGGGCACGGAGGTCGGGCTGCAGGGGTACTCCGCCCTCAACCAGCTGGGGTCCTCGGCCTTCACCGGCTTCGTCTCGGCGTACTTCAACACACGCGAGATCGCCCCGCTGGTGGCCGGCCTCGCGCTCGCGGCGACGGTGGGTTGCGGCTTCACCGCCCAGCTCGGAGCGATGCGCATCAGTGAGGAGGTCGACGCGCTCGAGGTGATGGGCATCCCGAGCCTGCCGTTCCTCGTCACGACGCGCATGATCGCCGGTTTCGTCGCGGTCATCCCGCTCTACGTCCTGGGCCTGCTCTCCTCCTACTGGGCGACCCGGCTCATCGCGACGGAGTACTACGGCCAGTCCAAGGGCACCTACGACCACTACTTCCACCTGTTCCTGCCGCCGGGTGACGTGCTGTGGTCGTTCGGCAAGGTCCTGGTGTTCGCGGTCGTGATCATCCTGATCCACTGCTACTACGGCTACACCGCAAGCGGGGGACCTGCCGGCGTCGGCGTTGCCGTCGGCAAGGCGGTGCGCACCTCGATCGTCGCGATCAACATCGTCGACTTCTTCCTGAGCCTGGCCATCTGGGGCGCGACCACGACCGTGCGGATCGCGGGGTAGCTGTCATGTTCATGACGGCGAAGACGCGCCGCGAGGTCGGGCAGCAGATGGTGCTGCGCACCTACGGCCTGGTGTTCCTGGTGGTCATCGCGCTGCTGATCGGGCTGTCCGTCGCGATCTACAACAAGGCCTTCATCGACGTCGTGCACGTCACGCTGGAGACCAACAGGGTCGGCAACCAGCTCGCACCGCCGGCCGACGTCAAGCTGCGCGGCATGATCGTCGGTGAGGTGCGCAAGGTCCGCTCCGACGGCGTGAAGGCCACCATCGACCTTGCCCTGACCCCGAGCACGGTGGGTCTGATCCCGAGCAACGTGACCGCGCGACTGCTGCCCAAGACGCTCTTCGGTGAGAAGTTCGTCGACCTGCAGCTGCCGGGGCAGCCGACGCCGCAGCGACTCGGCGAGGGTGACGTCATCACCCAGGACCGCTCATCGACCGCGATCGAGCTCGAGCGGGTCCTGGACAACCTGCTGCCGCTGCTGCGGACCATCAACCCGGCCAAGCTGAACGCCACCCTCAACGCGTTCGCCACCGCTCTGGAGGGTCGCGGTGACCAGCTCGGCAACAACCTCGAGCTGGTCAACCAGTACTTCACCCGGCTCAACCCCGAGCTGCCGACGATCCAGCGGGACCTCGTCGGGCTCGCCGACGTCAGCGAGCTGTACGCCGACGTGGCGCCGGACCTGGTCCGGATGCTGCGCAACTTCTCGGTGACGACCCGCACCATCGCCGCCAAGCAGGAGGCCTACGCCGGCTTCCTCGCGGGCACTGCCGGGTTCGCGACCACGACGCGCGCCTTCCTGCAGGACAACGAGAGCCGGCTGATCCAGGTGGCTGCGGTAGGACGGCCGACGCTGGAGCTGCTCGCCAAGTACTCCCCGGAGTACCCCTGCCTGCTGGAGGGACTGGCCGAGTCGGAGCGGAACATCGGCAAGGCCTTCGCGAACGGTGAGCTGCACATCACCCTCGAGGTCATCCAGGCCAGGAAGGCATACCTGCCGGGGGAGGAGCCGCAGTACAACGAGCGCCGGGGACCCAACTGTTACAGCCTGCCGCGGCCCGCGGTGCCGCGGGGGGCCTACAGGTTCGATGACGGGACGAACGGCGGCGGCGGCACCGCGGGCCGCGCCGTGCCCGGCTTCCTCGCCGACCCGAGCGCGGGCCGGGCCGGCACCGCGGAGGAGCAGCAGGTAGTCAACCCGCTGGTCGCACCGCTCATGGGCCGGCCGGCATCAGACGTCCCTGACCTCGCCACGTTGCTCTTCGGACCGATGGCGCGCGGGACAGCGGTGGGGCAGTCGTGAAGACCACCTCCTCGTTGATCAAGCTGATCGTCTTCATCGTCGTGACGGTGCTCGCTACCGGCCTGCTCGCCGCCACCATCGGGAACTTCCGGTTCGGCGGCAGCGAGTCGTACAAGGCCTTGTTCACGGACGTCACCGGCCTGCAGAAGGGCGACGACGTCCGCATCGCCGGTGTCCGGGTCGGCTCCATCGACCGCGTCTCTGTCGCGGAGCGCCGCGGTCGGTCGCTGGGTGAGGTGACCTTCACCGTGGACAAGTCGCGGCCGCTCGCGGTCAGCACCCGGGCCCTGATCCGTTACCGCAACCTCGTCGGTCAGCGCTACGTCGCGCTCAGCGAGGGCGCCGGCTCGTCCCGGCGCCTGCAGGGGGGCGGCACCATCCCGCTCGGTCAGACGCAGCCGGCACTCGACCTGACGGTGCTCTTCAACGGTTTCAAGCCGTTGTTCGCGGCGCTCAACCCCAAGGACGTCAACGCGTTCGCGTTCGAGATAATCAAGACGCTGCAGGGCGAGGCCGGCAACGTCAACTCGCTGCTTTCGCACACGGCGTCCCTCACCACGACCCTGGCCGACCGGGACCAGGTCATCGGGCGCACCATCGACAACCTCAACACGGTTCTGGCGACGGTGGACCGGCGTGACGACCAGCTCTCCCAGCTGCTCGTGGAGCTGCAACGCTTCGTCAGCGGACTGTCCGACGACCGTGAGGCGATCGGCGCGTCCTTGACGAACATCGCCGGTCTGGCCGAGTCCACCTCCGGGCTGCTGAAGGATGCACGGCCGGCCGTCCGCGACGACGTGAAGCAGGTCGTGCGCGTGACCGGCACGCTCGACGACAACAAGGCGCTCGTCGACGCGTTCCTGAAGAACTTCCCGAAGAAGCTGAACACCCTCACGCGCACGGCCACCTACGGCTCGTGGTTCAACTTCTACCTGTGCGACTTCGAGGGCCGGGTCACCTTGTCCAACGTCGTCGCGTTCACGCCCAACTATCACGCCAGTGCTGCGAGGTGTGACTGATGACGCCGTTCCGCGAGCGCAACCCCGTGATCATCGGTGCCGTGGGCCTCGGCGTCATCGCGGCGATGCTGCTGCTCGCGTTCAACATCGAGTCGTTGCCGTTCCTCGCAGGCCGAAAGCACGCAGCAGCCCTGTCCGAGGCGGGCGGGCTCAAGAGCGGCGACGACGTGCGCATCGCCGGGGTCAAGGTCGGCAAGGTCACGAGCGTCGACCTCGAGCGGCGCCACGTGAAGGTCGAGTTCCGGGTCGACAAGGACACGACGCTCGGCAGCAAGACGAGCGCGGCCGTACGCATCAAGACCATCCTGGGGCAGAAGTTCCTGGCGTTGGACCCGGCCGGTGGCGGCGAGCTGAGCAGGCAGATACCGCTGTCGCGCACCACGCCGGCCTACGACGTCGTCGACGCCTTCAGTGACCTGGCCGTCAACACCGAGCGCACCGACACCCAGCAGCTGGCGACCGCGCTCGACACCGTGGCCGACACGTTCCGCGACTCACCTGAGGAGGTGCGTGCCGCCGTCGACGGTCTCGGCCGGCTGTCGCGGACGATCGCCTCGCGTGACGCCCAGCTGCGCACGCTGCTGGAGCACGCCAACGGCGTCACCGGTGTGCTCTCCGCCCGCAACGCAGAGATCGTCAAGCTGCTCGGTGACGGGGACCTCCTGCTGCAGGAGCTGCGCAAGCGGCGCGCGGACATCCACACCCTGCTCGTCAACACCGCCACGCTCGCGGACCAGCTGACCGGTCTGGTGCGGGACAACCGCGAGGCCATCCGGCCCGCGCTGCAGAACCTCAAGAACGTCCTCGCAGTGCTCCAGGCCAACCAGGCAAACCTCGACAGGGGCATCGAGCTGCTGGCGCCGTTCGTGCGCGTCTTCGCGAACACCATCGGCAACGGCCGGTGGTTCGACACCTACATCCACAACCTCGTGCCGGTGCCGGGCGGCCCCGGGAGCGCGACATGAGCCGCGCTCGCACCGGTCCGCGCCGGCCTGCGGTCGCGGCGGCGGCCCGGGTAGGCCGCCGGAGCGCCACGGCCATCGCCGCCGTCCTGGTGCTGGCCCTGCTGGCCGTGCTGTGCGCGGCGCTGTGGCCTGGCGGCGGGAGCCGCGACGGCACCGCCTACTTCACCCGCGCTGTGGGCCTCTACAAGGGCTCCGATGTGCGCATTCTCGGGGTCAGGGTCGGCGAGGTGCGGTCGGTCAAGGCCGAGGGTCAGCGCGTGCGCGTCGACTTCACCTACGACGACAGGTACAAGGTGCCCGCCGACGCCAAGGCCGTGGTCGTCGCGCCCTCGGTCGTCAGCGATCGCTACGTCCAGCTCACGCCCGTCTATGAGACCGGCCCCGTCCTCGCCGACGGTGCCAGCATCGCGCTGAGCAGGACGGCGGTCCCCGTCGAGCTCGACCGCATCTTCTCCAGCCTCAACGACCTGAACGTCGCTCTCGGGCCGGAGGGGGCGAACAAGAACGGTGCGCTGTCGCGGTTGCTCCAGGTCGGCGCCGAGAACCTCGACGGCCAGGGCACCGACATCAACCGGACCGTGACCGACTTCTCGAAGGCACTCACCACCCTCGCGGCGGGCAAGGAAGACCTGTTCGGGACCGTGCGGAACCTGCAGGTCTTCACGACCGCCCTGGCACAGAGCGACGGCGAGGTGCGGGCGTTCAACCAGGACCTCGCCAGCGTCGCCGACCAGCTGGCTGCGGAGCGCGGTGAGCTCGCCCTGGCACTGAAGAACCTCGCCGTCGCGCTGGCGGAAGTGGCGTCGTTCGTCAAGGAGAACAAGCAGAACCTCACGACCGACATCGAGGGCCTGGCCGACATCACGGGAACGCTCGCGAAGCAGAAGGACGCCATCGCCGAGACGCTGGAGGTGGCTCCGACGGCGCTGTCCAACCTTCAGCTGGCCTACAACCCGTCCTCCGGAACTTTGGACACCCGCAACAACGCCGAGCAGTCGCAGAACCCCTCGCTGTACCTCTGCTCCCTCCTGCGGTCGGTCGGGCAGCCGCAGAGCGCCTGCGACCAGATCGACAAGGTCCTCAAGCGGGCGCCGATCCCCAAGCCGGGCGAGCAGGGCCCGCCCAGCGGGGCTCCCGACCTCACGCTCGGCGGCATCCTGGGAGGTGGCCAGTGATGCGCACCCCGCTGCGCCGCGTGACCGCCACCGTCGCCGGCGTACTCGCCGCCGGTGTGGCGCTGACCGGCTGCCAGGGCGTCTTCGACCTGCCCCTTCCCGGCGGTGCGGCGCGGGGCAGCGACGTGTACCGCGTCACCGTGGAGTTCGCCGACGTACTCGATCTCGTGCCTCAGTCGGCGGTCAAGGTCAACGACGTCGCGGTGGGCGCTGTCGAGAAGGTCACCCTCGACGGCTGGCACGCCCGGGTCCGGGTGCGCCTGTTGAACTCGGTCAAGCTGCCGGACAACGCGGTCGCCGAGCTGCGTCAGACGAGCCTGCTGGGCGAGAAGTTCGTATCGCTCGCACCGCCGACCAACCGACCGCCCCGGGGCCGGCTGTCCGAAGGCGACACCGTTCCCCTGGGCCGGTCGGGCCGCAACCCCGAGGTCGAAGAGGTCCTCGGCGCCCTCTCGCTCATCCTCAACGGTGGCGGCGTCGCCCAGCTCAAGACGATCAACGTGGAGCTGACGAAGGCCATGGCGGGCCGCGAGTCCGACATCCGTGGCGCGATCAAGCAGCTCGACACGTTCATCGGGGGCCTCGACGACCAGAAGGCCGACATCGTCCGGGCGCTCACCGGGCTCGACCGGCTCAGCGCGCGGCTCGCCAAGCAGAGGGGCGACCTCGGCACCGCCATCGACAACCTCGGCCCCGGTCTCAAGGTGCTCGCCGACCAGCGCAAGAAGCTGACCGAGATGCTGGTCGCCCTCTCCGACCTCGGCAAGGTCGGCACCCGGGTGATCAACGCCTCGAAGGCCGACACGATCGCCAACCTGGAGGCGCTCCGGCCGACCCTGACCAGGCTGGCCGAGGCGGGCGCCGATCTGCCCAACGCGCTCGCCATCATGTTCACCTATCCCTTCCCCAACGCCGCGGCGGACGCCGTGAAGGGCGATTTCACCAACCTGCGGATCACCGCCGACCTGGACCTGCGCAGCATCCTGTCCACCGTCGCAGGGGGGGGACCCGGCCTCCCGTCACTGCCCCCGCTCCCGACCCTCCCGCCCGTACCCGGCGCGCCCTCGGGCCCGTCGCTGCCGACGCCAGCGGTCCCACCGCTGCCGACGCCCGCGGTGCCGCCGGTCCCGCCCGTCCCGCCGCTCCCCCCGGTGCCCGGGGTGCCTCCGCCGGCAGGTGGCGGCACGGGTGGCGGCGGTACGTGCGTAGCCGGAATCTGCCTCGGAGCGCCGCGCGCCGGCACCGCCTACAACATGAACCTGGCTGCGCTGATGACGGGCGGCTACGCATGATCCGCCGCGGAACGAAGCTGCAGCTCATCGCCTTCCTGATCATCACGGTGGTGGGCATCAGCTTCGTCAGTGCCCGCTATGTCGGCCTGGGGGAGAAGCTCTGGGGCACGGGCTACGTCGTCACCGCCGACTTCGGCGAGGCCGGCGGCATCTTTGAGAACGCCGAGGTGACCTACCGCGGAGTCTCCGTCGGTCGCGTCGACCGGCTCCGCCTGGCCAAGCACGGCGTCCACGTCGACCTGCGCATCGACGGCGGAGCCAAGATCCCTGCGGACACGCGTGCCGTGGTCGAGAACCGCTCCGCGGTCGGCGAGCAGTACGTCGACCTGCAGCCGCGGCGAAGCTCGGGCCCCTTCCTCGCCGACGGCAGCCACATCGCGCAGCGGGACACTGGCACCCCGCTGCACACCGAGACGCTGCTGCGGAACCTCGACCGGCTCGTGCAGTCGGTCGACAAGCGCGACCTCGCCATCGTGATCGACGAGCTCGGCGCCGCCTTCGCCGGCACCGGTCCCGACCTCCAGCGGATCATCGACTCCGGTGACGCGCTGACCAAGGAGGCGACCGACGCCCTGCCCGAGACGATCCGGCTGATCCGCGACGGCCGCACCGTGCTGGACACCCAACGGCGGTCGGGCTCGGCGATCAAGAGCTTCTCCCAGGACCTCGCGGACCTCAGCGACACCCTGGTCGCCAGCGACGGGGACCTGCGTAAGGTGTTCGACAACGGCGTCGTCGCCTCGCAGGAGCTCGACTCGTTGATCACTACCAACAGCAAGTCGGTCGCCGCCCTGTTGGCCAACCTGCTCACCACCGGGCAGGTGACCGTCGCACGGATCCGAGGGCTCGAGCAGGTGCTGGTGACCTACCCCGACAACGTCGCGGGCGGCTACACCGTCGTACCCGGTGACGGAACGTCGCATTTCGGGCTCGTGCTGAACGCCAGCGACCCGCCGGTCTGCACCAAGGGCTACGGCGGCACCAACCAGCGCATCCCCCAGGACACCTCTGACGCACCCGCCAACACCAAGGTGCGCTGCGCCGAGCCGCGCGGCAGCAAGACGTCGGTCCGGGGTGCGCAGAACGCTCCGCGGGCCGGGGGCGACAGCGCCCGCAGCGTGCCGGGCGGTGCCGGACCGTCGTCGTACGTCGCCGGGTTCGACGAGACGAGCGGCCTGGCCTACGGTGCTGGCCGCCGCCCGCTGCTCTTCGGCAGCATGGGCGGTCAGTCGCAGGCCCTCGGAAAGGAGTCCTGGAAGTGGTTGTTGCTGGGTCCCTTGAGCAAGTGAGGCAGCGCGTCACCGGTCGCAGCCTGCTGCTCGGGGTGCTCGCCCTCGCCGCTGTGGTCGCTGTCACTGCGACCCTGCTGCTCGTGCCCAGGATCTCCAGCGCATCGGCGCAGCAGGAGCGCAGGAGCGAGGTGCTGCGGGCGGCTCGCCAACAGGCCGTCAACTTCACCACGCTCGACTACCGCCGCCTC
This sequence comes from Actinomycetota bacterium, assembly GCA_030841025.1. Taxonomy (GTDB): domain Bacteria; phylum Actinomycetota; class Actinomycetes; order JACCUZ01; family JACCUZ01; genus BP-173. Next base: position 8,969 of record JAVEDJ010000198.1, read on the forward strand.
GACCGCGACCTGGGACGGGTGCTGGACGGTGCCACGGGCGACTTCCGCAAGCAGTTCCGGTCGGGCACCAAGGACCTCACTCAGCTCGTCACCGCGAACAAGGCCGTCGCCACGGGGGAGGTCCTCGAGGCCGGGCTGGTCTCGAACGACGACGACTCCGCCCGCGTGCTCGTGGTGGCCGACAGCACCGTGACCAACACGGCCAGCCCGAAGCCCGAGAAGCGGCACTACCGGATCCAGATGGACCTCGTGCGCGACCCCGCCGTACGTGGCGGTCGCTGGCTGGTCTCCGACCTGACCTTCGTCGGCTGAGGAGGCACGAGCCCGTGACCCGCCCATCCCGTGCCCGCCCCGTCGCGGGGCAGCGCGCCCGCGCCCGCGCTGCGCAGGGGGCCGGAGCCGAGCTGACCCCCACGGTCGCTGACGCCGCTCCCACGGTGGCCGCAGCCCCCGCCGTGGTCGTCGGCGACCCTCCCGAGACCGCTACGGCTGACGACGCCGCCGCGGGCCCGGACGAGCGTGGTACGACGACGCGCGCGCCGGCGGCTGCCGAGAGGACTGCGCAGCGGCGCGATCGGCGGTTGGGAAGGCCGGGCAGCGCGCTGCTGGTGCTGCTCGCGCTGACGCTGGCGGCCCTGGTCGTGCTCGCCGTCGTGGCGATCAAGGCCCGCGGCGCCGAACAGGTCGAGACCGCGCGCGACCAGGCGCAGGCCGCCGCCACCGACCACGTCGTCGACATCCTGTCCTACGACTACCGCCACCTGTCCCGGGACTTCGCGCGGGGCGGCGCCGCCCTGACCGGCCGGTTCAAGGGCGACTACGCGGAGACGACGTCGAGAGTGATCCGTCCGACGGCCGAGCAGTACCACGCCGTGGTCAAGGCCGAGGTCGCCGGATCGTCGGTGGTCAGCGCCACGTCCGAGCGCGTCGTGGTGCTGCTGTTCGTCAACCAGACCACGACCTCCACCCGGCTCGACGGGCCCAAGGTGGACCTCAACCGGGTCCGCCTCACCCTGGACAAGACCGGCGGACAGTGGCTCGTGAGCGACGTGCAGGCCCTCTAGCCGGGGGCCGTGCGGCCCGCTCGAAAGGGCTCGCAGTCGGTGCGTCCCCTTGACGGCAGCCGCGTTCGGGTCCATCCTGCTCGCGCTGTGACAACTCCAGATGAGGCCGTCCGGGAACCCCGGACCTTCCGTGACCGGCAGGGCATCGCCCGCCGTCGATCAAGCGGCGTCCCACGCGGTGGAGGCGGCCACTTTACGTAGCGCTGCCCGCGGGGGTATGCTGCCGCTTTGCGCTGCCACCTGACTCTTCCCTGGGCGACTTGCCTTGGGCCGTCCGGCATGCGCCGATATTGAGAGTCCGCGAGCCCTCGGAAGGACCCCCTCTTGGCCGCCTCGCGCAATGCCAGCAAGCCCACCAACAGCTCCAGCAGCACCGCCCCCCGCCGTATCAGTTTTGCGAAGATCCGCGAACCGCTCGAAGTCCCCAACCTCCTGGCTCTCCAGACCGACAGCTTCGACTGGCTGCTCGGCAACGAGAAGTGGAAGGAGCGGGTGGAGGAACGTCGCGCCGAAGGCCGCGAGGAGCTTCCCGGCAAGTCCGGTCTGGCGGAGATCTTCGAAGAGATCTCCCCCATCGAGGACTTCCAGCAGACCATGTCGCTCTCGTTCTCCGAGCCGGAGTTCTACGAGCCCAAGTACTCGGTCGACGAGTGCAAAGAGCGCGACATGACCTACTCCGCGCCGCTGTTCGTCACGGCCGAGTTCATGAACAACACGACTGGTGAGATCAAGAGCCAGACGGTGTTCATGGGCGACTTCCCGCTGATGACCAACAAGGGCACGTTCATCATCAACGGCACCGAGCGTGTCGTCGTGTCGCAGCTCGTCCGCTCGCCGGGCGTCTACTTCGACAAGTCGCTCGACAAGACGTCCGACAAGGACCTCTTCGGTGCCAAGATCATCCCGTCGCGGGGTGCCTGGCTCGAGTTCGAGATCGACAAGCGCGACCAGGTAGGCGTCCGCGTCGACCGCAAGCGCAAGCAGTCGGTCACGGTCCTGCTCAAGGCCCTCGGCTGGGACGACGCCAAGATCCTCGAGGAGTTCGGCGAGTACGAGTCGATCCGCGCCACCCTCGAGAAGGACCACACAGCCGACCGCAAGGACGCGCTGCTCGACATCTACCGCAAGCTGCGCCCGGGCGAGCCCCCCACCGAGGAGGCGGCCCAGACGCTGCTCGACAACCTCTACTTCAACCCGAAGCGCTATGACCTCGCGAAGGTCGGCCGCTACAAGGTGAACAAGAAGCTGGGTGTCGACCAGCCGGTGGGCTCGAGCGTGCTCACGATCGACGACATCGTCGAGACGATCCGGTTCATCGTGAAGCTGCACGCCGGCGAGGCCGAGATGGAGTCGAAGTCGGGCCGCACGCTGCGGGTCGAGGTCGACGACATCGACCACTTCGGCAACCGGCGCCTGCGCACGGTCGGCGAGCTGATCCAGAACCAGGTCCGCACCGGACTGTCCCGCATGGAGCGGGTCGTCCGCGAGCGGATGACGACTCAGGACGTCGAGGCCATCACGCCGCAGACCCTGATCAACATCCGCCCGGTCGTGGCGAGCATCAAGGAGTTCTTCGGAACCTCGCAGCTCAGCCAGTTCATGGACCAGACCAACCCGCTCGCGGGCCTCACCCACAAGCGCCGCCTGTCGGCGCTCGGCCCGGGTGGCCTGTCGCGTGAGCGGGCCGGCTTCGAGGTCCGCGACGTGCACACCAGCCACTACGGCCGGATGTGCCCCATCGAGACGCCGGAAGGGCCGAACATCGGCCTGATCGGCTCGCTCGCGACCTACGGCCGCATCAACGCGTTCGGGTTCGTCGAGACGCCGTACCGCAAGGTCGTCAAGGGCAAGGTCAGCGACGACGTGGACTACCTCACCGCTGACGAGGAGGACGAGCACGTCATCGCCCAGGCGAACGCGCCGCTCAACGCGGACAGCACGTTCTCCGAGGCACGCGTGCTCGTGCGCCGCAAGGGGGGAGAGGTCGAGTTCATCCCTGCTGCCGAGGTCGACTACATGGACGTCTCGCCGCGCCAGATGGTGTCGGTGGCCACGGCCATGATCCCGTTCCT
>JAVEDJ010000389.1 GCA_030841025.1 Actinomycetota bacterium
GGAGGTGCCGCCCACACGACGCGCATCTCGCTCGGCATCCACGCGCCGATGGCGACCGCGGTGGCCGATGTCGCCGCGGCACGCCGCGACTACCTCGACGAGTCCGGCGGTCGCTACGTCCACGTCATCGCCGACGGCTCGATCGGTCGCAGCGGCGACATCGCCAAGGCGATCGCCTGCGGCGCCGACGCCGTGATGATCGGCTCGCCCCTGGCCCGCGCCACCGAGGCGCCGGGCCGCGGCTTCCACTGGGGTTCCGAGGCGCACCACCCCGAGCTGCCGCGCGGTGAACGCGTGCGGGTCGGCACCACCGGGTCGCTCGAGGAGATCCTGCTCGGCCCGTCGCGGGTCTCGGACGGCTCGATGAACTTCGTGGGTGCGCTGCGCCGGGCGATGGCCACGACGGGCTACTCCGACCTCAAGGAGTTCCAGCGGGTGGAGATCACCGTCGTCCGCTGACCCCGCACTCGATTGCCTTAGGGTGGGGTGAGTGTCCGGTACGTCGGGCGTGGATGACGCCCCCGCGGTCGAGGTGGTCGACCTGGTCAAGCGCTACCCGAAGCGCGAGGACAACGCGGTGGACGGCCTGTCGTTCACGGTCCGCCCGGGTGAGGTGTTCGGCCTCCTCGGGCCGAACGGGGCCGGGAAGAGCACCACGGTCGGCATCCTGACGACGCGGCTGCCGGCCACCTCGGGCGCGGCCCGGCTGTCCGGCATCGACCTGCTGCGCGACCCGGTCAGTGCCCGCGCGCGGCTGGCCGTGGTGGCCCAGCGACCGAACCTGGACCGCTCGCTGACACCCCGGCAGAACCTGACGTTCCACGCCGCCTATCACGGAGTCGGCCGGGCGGACAGGAACGAGAGGGCGGCCGCGCTGCTCGAACAGTTCGGGCTGGCCGACCAGGCGGACGCCAAGGTCGACTGGTACTCCGGTGGCATGGCGCAGCGGCTGATGATCGCGCGCTCGCTGATCCACGAGCCGGACGTCCTCTTCCTGGACGAGCCCACGACGGGCCTTGACCCGCAGGCCCGGCTGTTTGTCTGGGACCGCATCGGTGAGCTGCGCGACCGTGGGGTCACGATCCTGCTGACCACGCACGACATGAACGAAGCGGCAGACCTCTGCGACCGCGTCGGCATCGTGGACCACGGAAAGCTGCTCGCGCTGGACACACCCGAGGCGCTGACCCGAGGCATCAGGGCGCAGGCGGTTCTGGACCTGTCGGTGACGCCGGCAGCGCAGGAGCATCTGGCGACCCTGCTGTCCGACCTGGGCGCCGTGGAGGGTGTCGAGCGAGTGGAGCAGCCGGCCGCAAGTCCGGCAGCTGCCGGTGCGCAGGACCAGGGGCCGGCCGCCGGCGACCTGCCTGCCACGGTCCAGATCCGGCTCTATCTGTCGGCCGACCCAGCGTTGGTACTGCCGGCGGTCGTCGGGCTCCTCAGCGGTCGCAGTGCGGCGTTGACCAATGTCCGCATCGGCACGGGCAGCCTCGAAGACGTGTTCATCGACCTGACCGGAAGGGGTTTGCGGTGAGGACAGTCGCAGCCAGGACGGCAGGAACCGAACCCGTCCGATCCGTGGGGGACAGTGCCCGTCGCGCTTTCCTGGCCATCCTCTGGAGAGACCTGTACGTGACCGGCAAGGAGTTCTGGGTGCTCCTTGTCCAGGTCGCGTTGACACCGTTGTTCATGCTGTTCATCTTCGCCAAGGTGCTGGTCGAGCAGGGATCGGTGAGCGCGGCGTACGGACACAACCTGCTGCTGCCGGGCATCATCGCGCTCTCCGCCTTCCTCACCTCCCTGCAGAGCGTCGCGTTCCCGCTGGTGATGGAGTTCGGCTGGACCAAGGAGATCGAGGACCGTCTGCTCGCACCCCTCCCGACAGACCTGGTGGCTGTCGAGAAGCTGCTGATGGCGACCATGCGCGGACTGATCGCCGCGATGCTCATGTATCCGATCGGTGCCCTGGTCCTCGGGTCGGCACCGTGGCACCCTGACCGGATTCCCTTGCTGCTGCTGGCGTTGCTGCTGGGCGCCTGGGTGGGCGCGGGCATCGGGATCACCATCGGCACGCTGGTGCCGCCCGCCAGGATCAGTCTGATGTTCGGCCTCATCCTGACGCCGTTGATGTTCACCGGCGCCACCCAGTACGCCTGGCCGCTGCTCGACACCATGCGCTGGTTCCAGGTCGTCACGGCGTTCAACCCGCTGACGTACTGTGCCGAAGCGGTCCGCGCCGCCATGGTCCCGACGGTGCCGCACATCCGTCCGTGGATCAGCATCGTGGCACTCGTCGCGTCAGCGGCGCTGTTCACCGCCACCGGTGTCCTGAGCTTCCGTAAACGCGCACAGAGCTAGCAGCGACCGTGGGGAGCTCCCGCCGCGCCAGCAGGGCCACGTCGCGGCATTGCTGATCACCCAGCTGGACGAGCTCGGTGATGCGAACAGCTAGCGATGGCTTCCGGTCGGGTTCCACCACCTAGGTCATGAAATGTCCAAATCTTGGCAAGAATGTCCCGGACATATTGCGCATGTGGGGGAAGTCACAGAGTCTCCTCGACGGCCCTACCGGGCCGACCCCCTCACCCCCCGAGCGCCGGGACGAGCCTGGCGCTCCCATGTCACGAGGAGCTCGATGAAGAGCAACCGACGTGCAGGAGCAGCGGTCATCGCTGGCGCGGCCACCGCCGCACTCCTCGCCACCGGCCTTGTCACGCCCGCTGCGAACGCAGCCGACGCGACGAAGCAGAGCACCACCGCCCGCCAGCAGAAGGCGCTTCAGCGCGCCGCGAGCGCCATCGCCACGCATCGGCAGGTCTTCCGGGCCGGCCCGAAGGACGACTTCGTCAAGCGCGGCCAGCCGGTGCTCGACAAGGACGGCAGTGCGCACGTCCGCTACGACCGCACCTATCAGGGCCTACCGGTCCTCGGGGGCGACGTGGTGGTGCACCTCAAGCCGGGCGGTTCCCTCGAGGACAGCTCCCTGACGCTCAAGCGCCCGCTGTCGGTCGGCACGGAGGCCAAGGTGTCCCAGGCCGAGGCGGAGCGGATCGCGAAGGCGAAGCTCGACGGCGACGTGCAGTCCGTCGCGTCACGCGAGGTCGTCGACGCCCTGGGCTCGACGCCGCGACTCGCCTACGAGGTCACGGTCAGCGGTGTCCGGGCGGACCAGACTCCCTCCGAGCTGCACGTCGTCGTCGACGCCGTGTCGGGTGCGGTGCTTCAGTCAGCCGACGAGGTCAAGACAGGCACGGGCAACAGCAAGTACTCGGGCCAGGTGCTGATCGGCACGTCGGGCAGCGCGGGCAGCTTCCAGCTGAGCGACCCAACACGCGGCAACAACAACGCCACGGACCTCAAGGGTGCGACGACCGGCACCGGCACCTTGTTCACCGACGCGGACGACGTGTGGGGCAACGGTGCGACGACTGACCGTGCGACGGCAGGCGTCGACGCTCACTACGGGGCACAGCTGACGTTCGACTTCTACAAGAACGTCCTGGGCCGCAACGGCATCTTCAACAACGGCACGGGTGTCCGGTCGCGGGTGCACTACGGCAACGCCTACGTCAACGCGTTCTGGGACGGCACCCAGATGACCTACGGCGACGGCTCCGGCAACGCGAAGCCGCTCACCTCCATCGACATCGCGGGCCACGAGATGAGCCACGGCGTCACGGAGAACACGGCCAACCTGACCTACTCAGGTGAGTCCGGCGGCCTCAACGAGGCCACCAGCGACATCTTCGGGACGGCTGTCGAGTTCTTCGCCAACAACGCGAACGACGTCGGTGACTACCTGATCGGCGAGAAGGTCGACATCAACGGCAACGGCACCCCCCTGCGCTACATGGACAAGCCGAGCCGTGACGGTGCGTCGCCCGACTGCTGGTCCTCCAGTGTCGGTGGCCTCGACGTGCACTACTCGTCGGGTCCGGCGAACCACCTCTTCTACCTGATGTCCGAGGGGAGTGGCGCCAAGACCATCAACGGCGTCGCCTACAACTCGCCGACCTGCAACGGTGCGACCGTCACGGGCATCGGGCGCGACGCGGCCTCCAAGATCTGGTACCGCGCGCTCTCCGTCTACATGACCTCCAGCACGAACTACGCCGGTGCGCGCACTGCAGCGGTCAACGCGGCCAAGGACCTGTACGGCGCCACCAGCACCCAGTGCGCCGGGGTCGAGAGTGCGTTCTCGGCGATCGCCGTCTCGGGCACGCTGTGTGGCACCACCACCCCGCCGCCCACCGGCACCAACAAGATCGCGAACCCGGGCTTCGAGTCCGGTGCTGCGTCGTGGACGCAGTCGACCGGCGTCATCACCAACGACGCCACCAAGACACATGGTGGCGCGTGGCTGGCCTGGCTGGACGGCTACGGCGCGGCGCACACCGACACGCTGTCGCAGTCGGTCGCCATCCCGGCGGCCACCAGCGCGACGTTGACGCTCTGGCTCAAGGTCACCTCATCGGAGACCACGACCACGAGCGCCTTCGACACGCTCAAGGTCCAGGTGGTCAGCGGTACGACGACGACCACCGTCGCGACGTACTCCAACCTCAACAAGTCGGCGTCGTACGCCCAGAAGACGCTGAACCTGTCGTCGTTCGTCGGCAAGACCGTCACGCTCAAGTTTCTCGGTGTCGAGGACGCGTCGCTCGCCACGAGCTTCTTCGTGGACGACCTGTCGCTGACGACTGCCTAGGGCTGAACGGTTCCGCGGGCGGGCCTAGTAGCCCGCGGAACCCGACTGCCCTTCCAGGCAGGACGTGAGGACCGCGGCCGCCGCGTCGACCAAGTCGGCGCGGCGGCTGTCCTTGTCGCCCTCGCCGGCCGATGCTCGTTCGCCACCAACCTGCACCGCGTAGTTGAACCCGTCGGCCAGCTGAGGCGCAGCCGTGGGCGCCGCGGCGACCGCGGCCAGGTCGATCGCGTTCAGCCGGTCGAGGGCCTTGCGGGGCGGCTGGCAACCTCGGCTGCGCCCCTCCTTGGTCGTCACCCGTGCGCTGCCGTCGGCATCGACCGTGACGGTGTCCCGCACCCCCGCGACGCCGCCGGTGCGCACGATCTCGACGGCCGCCCCCGTCGCGCCCGAGGCCGGGGCCGGGGTCGTGCTCGGTGCCGCGCCTGCGGTCGTGGAGGAGCTGGACCCGCAGCCGGCGATCGCGAACGTCAGAGCGAGGGGCAGGACCAGAACCACGGGGAGGCGTGACCGCATCCTTCGACAGTAGCCAGACCGTGCGTCCATGCTGGCGCTCCCTTGCTGATGGCGTCTCCCGGTACGACGTGCGGGCGTGCTGATCGGATCCCCCACCCCGACATAGGCTTCGCGGGTGCGCGGCTCCCTGGGACCCACTGAGCGTGGAAGTGCGCTGCTGGCCGCAACGTCGCAGGAGCTGGACGTCGTGGTCATCGGCGGCGGTGTCGTAGGCGCCGGCTCCGCCCTCGACGCGGCAACGCGCGGTCTGAGCGTGGCGATCTTCGAGGCCCGTGACTGGGCGAGCGGCACCTCGAGCCGGTCGAGCAAGTTGATCCACGGCGGGCTGCGCTACCTCGAGATGCTCGACTTCGGCCTCGTCAAGGAGGCGCTGCGGGAGCGCGGACTGCTCATGCAGCGCCTCGCACCGCACCTGATCCGACCCGTGCCGTTCCTCTACCCGCTGCAGCACCACGGCTGGGAGCGGCTGTACGCCGGCAGTGGCGTCGCGCTCTACGACACGCTTGCCCTCTCCACGGGCAACGCCCGTGGCCTGCCGCGCCACCGGCATCTGTCCCGCCGAGCGGCACTCAAGGTCGCGCCGTCGTTGCGCCATGACGCCCTGGTCGGCGCCATCCAGTACTACGACGCGCAGGTCGACGACGCGCGGCACACCATGAACGTGGTGCGTACGGCGGCGGCGTACGGCGCACACTGCGCCAGCCGGGCCCGCGTCGTCGGCTTCCTGCGCGAAGGCGAGCGGGTCACGGGCGTCGAGGTCCGCGACCTCGAGTCCAACCAGGTCATCGAGGTGCGCGCGCGTCAGGTGGTGAACGCCACCGGAGTCTGGACCGATGACACGCAGGCCATGATCGGCGAGCGCGGACAGTTCCACGTCCGCGCCTCGAAGGGCATCCACCTCGTGGTCCCGCGCGACCGCATCCAGTCCAGCACCGGGCTGATCCTGCGCACCGAGAAGAGCGTGCTGTTCGTCATCCCGTGGGGCCGGCACTGGATCATCGGCACGACCGACACCGACTGGCACCTCGACAAGGCGCACCCCGCAGCCTCGCGCTCGGACATCGACTACCTGCTGGCGCGCATCAACGCAGTTCTGAAGACACCGTTGCGGCACGAAGACGTGGAAGGCGTCTACGCCGGCCTGCGCCCGCTGCTGTCCGGCGAGGAGGAGTCGACCTCGCGGCTGTCCCGGGAACACCACGTCGCGCACCCGGTCCCGGGAGTGGTGGTGGTCGCGGGCGGCAAGTACACGACCTACCGGGTGATGGCCGCCGACGCCGTCGACGAGGCGGTGCGCGGCCTGGAGATCTCGCAGGGCAAGACCGTCGGCCCGTGCGTCACGGAGCAGATCCCGCTCGTCGGCGCCGACGGCTACTCCGCCCTCTGGAACCAGCGCCGCAGCCTCGCCGCCCAGTCCGGGCTGGCCATCAACCGGATCGAGCACCTGCTGGAGCGCTACGGGTCGCTGGTGCTGGAGGTGCTCGACCTGATCGCCGCCGAGCCCGACCTGGCCGAGCCGCTGCCCGGAGCCGAGGACTACCTCCAGGCGGAGGCGGTCTACGCGGTGACGCACGAGGGCGCCCGCCACCTCGACGACGTCCTGACCCGGCGGCTCCGGGTGTCCATCGAGACGTTCGACCGAGGCGTCGCGGCGGCGCCGTACGTCGCCGACCTGGCCCGCGGCTACCTCGGCTGGGACAGCGAGCAGCGCGAGCGCGAGCTGGAGCACTACCTCAAGCGGGTCGAGGCCGAGCGCGAGAGCCAGACGATGCCGGACGACGAGACCGCCGACGC
>JAVEDJ010000347.1 GCA_030841025.1 Actinomycetota bacterium
CTGTCGACGATCTGCTCGCGGAGCCCTTCGGCAACTGGCACGTGGAGACGACCACCGAGACCGTGCAGCTGCGGGTCACCAAGAAGGGCGAGGCGCAGGTGCACCGCACCGTCGCGGCCGCTGCCCAGCACACCGGTCACGACCGCGCGAAGCCGCACCTGATCGATCCCGGCGACCCGCTGTTCAAGGTGCTGGGTGCCGGGGCGGCCAAGCGCCGTCAGGTCGACGCGTTCCTGCACATGCTGGTCGGTGTGCTCGACGAGGCGCGACTGTCCGACGACCGTCCGCTGCGCGTCGTGGACCTCGGCTGCGGCAACGCCTACCTCACCTTTGCCGCCTATCGCTTCCTGTCCGAGCGTCGTCCCGTCGAGGTGATCGGCGTCGACCTGCGGCCTCAGGCCCGGGAACGCAACACCGCACTGGCCGCCGAGCTCGGCTGGTCGGAGCACATGAGGTTCGAGGAGGGTCGCATCGTCGACGCGGCGGTCATGAACACGCCCGACGGCAACACGCCCGACGGCGGCACGGTTGATGTGGTGCTGTCGCTGCACGCCTGCGACACCGCCACCGATGACGCCCTGGCCCAGGCCGTCCGGTGGCAGGCGCCGGTGATCTTGGCGTCGCCGTGCTGTCATCACGACCTGCAGCGTCAGCTCAAGGCAGCGCCGACGCCGGCGCCGTACGCCCTGCTGACGCGGCACGCGATCCTGCGCGAGCGGTTCGGTGACGCCCTCACCGATGCGTTGCGCGCATCGCTGCTGCGCCGGGTGGGCTACCGCGCCGACGTCGTGCAGTTCGTCGCCTCCGAGTACACGCCCCGCAACACGATGATCAAGGCCGTGCGCACCGACCGGCCCGAGCCGGACGATGCGCAGCGCGAGTACGACGACCTCGTGGCGGGATGGGGCGTGACGCCGTACCTGCAGACACTGTTGGCCGATGCCCTCCGTTAGCACCGCCCTGATCGCTGCCCTGCTCACCGCCAGCGCATCCACGACCGTGCTGACGCTGCAGGACCCGGCGATCAACGAGTCCAGCGGGCTAGCGCGATCGGCGCTGCACAAGCAGGTGCTCTGGACGCACAACGACGGCGGCACCGTGGCCGACATCATCGGCATCGACCGGCGCGGCAGGAGTGTGGCCCGGCTGCGGCTGCGCGGCATCGACCCCTACGACCCCGAGGCCCTGGCGCCGGGTCGCGGTCCCGGCGGCCGTCCGGCGCTCTTCCTGGGCGACCTCGGCGACAATCTCGAGCAGCGTCCCGACGTCTCGGTCTTCCGGGTCCGCGAGCCGCGGGAGCTCGGCAACAGCACAATCCGCCCCACGTGGTACCGCTTCACCTACGAGGACGGGCCGCACGACGCCGAGGCGCTGCTGGTCGACCCGCGCGACGGGCGCATCTGGGTCGCCACCAAGTCCTTCGGCATCGGCGGCCTCTACCGCGCACCCAAGCGGCTCGTCGAGGAGTCGCAAGGCAGCAACACGTTGCGCCGGGTCGCCGACGTACCGCCGCTAGTGACCGACGGCACCTTCCTGCCGAACGGCCGGTTCGTGCTGCGCACCTACACCGCGGGCTACCTCTACGACAGTCCCGGCAAGCTGCGCGAGCAGATCACCCTCCCGATCCAGGAACAGGGTGAGTCGATCGCGCTCGACGGCCAACGGTTGCTCGTCGGCAGCGAAGGCGTGCACAGCCAGGTGCTCGCCGTCCCGCTGCCCAAGGATGCGAGCCCGCAGGACCCGCCATCGTCGGGTGCGGGGCCCGGCGCCGGACCCAGGGATCAGATCGCGCAGGTCGCGCAGCGCCCGCGGGCCTGGATGGTCGCCGCCGGTGGCTTGGGTCTGCTCGCGGTGCTCGCGTTGCTGGTGGCGGGCCGGGCGCGACGGCGACGACGCGCCTGACGGCGGTCGGGCCGTGGGTCAGAGCCGGACGGCTGCCGGGCTGGGCGGCCGGCTGGCGTGGATGCCGATCGCGGCGACCGCGAGCAGCACTGGTACGACGAGGAACGCGCCATGGATGCCGACCCGGTCGGCCAGGGCGCCGAGGGCGAACGGGCCGCCGCCGGACGCGAGCGCAGCACCGAGTCCGGCGCGCGCCGAGGCGAGGTCCGGTCGCCCCTCGGACGCGGCGATCGCCCGGGCGATGCCGAGCGGGTAGAACAGGGAGATCCCGAGGCCGCACACCAGCAGGCTGCCCAGGGCCAGCGGCGGTGCGGTCGTGACCCAGAAGACGACGAAGCCGAGCCCGCACACCGCGATCGCGAGGTAGAGCAGCCGGCCCACGTCGATGCGCAGCGCCAGGCGGCCACCGAAGACGCGCCCGATGCACATGCCGGCGACGATCGTCGTCACCCCGGCAGAGGCGGCCGCGTCGCCGAGGCCGAAGCGCTCGCGCAGGATGTCGGCGGTCCACAGCACCATGCAGAACTCCACGGCGATGCCGGCGGTGACGACCACCCAACCGATCCAGTACCGCGCCGGCAGCCGCCGGGAGCCGCGGTGCTGCTCGGGCGCGGCAAGAGGCACGGGGAAGCGCACCCGCCGCCCGACCACGCCCAGCAGCGCCACCACCGGCAACAGCAGCAGCAGGGCCGCCCGCCAACCGAGGTCGGTCGCGACGGCGAGGCCGACGATCAGTGGTGCAACGGTGCCGATACCGGCCGCCACGGCGTTGGCCTCGCTGATCGCTGCGGGCCCGGTCTCGTGGTGGTGGTCGCTGAGGACCGCCGCGACCGGCACGACGACGAACGACCCTCCGAAGGCACCGAGCATGGCACCGGACAGGGTGACCGGGAGGGCGTCGGAGCCGACATAGGCGACGATGCCCAGGCACAGCACGGCCAGGCCGCCCCACATCACCGGTCCGCGACCGTACCGGCGGATCAGGGGTGCCACGACCAGCGCGCTGGCCAGTGAACCGACCGCGAGTGCCGTTCCGTGCAGCCCGGCGAGCGTGCGGCTGATGGCCTGCTCGTCGCGCAGCAGCGGGACGGTCGGACCGAAGCCGTAGAGGAAGTAGCCGTAGCACCCGACCTGCAGATAGGCCAGCCAGGTCAGCCGGTCGCGGTGCAGCCGCGTCACCTCGGGCGGTGCATCAGTGGGACAGTGCGGACACGACGTGGTCGATGCAGGCGGTGAGTGCCTCGACGTCCGACGGCTCGACGGCGGGGTACATCGCGATCCGCAGCTGGTTGCGGCCCAGCTTGCGGTACGGCTCCGTGTCGACGATGCCGTTGGCCCGTAGCACCTTCGCCACCGCGGCGGCGTCGACGGACTCGTCGAAGTCGATGGTGCCCACGACCGGCGAACGCTGCTCGACCGCGGTGACGAACGGGCTGGCGTACGGCGACTTCTCGGCCCAGGTGTAGAGCCGCGACGACGAGTCGGCGGTGCGCTCCACGGCCCACGTCAGGCCGCCCTGACCGAGCATCCACTCGACCTGGTCGGCCAGCAGGAACAGGGTCGCGAGCGCGGGCGTGTTGTAGGTCTGGTCGAGCCCCGAGTTGTCGATCGCGATCTGCAGGTCGCTGAAGGCAGGGATCCAGCGGTCGGTCGCCTGGATGCCGGCGACCCGCTCGACGGCCTGCGGCGACATGAGGGCGAGCCACAGCCCGCCGTCGGAGGCGAACGACTTCTGCGGGGCGAAGTAGTAGACGTCGGTCTCGCGGACGTCGACCGGCAGGCCACCGGCCGCGGACGTGGCGTCGACGAGGACCAAGGCGCCGTCGTCGGCGCCGCTCACGCGCCGGATGGGCATCGCGACGCCGGTCGAGGTCTCGTGGTGGGTGAGCGCGTAGGCGTCGACCCCGGCCTCTGCCTGCGCCGCTGGGTGCGTGCCGGGCTCGGCGTCGATGACGGTCGGGTCTTCGAGGAAGGGTGCAGCCGTGGTCGCCGCAGCGAACTTCGACGAGAACTCCCCGAACACCAGGTGCTGGGCGCGGGCCTCGACCAAGTTGAGGGTGGCGATGTCCCAGAAGGCCGTGGTGCCGCCGTTGCCGAGCACGACCTGGTAGCCGTCGGGGAGCGTGAACAGGTCGGCGAGGCCGGTGCGCACCCGGCGTACGACGTCCTTGACCGGCTTCTGGCGATGCGACGTGCCGAGGTAGGACGTGCCCGTGGCGGTCAACGCGGACAACGCCTCGGGACGGATCTTCGACGGTCCTGAGCCGAAGCGCCCATCGGCCGGTTTGAGGTGGTCGGGGATGACGATCTGGCTGTCGCTCACACAGGCAAGGCTAGGTGACCGTCGGACTCGTCCGATGCGTCGGCCCGCGAGTCGAGACGTGACGCCAGCAGTGCCGTCGCGTCCTCGGACGTCAGCGGCATCGCGAACAGGTAGCCCTGCGCGACCTGGCAGCCCAGGGCGCGCAGCCGGTCGAGCTGCCCCGGCGACTCGACGCCCTCGGCGACCGTCTGCAGTCGCCGGGTGCGGGCGATCTCCAGGATCGCCTCGGCCGCCGGCGATCGCGGATCGTCCACGATGTGGTCGACGACGGTCTTGTCGATCTTGAAGGTGTCGATCGGGAAGCGCGCCAGCTGGGCCAGCGACCTGTCGCCGGCGCCGAAGTCGTCGATGGCGATGCGCACGCCGAGTTCGCTCAGCTGGTGGAGGCGCTCCACGGCGAGGTGCCCGCTCTCGGCGATCGCACTCTCGGTGACCTCCAGCATCAGGGTGGAGGGCAGCAGACCGGTGCGGGTCAGCACGGTGCTCACGTCGTCGATGAACGCTGGGTCCTGCAGGTCGCGGTGGCTGACGTTGACGCTCATCGTCAGCGGGCTCCCGGCCGGGCGGTCCGCCGTCCACCAGGCCGCCTGTCGGGTGGCCTCGGTGAGGACCCAACGGTCGATGGCGCGGATCATGCCGGTTTCCTCGGCCAGTGGGATGAACGCGAGCGGGGGAAGCAGCCCCCGGTCGGGGTGCTGCCACCGCACCAGCGCCTCGAAACCGATGACCTCGCCCGAGCTCAGCTCGACATAGGGCAGGTAGTGCACGCGGAGCTCGTCCCGCCGCAGTGCCCGCTCGAGGTCCGCCTTCAGCTCGAGACGCTGGACCGCGGCTTCGTGCATCTGCGGCTCGAACACGGCGTAGCGGCTGCTGTCGGACCTCTTGGCGGTGTACATCGCGACGTCCGCGTTGCGCAGCATGCCTGCCGCGTCGACATCGGCGGCGTTGCGCAGGGCTATCCCGATGCTCGCACGGACGCACGTCTCGCGTCCGGCGACGAGGAACGGTGCCTGCAGGACGCCGAGCAGCCGCTTCGCGATCTGCTCGGCGTCACCTGCGCCGGTGATGTCCTCGGCCAGCAGCGCGAACTCGTCCCCGGCGAGGCGGGCGAGGCTGTCGCTGGGCCGCACCACGGACACCAGGCGGGTCGACACCGCGATCAGCAGCTCGTCGCCGGCGGGGTGCCCGAGGCTGTCGGACCCGCTCGCGGGGTCGTCGAGCCCCAGCAGGAGCACGGCGAGCTGGTCACTTCCGCGCAGCGACAAGGCGTGCTCGAGCCGGTCGCCGAACAGCGTCCGGTTGCACAGCCCGGTCAGCGAGTCGTGCAGGGCGCGGTGGGTCAGCTCGTTCTCGAGCCGCTTGCGCTCGGTGATGTCGCGGACGAGGGCGTTGAACCGCCGCGTTCCGTGTGCCCGGCTCTCCCAGATCGTGAGCTCGGCGGGGAAGAGCTGCCCGTTGCGGTGCCGGGCGGTGGTCTCGACGGTCCGGCCGAGCAGGGCTTGGCCGATGAGATGTCCGACCGCCTGGCCGCCGGACGGGTCGTCGGCCGAGCCGTCGCTGTCGCGGCGCAGCTTCGGCGGCACGATGAGCTCGCCCAGCACCTGGCCGAGTGCTTCACCGCGCGGCCACCCGAAGACCCGTTCCGCCGCGGCGTTCCAGTCGTCGATGAGGCCGTCGGTGTCCACGCCGATGTACGCGTCGGTGGCCGTCTCGAGGATTGATCGAGTCCGGTGCTGCTTCTCCTGCACTGCGTCGAGCATCCGGTTGAGCTCGTACGCGGCGTTGAGCAGCTGGTCGCTGCCGGGGTCGCCCGTGCGGGGCACCCGGGCAGAAAGGTCCCCGTCCGCGGCCCGCGCCGCGACGCCCGCCATCCGCCGCACGTGGCGCTGCACGAAAACCGCCAGTGCCGCCCAGAGCACCAGCATCAGCGCTGCTGCCGCGCCCACGGTGAACATCACGCCGTCCGCCGCCGGTGGGCGGAGCAGGGTGGCCCCCAGGCCGACGGCAAGGACAGGGACGGCGATCTTCACGACCAGCGGCAGGCGATGCCCGACCCGGGACATGGCGATGCGGAGCTGATCCACCGTGCCCCCTCCCCTCGAGTCATCCCCCTCCCTTTGGCAATCGGCGGGTAAAGGGAAGGGCTTGAGGGTGCGGCGGCCTACTCCTGCGAGCCGGCGACCGCCGAAGGCAGGCGGGGCCCCTCGCCGATGTACCGGGCGGACGGTCGGATCAGCCGTCCGGTGCGCTTCTGCTCGAGGATGTGCGCCGACCAGCCGGCCGTTCGGGCGCAGGTGAACATCGGGGTGAACATGTGCGGCGGCACAGCGGCGAAGTCGAGGACCACGGCGGCCCAGAACTCGACGTTCGTCTGCAGCACGCGGTCGGGGCGGCGGGCGCCCAGCTCGGTCAGCGCAGCCTTCTCCAGCGCGGCTGCGGCTTCGTAGCGCGGCGCGCCGAGCTGCTCCGCCGTACGACGAAGAACCCGCGCGCGGGGGTCCTCGGCGCGGTACACGCGGTGGCCGAAGCCCATCAGGCGCTCGCCGCGGTCGAGCACGCCCTTGACGTAGCTGTCGGCGTCACCGGTCCGCTCCACCGCCTCGAGCATGTGCAGCACCCGCGAGGGGGCGCCGCCGTGCAGCGGGCCGGACATCGCGCCGACCGCTCCCGACAGACAGGCCGCCACGTCGGCCCCGGTGGAGGCGATGACCCGGGCGGTGAAGGTGGAGGCGTTCATGCCGTGCTCGGCCGCCGAGGTCCAGTAGGCGTCGACCGCCTGGATGTGCGCCGGATCGGGCTCACCGCGCCAGCGGATCATGAACCGCTCGACGATCGTGTTGGCCTTGTCGATCTCCGCCTGCGGCACCATCGGCAGCCCGAGGCCGCGCGCCGACTGGGCGACGAAGGACAGCGCCATCACCGACGCTCGGGCGAGGTTGTCGCGGGTCTCGTGCTCATCGATGTCGAGCAGCTGGCGGAAGCCCCAGGCTGGTGCCAGCATCGCCAGCGCGCTCTGTACGTCGACGCGCACATCCCCGGAGTGCACGGGCAGCGGGAACGGCTCGGCCGGCGGCAGGCCGGGGTTGAACTCGTTGTCGACGAGCAGGCCCCACACGTTGCCGAACGACACCTTGCCGACGAGGTCCTCGATGTCCACGCCGCGATAGCGCAGCGAGCCGCCGTCCTTGTCCGGCTCGGCAATCGTCGTCTCGAAGGCGATGACGCCTTCCAGGCCAGGAACGAAGTCGGACGTGGCAGTCACAGGTGGCTCCTCGGCAGGTGGTTCTCACGCGGCGGGGCAGGTCACGCTCGGCGCGGTGGAAGCGTGCCACAGTGATCGTATGACGGCTCCACCGGACCTGGCATCCATGCGCAAGGCGTATGCGCGGCTGGGGCTGGCCGAGAGCGATGCGGCGCGCGACCCGCTCGATCAGTTCGCGCGGTGGTTCTCCGACGCGATCACGGCTGGGCTGCCGGAGCCGAACGCCATGGTGCTGGCGACGGCCTCTCCCGACGGCGTCCCCAGCGCACGCACCGTGCTGCTCAAGGGCGTGGACCCCCGGGGTTTCACGTTCTTCACCAACACGGGTTCGCAGAAGGGCCAGGAGCTGGCGGTGAACCCGCGGGCGGCGCTGGTCTTCCCCTGGCACGAGCTCGAGCGCCAGGTGCGCGTTGTCGGGCCGGTGTCCGAGCTTGCGCACGAGGAGGTCGAGGCGTACTTCTCGACCCGCCCGTACGGCTCCCGGCTGGGCGCCTGGTCCAGCCCGCAGTCGCAGGTGATCGGGGGCCGGGCCGAGCTCGACGAGCGCTGGGCGCAGATGGCGGCGCGCTTCCCGGAGGGGGCGCAGGTGCCGCCGCCGGAGTTCTGGGGCGGCTACCGCGTGGAGCCGGAGCTGGTGGAGTTCTGGGCCGGCCGGGAGAGCAGGCTGCACGACCGGCTGCGCTACCGCCGGGCCGCGGGAGAGGGCGGCGCGTGGCTGCTGGAACGGCTCGCTCCCTGAGGGGGTACGGCTCGCCGGCTGCCTCTCGGAGCCCGCAGACGCAGACGACCCGCGGGCCTGGAGCAGAGGGGACGTTTCCTCTGCAGCCCGCGGGCCGGGTGACTGCCTGGAATTCGCCGGCCGCGGATGGCCGGTGGAAACCGGAGTCTGCGGCTAACTGACAGCCACCTCACGCGTCCTAGAAGTACTCAAATTCCCGGACCACCTCCTTTCCGTGTACGACGAGGCTACGTCGCGAAAAGCGGACGCACAACGACATTGGCGGCGTTCCCTTCCTGGCGAAGCAGGGCCCGGGTCCGTGCGGTCGGCGTCAGGCGCGGTCGGTACGGATGGCGATCCACGTGGCCTCGGCCCGGCCGACGACGCGGCCGTCTCCGTCGTACATCGTGCTTGCGGTGAACGTCTTGCGGCCCTCCACCGCGAGAGCGCGGCCGACGACGACGTACTGCTCGCCGGCCTGCGGCAACGCGTCGACCGCCGCGGCCATCCGGCCCAGCAGCATGGGCCGCCCGACCAGGTCGGCCGACCAGCCGCCGGGACAGTCGAGCGCGGCCCACACCATCTCCGGTCGAACCGTGCGCCTCGCGTCGCTGGCGCCACCCGAGGTGCTGTCGGGCGAGGCGAGCGACGCGTCCGGACGCCAGACGGTGGCCACCGAGTCGGGCCGGTCGGTCAGCCGGCCGGGGCGCAGGCCCAGGCCGTCCGGCGCCGGTCGGTCGACGCCGCACGCGAAGCAGCCGGGGAAGGGGTGCAGCACCAGGCCGGCGTAGCGGCCCATGGCCGCTGCCGCGGTGTCGGCGTCGACCGGGTCCACGACCTCGCCCGTCAGCGCTCCGGGCGCGGCCTCGGCCATGAGCGCTCCGCCGAACGTCAGGGCGACGCCGCCCCCGGACGCCGTCACGTCGAGCGGCGTCTGCAGCGGTGGCGGTTGCCGCAGCGTGACCTCGACCACAGGCGTCTCCGGCAGGAACGCGGCCAGCCGTCCGCACACGTACCCACCGTTGCCGCTGCCGGGCGGGCCCGCGTAACGCGGGTCGATGATCAACCGCGTGGTGGGCCGGAGCGCGGTCGCTGGCGGCGACGCGCTCGGTGGCGTGGGGTCGTCGGGCATCGGCCTCAGCCTAGGTTCCGTTGCCTGCCCTATCCCCCGGCCCGGGCCGGGAGATGCATGCTCGCCCGCTGCCCGTGGGAGACCGGCGGCCGGGGCCGGCGGCCCACCGACTCATCCGGTCAGGGCCGACGCGGCGACCCGCAGGTCCGCGACCAGCGCGGCGTAGGCCTCGTCCCGCTTGTCCCCGGGTGTGCGGAGTACGGAGGACGGGTGGAGGGTGACGAGGAACTGCCGGGGCCCGAGGGTGGTCTCGCGTTCCATGAGGGTGCCGCGGTCCTTGGTGACGCGGATGGACGGCCCGAGCAGCGCCTTCGAGGCGACGGCACCCAGGCAGACGATCAGCTCCGGGTCCACGATGCGCAGCTCCTCCACCAGCCAGGGCTTGCAGGCGGTCATGTGCCGCAGCTCCGGCGTCTGGTGGATCCGCCGCTTGCCGGGCGCGGCCTGGGTGAAGCGGAAGTGCTTCACCACATTGGTGCGGTAGATCTGGTCGTGCGGGATGCCGGCCTCGTCTACGGCCTTCACCAGCAGCTGGCCGGCCGGTCCGACGAACGGGGCGCCCTGCCGGTCCTCCTGGTCACCAGGCTGCTCGCCGACCAGAACGATCGGGGCCGTCGCCGGTCCGGCAGAGAAGACGGTCTGGGTCGCCGGCTCCCACAGCTCGCACCCACGGCAGTCACGGGCGGCAGCGCGCAGCTTGTCCAGGTTGGCGTGGGGAGGGATGAAGTCGGCCGCCGTCATGTTGCTGCGCCTGCCCCTGCGGCAACGGCACGAAACGGACGGCTGGCGGCCGCACGAGCCGGGAGGTTGCCGTCATACGGGAGAATGGTCCTCGTGAGCGAACTCATCGACACCACCGAGATGTACCTCAAGGCGATCTTCGAGCTCGAAGAAGAGGGCATCGTGCCGCTCCGGGCGCGCATCACCGAGCGCCTGGGGCAGTCGGGGCCGACCGTGTCACAGACGGTGGCGCGCATGGAGCGCGATGGTCTGCTCAACGTGAGTGGCGACCGACACCTGGAGCTCACCCCGGACGGGCGGGGGCTCGCCACCCGGGTCATGCGCAAGCACCGACTGGCCGAATGCCTGCTCATCCAGGTCATCGGGCTCGACTGGGAGCTGGTGCACGAGGAGGCCTGCCGCTGGGAGCACGTCATGTCCGAGGCGGTCGAGCGACGGCTGCTGGACGTGCTGGGCCACCCGACGACGTCTCCCTACGGTCTGCCGATCCCGGGCCTCTCGGAGCTCGGGGAGCCGGGCAGCCTCGACGAGCCGGGCAGCGCCATGACCACGCTGGACCAGCTGGTGCTCGACACGCCGGCGCGCGTGACCATCCGGCGGCTGGCCGAGCCGCTGCAGACCGACACCGCCCTGATGTCCCGGCTGCGCCGTGCGGGGGTGCAGCCCGGCGCTTCGGTGCTGGTGAGCCTGTCGCCGGCCGGTCTGCTGGTCGGTTCCGGTGGTGAGACCACCGAGATCACGGGAATGGTCGCCTCGCACGTGTTCGTCACCGCCCGCTGAGAGGATCCGAGTCCGATGCGCACCGTCACCATCCATGACCTGAAGGCCGCCCTGGACGGCGCGGCGGGCGACGCCACGCCGCTGGTGCTTGACGTCCGTGAGCCCTACGAGTACGCCGAGGGCCACGTGCCCGGAGCCGAGCTGGTGCCGCTCGCCACCGTGCCGCAGCGGCTCGATGCGCTCCCTGCCGACCAGCCTGTCTACGTCGTGTGTGCCGTGGGGGGCCGCAGCGCCCAGGCGGCGAGCTTCCTGTCCGCCCGGGGCGTGGATGCCGTGAACGTGGACGGCGGCACCCAGGACTGGGTGGCCGCGGGCTACCCCGTTCAGCGCTGAGGCAGCCGGACGGGTCAACCGGGCCCGCAGCGCCGGCCCGAGGGCAGGTCGCCCGATGTCACCAGCGCCCCGCGACGCGCCGAGGAGCCACGGGTTTGAAACGGCATCGGCCATCCCGTAGCCTGCTCGCGCCATCCCCGGAGGTCGGGGGTGGCGCGCATGAGGCCGCCGAGTCCTGCCCCTCATGTCGCAGTTCGATCGCACATCGCCTGGCAGGAGCGGGGGACCCACTCACGTGGGCCCTCAGGGGTCCTAGGGGTTAAGTCGCACTCGTGCGGCCGGACATCTCCCGTCCGAACCCGACAGCTCACCTCGTAGGCGTGGGAGAGGACAACGGTTTGTCCAAGCACCGCCGCCCGTCCGCCATGTCACGTCTGGCCGCTTCGGCGAAGCGCCCGATGCACATGAGCATCGCCGCCAGCGTCGCGGGCACGGTCGCCGTCACCGGCACCGTCGTCGCCGTGGCCGCTGATCAGCCGACCGCCAGCACCGCGAAGCCGCGTTCGGCTCAGCGTGACGCCGCACTGACCGGCATCCAGCAGGTCGCGCTCCGCGACACCGTGCAGCTGGCCAGCCAGGAGCAGCAGCTCGCCCTCGAGCGCATCGCCAAGGCCGAGGCCAAGGCGCAGGCCAAGCGCGAGCAGGCGCGCAAGGACGCCGCCGCCAAGCGTGCGGCCGAGCGCCGTGCGGCCCAGCGCGCCGCCAAGCGGGCGAAAGAGGCGCGCAAGTCGAGTGCGTCGCGCTCCTTCTCCCGCGTCGATGCCCCGGCATCGGCCTCTGCGGCCAACGTCCTCGACCTCGCCGCTGCGGCCGCGTCCGGCGCCTACTACGTGCACGGCGGCGACGGCCCGAAGGCCTTCGACTGCTCGGGCTTCACGCAGTTCGTCTTCGCCCAGGTCGGCGTCTCGCTGCCCCACTCGTCGTCCGCCCAGCGCGGCGTCGCGACCCCGGTCTCCAACCCCGCCCCCGGCGACCTCGTGTTCGTCTACAACGGCGGCGGCGGCAGCATCGGCCACGTCGCCATCTACGCGGGGAACGGGTACTGGTACGAAGCGTCCAACCCCCGCACCGGTGTCGGAAGGCACCGTGCCTGGTCGAGCAACGTGTCCTACGGGCGCGTGCTGTAACCACCCCCCGAGAGTGTGGGCTGATTTCCCCCCCAACCAGCCCACATAGGAACCCCGGAGCCACCCCCCCGGCTCCGGGGTTCCGCCCATTCCAGGCTCAGCGGCACGGCCCGCTGCGCCCCCCTCGCCTGCTAGGCGGCCCGGCGCTGCGCAGGCGCCGGCGGCGGAAGCCGCTCGGCCGCCACCAGCTCGGGTTCGGCGCCGACGGTCACGTGCAGCACCACCAGCGCCCCCTTGCGCACCGGCTCCAGGCGCGGCGTCCGGCCACCTAGCTGCCGGCAGACCTCGACGACGAGATCGGGCAACGCGCCGCGCTGGGTGCAGATGACCGACGGGTGGGGCGCCGTCACGATCTCGAGCACGCGGGCGACCGCGGCCCTGCGGTTGGCGGCGAAGCCGGTCTCCGAGACCAGCGGTTCGCTGTCGATGGTGATCTGCGCCCGGGTCGCGAACGGGCCCAACGTGTCCAGGCAGCGCAGCACGTCGGCCGAGTACGCGCGAGTCACCTGGTAGGCCAGCAGGATCTCGGCGAGACTCTGGGCCTGCTCGCGCCCCAGGTCGTCCAGCGGGCGGTCTGCGTCCTCGCCCGTCCACGTGTCGCGGTCGCCGGCGCTGGCATGGCGTACGACGACGCAGGCGCGCGTCTGGCGGTGGTCGCGCAGGAAGTCGTCCAGGATCGGTCTGTCCCGGTCTGCCACGAGGTGCATGCGCGCCTCGCGCGGCGGTAGCCACATCACCTGGTCGACCTCGGTGCTGGGGACGAACTCCCCGCCGGCGCAGCGCATCGCCCAGTAGCGAACGCGCTTGGGCACCCCGTCCTTGGCGTAGCGGGTCTCGCCCAGCGGCCGACCCGGCACGGCCCGAGCGCCGGTCTCTTCCGCGATCTCTCGTAGCGCGCCGAGCAGCGGGTGCTCGTCCGGATCGAGCTTGCCCTTGGGCAGCGACCAGTCGTCGTACTTGGGCCGATGCACCAGGGCCACGTCGACACCGGCACCACCGTGGCTGGGACGCCACAGCACCCCGCCCGCCGCTTCCGTCGTGACGTTGCTCGACATCAGTCGTCCACCCATCGCTGGCTGCGTGGGCGCACCACCGTCGGGGCCACCTCGGCGAACTGGGCGCGCAGTGCCTTGGCCAGCTCGAGCTGTTGGGCGTACAGCACGCCCAGGGTGAACGTGGCCTGCGTCGCCCGCGGCCCGGCCGCGATGCGGTGCAGCGTCTCTGCCGCAACCATGGCGTCTTGATGCTCACCCAAGAGCTCTTGAATCCCCTTGACGGCTGTCGCGAACCTGCGGGCCTGCTTGCCGTAGACGGGGGCCAGGGCATCGGCGAGGTAGCGGGTGCTCTTCGCCGCCTTCCGGGCGCGGTGATGGCTTTCCGGTGTGCCGCTGTCGATCGCCGCGCTGAACCGCCTGGCCAGTCGCTTGCGCGACGCATGCACAAGCGGCGGCATCGCCGTGCGGCACGACCGGTCGGCCTCGTCCGTGGTCCGCGGATGCGTCGCTGCGTCGACGAGCGCGTCGAGCAGGTCGAGATAGCGGTCGCTGGCCAGGGCGGACTCGACCGATGCACGCGCCGCCTCGATCTCAGGTTCGAGCACCCGGTTGATCTGAGTGCTCGCGGCCGGCCGGTTCAGCTCGTCGGAACGGGAGTCGGAACCGTTGGAGCGCTCGGCCGGCAGCCGGTCGAGTGCTGACATCAGCCGGTCCGTCACCACCTGTAGATCACGTGCGGGGGAGAGCTGCTGGCCGAGCCAGCGCAGCTCGGTATCGAGCTGTGCCGCCCAGGTCGGGTCCAGCAGCGGCCCGAAATCACGCAGCGCACTGCGCAGTCGTCTCCCCGCGACGCGCATCTGGTGGATGCCGTCGTCATCGAGCCCGGCGCGGACCACCACGTCGTTGTCGAGCAACCGGTGCACGTGCTCGCGCAGCGCCGCGGCGACGAGCGTCCTCGCGGGATCGCGCCGGCGCACCCGAGGCGGCAGCGGAGGGTCCGGCGGTGCACTCGCGCGCTGGCCGAGGGCGCGCACCACCTTGGGCTCGAACTCGCC
>JAVEDJ010000048.1 GCA_030841025.1 Actinomycetota bacterium
CTCGCCCGGCCGTTCCGACCGCTCCGCAACGGTCTCGCCACCTGAGATCCCGGTCCGGTTATTGGAAACACGGCCGAAACGAGTACCCTGATCACCGCACCGCAGGGCCAGCGTTGTCCCTCGGTCGATGCACTCGCCCGACCCTCCCTGAGTGTCGCCCGCGCCCGCCATCGACGACGAGAGGACCCAGATGTCCAGCTGCGGACACCAGCCCGGCCGGTCCCAGCCGCCGGCCCAAGGTCTCTACGACGGACAGCACGAGCACGACGCCTGTGGCGTCGCGTTCGTCGCCACGCTGTCGGGCCAGGCGACCCACGACATCATCGACCAGGCCCTGACCGCGCTGCGCAACCTCGACCACCGCGGTGCCTCCGGCGCCGAGCCCGACTCCGGTGACGGCGCCGGCATTCTCACCCAGATCCCGCACGAGCTGCTGCGGGAGACCACCTCGTTCCCCATTCCGGAGAAGGGCGCCTACGCCGTGGGCTGCACCTTCCTGCCCGACGACGACGCCGCCGCGGCCACCGCGCGGGAGACCGTCGAGAGCATCGCCGCCCAGGAGGGCCTGCGAGTCCTCGGTTGGCGCGACGTGCCCACCGTCTCGAGCCTGCTCGGGTCCACCGCTCGCGGTGTCATGCCGCGCTTCCAGCAGGTCTTCGTCACGGCCGCGGCGGGCCGGGTCGTCGGCATGGCGCTCGAGCGGATGGCGTACTGCCTGCGCAAGCGCGCCGAGCACGAGGCCGACGTCTACTTCCCGTCGCTGTCGTCCCGCACGCTGGTCTACAAGGGCATGCTGACGACGGCACAGCTCGAGCCCTTCTTCCCGGACCTGTCCGACCGGCGCTACGTCAGCGAGCTCGCGCTGGTGCACTCGCGCTTCTCGACCAACACGTTCCCCTCGTGGCCGCTGGCCCACCCCTACCGGCTGATCGCGCACAACGGCGAGATCAACACCGTGCGTGGCAACCGCAACTGGATGGCCGCCCGCGAGAGCCAGCTCGAGAGCGACCTGCTGCCCGGCGACATCTCCCGGCTGCTGCCGATCACCACCCCGGGTGCCAGCGACTCCGCGTCGTTCGACGAGGTGCTCGAGCTGCTGCACATGGGTGGCCGGTCCTTGCCGCACGCCGTACTGATGATGATCCCGGAGGCGTGGGAGAACCACGCCGAGATGGACCCTGCCCGCAAGGCGTTCTACGAGTTCCACGCCTCGCTGATGGAGCCGTGGGACGGCCCCGCCTGCATCACCTTCACCGACGGCTCGCTCATCGGCGCGGTCCTCGACCGCAACGGCCTGCGGCCCAGCCGTTACTGGGTGACCGAGGACGGGCTCGTGGTCCTCGCCAGCGAGGTCGGCGTGCTGGACCTCGACCCGGCCACCGTCGTCCGCAAGGGCCGGTTGCAGCCCGGTCGGATGTTCCTGGTCGACACCGATCGCGGCCGCATCGTCGACGACGCCGAGATCAAGTCGGAGCTCGCGGCGGAGGCGCCGTACGACGAGTGGCTGCACGCCGGCCAGCTGCACCTCGACGACCTGCCGGAGCGCGAGCACGTCGTGCACACGCGCGCAAGCGTCACGCGGCGGCAGCAGACCTTCGGCTACACGGAGGAGGAGCTGCGCATCCTGCTCACGCCGATGGCTCGCAACGGCGCGGAGCCGATCGGGTCCATGGGCACCGACACTCCGATCGCCGCGCTGTCCCGGCGCTCGCGGCCGCTGTTCGACTACTTCAGCCAGCTCTTCGCCCAGGTGACCAACCCACCCCTCGACGCGATCCGTGAGGAGCTCGTCACCTCGCTCGGCGTCGCGATCGGGCCCGATCGCAACCTGCTGGAGGCGACCGCGGCCCACTGCCGTCAGGTGGTGCTCGACTTCCCGGTCATCGACAACGACCAGCTCGCCAAGATCGTGCACATCAACCGAGACGGTGACCTGCCCGGCTTCTCAGCCGCCCGGATCAGCGGGCTCTACCCCGCGGCGGGCGGGGGACCGGCACTGCAGCTGAGCCTCGAGCACATCTTCGAGGAGGTCGACGCCGCGGTCGCCGACGGCGCGCGGCTGATCGTGCTCTCCGACCGCGACTCGGATGCCCAGTGGGCACCGATCCCGTCACTGCTGCTCACGAGCGCGGTGCACCACCACCTGATCCGCGCCAAGACACGTACGCAGGTCGCGCTGATCGTGGCTGCGGGCGACGTGCGCGAGGTGCACCACGTCGCGCTGCTCATCGGCTACGGCGCCTCCGCCGTCAACCCCTACCTCGCGATGGAGTCGGTCGAGGACCTCGCCTCCCACGGACTCGTGCCGGGCGTCACTCCCGAGCAGGCGGTGCGCAACCTCATCAAGGCGCTGGGCAAGGGCGTGCTCAAGGTGATGTCGAAGATGGGCATCTCGACGGTGGCCTCCTACCACGGCGCGCAGGTCTTCGAGGCTGTCGGTCTCGACCAGAAGCTGGTCGACCGCTACTTCACCGGCACCGCCTCCAAGCTTGGCGGCGTCGGCCTCGACGTGCTGGCAGCCGAGGTAGAGGCGCGGCACAGCGTGGCCTACTCGTCACGTCGTTCCTCGACTGCGCACCGCACGCTCGACGTCGGTGGTGACTACCAGTGGCGGCGCGAGGGCGAGCTGCACCTGTTCAACCCGGAGACCGTGTTCCGGCTGCAGCACTCCACCCGTGCTCGGCGCTACGACATCTTCAAGCAGTACACCAAGGCCGTGGACGAGCAGTCCGAGCGGTTGATGACGTTGCGCGGGCTGTTCGGTTTCACCGACGGTGCGCGCCCACCGGTGCCGATCGACGAGGTCGAGCCCGTGTCCGAGATCGTGCGCCGTTTCTCGACGGGGGCCATGTCCTACGGGTCGATCTCGCAGGAAGCGCACGAGACGCTCGCCATCGCGATGAACCGCCTCGGCGGCAAGTCGAACACGGGCGAGGGCGGCGAGGACTCAGAGCGGCTGTACGACGACCGCCGGTCGGCCGTCAAGCAGGTGGCCAGCGGTCGCTTCGGCGTGACGAGCGAGTACCTCGTCAACGCCGACGACCTGCAGATCAAGATGGCGCAGGGTGCCAAGCCCGGCGAGGGCGGACAGCTGCCCGGCAACAAGGTCTACCCCTGGATCGCCCGCACGCGTCACTCCACGCCCGGAGTCGGTCTCATCTCGCCGCCCCCACACCACGACATCTACTCCATCGAGGACCTCGCCCAGCTCATCCACGACCTCAAGAACGCCAACAACAAGGCCCGGGTGCACGTCAAGCTCGTGTCCGAGGTCGGCGTCGGCACCGTTGCGGCCGGGGTGAGCAAGGCCCACGCGGACGTGGTGCTCATCTCCGGTCACGACGGTGGCACCGGCGCCTCGCCGCTGACGTCGTTGAAGCACGCCGGTGCGCCGTGGGAGCTCGGCCTTGCCGAGACGCAGCAGACCTTGCTGCTCAACGGTTTGCGTGACCGCATCGTCGTGCAGGCCGACGGCCAGCTCAAGACCGGACGCGACGTCGTCGTCGCCGCACTCCTCGGCGCCGAGGAGTTCGGCTTCGCGACCGCACCCTTGGTGGTCAGCGGCTGCATCATGATGCGGGTCTGCCACCTCGACACCTGCCCGGTCGGTGTGGCGACGCAGAACCCCGAGCTGCGCAAGAAGTTCTCCGGCAAGCCGGAGTTCGTCGAGACCTTCTTCACCTACATCGCGGAGGAGGTGCGTGAGCACCTGGCGGCCCTGGGGTTCCGCACGATTGCCGAGGCCGTCGGCCACGCAGAGGTGCTCGACACCTCCCGGGCGGTCGAGCACTGGAAGGCCAGCGGCCTGGACCTCTCACCGATCCTGCACGTGCCCGACCTGCCCGAGGGCACGCCACGGCGGTGCGTCACCACGCAGGACCACGGTCTGGAGAAGGCGCTCGACAACGAGCTGATCGCCTTGGCCGGCGACGCGCTCGCCGCCGCCAAGTCGGTCACGCTCCAGATGCCGGTGCGCAACGTCAACCGCACGGTGGGCACGATGCTGGGCGCCGAGGTCACCAGGAGGTACGGCGGGGAGGGTCTGCCCGACGGGACCATCGACATCACGCTGACCGGCTCGGCGGGCCAGTCGTTCGGTGCCTTCGTGCCGCGCGGCATCACCCTGCGGCTGCACGGTGACGCCAACGACTACCTCGGCAAGGGCCTGTCCGGTGGACGCATCATCGTGCGACCACCGCTGCAGGCGCGGCTGGTGGCCGAGCGCAACGTCATCGCCGGCAACGTGCTGCTGTACGGCGCAACCGCGGGCGAGGTCTTCGTCCGTGGCCTGGTCGGGGAGCGCTTCGCTGTCCGCAACTCCGGCGCGACAGCAGTCGTCGAGGGTGTCGGCGACCACGGCTGCGAGTACATGACCGGAGGCACCGTCCTCATCCTCGGACCCGTCGGGCGCAACCTCGCTGCCGGCATGTCCGGCGGCACCACCTACGTCCTCGACCTGCACCGGGCACGTCTGAACGACGACATGGTCGACCTCGAGACCCTCGACGCCGAGGACCTCGAGCTGGTTCGGCACCTGGTCGGCCGGCACGTCGAGGCCACCGACTCGGCCGTCGGCAAGGCGCTGCTCGAGGCGTGGCGCGCCGACCCGGAAGGAACCGCCGGACGGTTCAGCAAGGTGATGCCGCGGGACTACAAGGCCGTGCTGGTGGCCAAGGCCGCGGCGCTGGAGGAAGGGCTCGACGCCGACGGTCCCGAGACGCTGGCACGCATCATGGAGGCCGCACATGGCTGACCCGAAGGGTTTCCTCAAGACGACCAGCCGCGAGCTTCCCAAGCGCCGCCCGGTCGACGTACGGATCATGGACTGGCGCGAGGTCTACGAGCCCCAGCACACACCGGAGGCGGCGGCCGTGCTGAAGCGGCAAGCCGGCCGCTGCATGGACTGCGGCATCCCGTTCTGCCACGACGGCTGCCCGCTCGGCAACCTCATCCCCGAGTGGAACGACCTGACCTGGCGCGACGACTGGCGCGGCGCCATCGAACGTCTGCACGCCACCAACAACTTCCCCGAGTTCACCGGCCGGCTCTGCCCGGCACCGTGCGAGGGCTCGTGCGTGCTCGGTATCAACTCCGAGCCCGTGACCATCAAGCAGGTCGAGGTCTCGATCATCGACCGCGCGTTCGACGAGGGCTGGGTCACGCCGCAGGTCCCGGAGCGACAGAGCGGCAAGACCGTCGCCGTGGTGGGCTCCGGCCCGGCCGGGCTGGCTGCCGCCCAGCAGCTCACCCGCGCCGGTCACACCGTCGTCGTGCTCGAGCGGGCCGACGCCATCGGTGGCCTGCTGCGCTACGGCATCCCCGAGTTCAAGATGGAGAAGCGCCACCTCGACCGTCGGCTCCAACAGATGGCCGACGAGGGGACGCGCTTCAAGCCGAGCGTGCACGTCGGCGCCGAGCTGACCGCCTCAAGCCTACGGGCGAGGTACGACGCTGTGGTGCTCGCCGTGGGTGCCACCGCTGGCCGCGACCTACCGGCGCCCGGGCGGGAGCTCGCGGGCATCCTGCAGGCGATGGAGTACCTCCCGCACGCCAACCGGCACGCCAGCGACCCGTCGTACGCCGTGCCGGTCTCCGCCGAGGGCAAGCATGTGGTGATCATCGGCGGGGGAGACACGGGTGCGGACTGTCTCGGCACCGCGCATCGCCAGGGTGCCGCGTCGGTGACCCAGCTCGAGATCCTGCCTCGCCCCGCCGATGAGCGGCCGGAGGGCAACCCCTGGCCCACCTGGCCGCTCATCTACCGGACGTCGTCGGCCCACGAGGAAGGCGGCGAGCGGGTCTACGCCGTGAGCACCACGCGGTTCCTGGAGGACGGCGACGGCAACGTCGCGTCGATCGAGCTCGTCGACGTCGAGATGGTGGAGGGCCGCTTCCAGCCGATCGAAGGGACCGAGCGGAAGATCCCTGCCGACCTGGTCCTGCTGGCGATGGGCTTCACCGGGCCCGAGCGCCCCGGCCTGCTCGAGCAGCTCGGGGTCGAGCTTGACGGGCGCGGCAACATCGCGCGAGACGGGTCCTTCATGTCGACGGTGCCGGGGGTCTTCGTGGCCGGCGACGCCGGCCGTGGCCAGTCGCTCATCGTCTGGGCGATCGCCGAGGGCCGGGCCGCTGCGGCAGCCGTCGACGAGTGGCTCTCGGGCGGGTCCGAGCTGCCCGCCCCGGTCACCGCCGCGATGCGCCCGCTCACCGTCTGACCAGAGCTCCCGCCTGTCGGGGGGGCACGAGCCTCATCTAGGGTGACCCGCGTCACATCCGGGCATCCTTACCAAGGAGGCACATATCGTGCGATCCCGCAGACTCCTCGCCGGCGTGGCGGTCACCGCCGCAGCGCTGGTCACTGGCGTCGTCCAGAGTCCCGTCGTCGGCGCGGAGGCCCGCGACCGGGCCGTGAAGCCGTCCGGCGCGGCGACGCAGTTCAACGTGCTCATCGAGAAGGGCGCCAGCAGGGCGCAGGCGGTCAAGGCGGTCAAGGCCGCGGGCGGTCGGGTTCTCCGGTCCAACGCCCAGCTCGGCCTGCTGACCGTGACGGCTCCGCGCAACGGCTTCGTGCTCGACGTGAGCAGGTCCGCGGCCGTGGTCGGCGCGGCCAAGGCGCGGCCCATCGGCCGCACGCCGGAGGCGAAGCCGCGCCGCGACGTTGTCGAGAAGGAAGCGCAGCACTCGCCCGACGCCCGGCGCGGCAAGCCCGGCAAGGACAACAGGGGAGCCACGACGGCGGGCACGGACCCGCTGGACAGCAAGCTGTGGGGTCTGACGATGGTCCGCTCCGACGTTGCGCGCACCGTGCAGGCAGGTGACAAGGGCGTGACCGTCGGCATCCTCGACTCCGGCATCGACGCGCGCAACCCCGACATCGCGCCGAACTTCGACGCCGAGCGGTCGCGCAACTTCGTCACCGACATGCCCGACATCGACGGCCCGTGTGAGTTCCCGAGCTGCAAGGACCCGGTCGGGTGGGACGACTCCGGCCACGGCACGCACGTCGCAGGAACGGTGGCGGCAGCCGCCAACGGGACCGGGCTCTCCGGTGTGGCTCCCAATGTCACGCTCGTCGAGATCCGTGGCGGCCAGGACGGCGGCTTCCTCTTCCTCGAGCCGGTCGTCAACGCGCTCACCTACGGCGCCGACATCGGGCTCGACGTCATCAACATGTCGTTCTACATCGACCCGTGGCTCTACAACTGCACGGCCAACCCGGCAGACTCCGCAGAGGCCCAGGCCGAGCAGCGCACCATCATCGCCACGGTCAACCGCGCGCTCAACTACGCCGACAAGAAGGGCGTCACCCTCGTCGGGTCGCTGGGCAACAACCACGAGGACCTGGGCAAGCCGCGCACCGACACCAGCAGCCCGGACTACCCGATGGGCACGAGCTACGACCGGCCCATCGACAACAACAGCTGTGTCGACCTGCCCGTCGAGGGGCCGCACGTCCTCGGTGTCTCCGCGCTCGGTCCGTCGGGCAAGAAGGCCGACTACTCCAACTACGGCGTGGAGCAGATCTCGGTCTCCGCACCCGGTGGCTGGTTCCGCGACGGGTTCGGCACTCCGTCGTTCCGCGCCAACGAGAACCAGATCCTGTCCACCTACCCGGTCAACGTGCTGCAGGCGGCCGGCGAGGTCGACGCGGCGGGCAACATCACCCCGCTCGGCGCGAGCTTCGGAACCATCAAGGACTGCCCTCCTGGCGTGACCGAATACACACAGTGCGGCTACTACACCTACCTGCAGGGCACCTCGATGGCGTCACCGCACGTCACCGGTGTTGCGGCGCTGATCGTCAGCCAGTTCGGACAGCGGGACAAGCGCAACGGCGGCCTGACGCTCAAGCCCTCGAAGACCGAGAAGATCCTGGTCGACTCGGCCTACGAGCACGCCTGCCCGACGCCGCGCCTCCAGAGCTACACGGCGGAAGGACGGAGCACCGAGTTCGACGCCCTGTGCGAGGGTGACGCGGAGTTCAACGGCTTCTACGGCTCCGGCATCGCCGACGCCTACGCCGCGGTGAAGTCGAGGTCTGGTCGCTAGGCGCCACCGCGCACACAGCACCGTCACCACGCACGCCAGGCGACCTCGGCCGGGAGACTCCTCCCGGCCGGGGTCGTCGTGTTTCGCCCTGTCAGCCGCGGGCACGCGTGTCGTCGTACAGCTCACGACGACGAGGTGGTGGAGATCATGGCCAACAGCCTGCAAGGCAAGACGATCGCGTTCCTGGTGGCGCCTGAGGGGGTCGAGCAGGTCGAGCTCACCGAGCCGTGGCAGGCCGTGCAGCAGGCCGGCGGTACGCCGCGGCTGGTGTCCACCGAGGCCGGAAAGGTGCAGGCGTTCAACCATCTCGACAAGGCCGACACCTTCGACGTCGACGAGACCGTCGACGCCGCGGACACAG
This sequence comes from Actinomycetota bacterium, assembly GCA_030841025.1. GTDB lineage: Bacteria > Actinomycetota > Actinomycetes > JACCUZ01 > JACCUZ01 > BP-173. The sequence continues at coordinate 8,411 of JAVEDJ010000048.1, forward strand.
CACAGTACGACGCGTTGGTGCTGCCTGGAGGGGTGGCCAACCCTGACTTCCTCCGGACGCAGCCGCGGGCGGTCGCGTTCGCGGAGTCGTTCTTCGCGGCCGGCAAGCCGGTCGCCTCGATCTGCCACGCGCCGTGGACCCTGGTCGAGGCCGACCTCGTCCGTGGCCGGACCATCACCTCGTGGCCCAGCCTGCGGACCGACCTGCGCAACGCGGGAGCGACGTGGGTGGACGAGGAGGTCGTCGTGTGCGAGGCCGGCCCCAACGTGCTCATCTCGAGCCGCAAGCCCGATGACCTCAAGGCGTTCACGGGCGAAATGCTCGACAGGTTCTAGGCCGGTGCACGCCTAGCAAACGCCGGGGTCACATCGTCCGCGATGTGACCCACCCTCCATCGACCCGCCCTCTCGGCCCGTAGGCTCGGGGGGTGCGCCGCGCCAAGATTGTCTGCACCCTCGGTCCTGCTACCGCCAGCGAGGAGGGAGTGATGAGCCTGGTCGAGGCGGGCATGGACGTCGCGCGCCTCAACCTGAGCCATGGCAGCTACGCCGACCACGAGCAGGTCTACCGGTGGGTGCGGTCGGCGTCGGACCGGAGCAAGCGCGGTGTCGGCGTCCTCGTCGACCTGCAGGGGCCCAAGATCCGGCTCGGTCGGCTGGCGTCCGGCCCGGTCGACCTCCACGAGGGCGCCGAGTTCACCATCACCACCGAGAACGTTCCGGGGGACGCGAAAGAGGTCTCGACGACCTACTCCGGTCTCGCGGGTGATGTCCAGGCGGGCGACCGGCTGCTGATCGACGACGGCAAGGTTGCCCTGCGCTGCCTGCGCGTCGACGGTCCCCGTGTCGTCACCACGGTGCTCGAGGGCGGCCGCATCTCGAACAACAAGGGCATCAACCTGCCGGGCGTCAACGTCAGCGTCCCGGCCATGTCCGAGAAGGACATCGAGGACCTCCGCTGGGCGCTGCACCTGCGCGCCGACATGATCGCGCTGTCGTTCGTGCGCCATGCGGCCGACGCCGACCAGGTGCGCGCGATCATGGACGAGGAGGGCGCTCGGCTGCCGGTGCTGGCCAAGATCGAGAAGCCGGAGGCGGTCGAGAACCTGCGGGAGATCGTCGATGCGTTCGACGGCCTGATGGTCGCGCGCGGCGACCTCGGCGTCGAGCTGCCGCTGGAGGACGTGCCGCTGGTGCAGGCGAGGGCCGTCGCGATGGCACGGCAGTCGGCCAAGCCCGCGATCGTGGCCACGCAGATGCTCGAGTCGATGATCTCGGCGTCACGGCCGACCCGAGCCGAGGCCTCGGACGTCGCGGGCGCTGTGCTCGACGGCGCGGACGCCCTGATGCTCTCGGGCGAGACCAGCGTGGGGCAGCACCCGTTCGAGGCCGTGCGGACGATGGCGCGCATCGCCGCCAAGATCGAGGACAACGCCCTCGACATGATCCCGCCGCTGGCCGGCACGCCGCGGACCAAGAGCGGCGCCATCACCAGAGCGGCTGCCGACGTCGGGGCCATCCTGGGTGCGCGCTACCTGGTGGCTTTCACCCAGACCGGCGACTCCGCACGCCGGATGTCTCGGCTGCGCTCACCGATCCCGTTGCTCGCGTTCACTCCGGTCCAGGCCGTGCGCAGCCAGCTGGCGCTGAGCTGGGGCGTGGAGACGTTCCTCACACCGATGGTCACGCACACCGACGACATGGTGCGGCAGGTCGACCGTCTGCTGCTCGAGGTCGGGCGCGCGCAGCGCGGCGACCTCGTGGTGATCGTGGCGGGGAGCCCGCCCGGGCTGAAGGGGTCGACCAACGCGCTGCGCGTGCACCGCATCGGTGACGCCGTCGGCACCGCAGTGGTCACCGACCACGACTAGCCCCCCCACCGCCTACCTGGCGATTCGACCACGTTGGGTAGGCCAGAGGGTGCGACAACAGGCGTACCGGCCTGTTGTCGCACCATCTCGCCTGTTGTCGCGGACAAAGGCCCGGGACTACCCACCACAGCCCCAACGTGAACGTGTCCCGAGACCCCGATGAACGGTGTTCCGAGACATCGCAACGGTGCCGGGAGTGGGATTCGAACCCACACGCCCTTGCGAGCAGCGGCTTTTGAGGCCGCCATGTCTGCCGTTCCATCATCCCGGCCGGCCCGCACAGGCTACCGGCTCCCTAGGCTTGTCCTCATGCCGAGCCACACACCTGAGCGTCGCGTCTTGATCGCGGAGGACGAGGCACTGATCCGGCTCGACCTCAAGGAGATGCTCGAGGAGGAGGGCTACACCGTCGTGGGTGAGGCCGGCGACGGTGAGCAGGCGGTCGCACTGGCCGGTGAGCTGCGCCCCGACCTCGTCGTACTCGACGTGAAGATGCCGCGCCTCGACGGCATCTCCGCCGCGGAGCGCATCGCCGGCGCGCGCATCGCCCCCGTCGTCATCCTGACCGCCTTCTCCCAGCGCGAGCTGGTCGAGCGGGCCCGTGACGCGGGCGCGATGGCCTACCTCGTGAAGCCGTTCGCCAAGGCAGATCTGTTGCCGGCCATCGAGATCGCCATGGCTCGGTACGACGAGGTCGCGGCGCTCGAGGCGGAGGTGGGGGGCCTGCGGGAGCGGCTCGAGACCCGCAAGCTCGTGGAACGGGCGAAAGGCCTGCTGCAGGCCCGCCGCGGCCTCGACGAGGCGGCGGCGTACCGCGTGATCCAGCGCGCGTCCATGGACCAGCGCACCACGATGCGAGCCGTCGCGGAGACCCTGCTGGTCGACCTTGCCGCCGAGGATGCGGCAACGCCCTGACGTTGCGGGCCGGAAACGTCAGGCATCCATCTGGCCGAACACCCACGAAACAAAGGTCACGAAACGCTAACGAGGCGGGGGGCACTTTCGCGTCATTCGATGCAGATCCCCTTTCTGTTCGATAGGTTCCCCGCGTCAGGTGATGAACCTGGCGCGGTCCAAACCGGTCCGCGGAACCCCCAGAAGGAGACGGTTAATGATCCGCCCCAACCCGATTTGGCGGTCGGTCGCGGTCCTGGGTGTCGCTGGCCTCGCGCTCACTGCTTGCGGTGGCAGCGACGGCGGCACAGCTACCCAGCCCACGAGCTCTGCGGACACCAGTTCGTCCGCGCCCGCCGCCGCCAAGGGTGACGGTGTGCTGAAGTTCGGCACGCTGCTTCCCCAGACAGGTTCGCTCGCGTTCCTCGGCCCGCCCGAGTTCGCAGGTGTCGACCTGGCGCTCAAGGACATCAACGACGCCGGTGGCGTCAACGGCAAGCCGGTCGAGAAGGTCGACTCCGACTCCGGAGACACCTCGACCGACACTGCCTCGCAGTCGGTCGACCGTCTGCTGTCCAACAAGGTCGACGCCATCGTTGGGGCCGCCTCGTCGTCCGTGTCGCTCTCGGTCATCGACAAGATCACCGGCAACGGCACGCTGCAGATCTCGCCGGCCAACACGTCCGACGAGCTCACGAACTACGACGACAAGGGTCTGTACTTCCGCACTGCTCCGCCGGACGTCCTGCAGGGCCGTGTCAACGGTGACCTGATCGCGTCCGACGGCAACACGACCCTCGGCATCCTCGCGCTGCAGGACTCCTACGGCACGGGTCTCGCCGACTCCGTCACCAAGGCCTTCGAGGGCAGTGGTGGCCAGGTCGTCGAGAAGGTCGTCTACGACCCCAAGGCCGCGAGCTTCGCGACCGAGGTCGGCAAGATCAAGGCCGCCGACCCGGAGGCGATCGCTGTCATCGCGTTCGACGAGACCAAGAAGATCATCCCCGAGCTGGTCAAGCAGGGCATCGGGCCCAAGACAAAGAAGATCTACTTCGTGGACGGCAACCTCGCCAACTACGACAAGGACTTCCCCAAGGGCACCCTGACCGGCGTCAAGGGCACCCTGCCCGGCGTCGCTGCTGGCGCTGACTTCAAGAAGCGCCTGACCACGCTCAAGCCCGACCTGACCGAGTTCGCCTACTCGCCTGAGTCCTACGACGCCACGATCGTCGTGGCGCTCGCCGCACAGGCGGCGGGTGACGACGCCGGCGCCTCCATCGCAGCCAAGATGCAGGACGTCAGCTCGGGCGGCGAGAAGTGCACGTCCTTCCAGGACTGCGTCGCGCTGCTCAAGGACAAGAAGGACATCGATTACGACGGCGTGAGCGGTCCGATCGAGTTCAACGCGAAGGGCGACCCGAGCCAGGCCTCGATCGGCATCTACAGCTACGGCGCCGACAGCAAGTACACGTTCACCGAGGCCAAGAGCGGCAAGATCTGATCACGCTGCTCTGAGTCACGACACGCAGTACGACGACGAGGGCCCGGCCGTCTGGCCGGGCCCTCTCGTTCGTTTGACTCTGCTGGTTCGTCGACCTGCTCAGGCCTTGGCGAGCGTGCCCAGGTAGAGCTCGATGACCTTGGGGTCGTTGATGAGGTCCTTGCCGCTGGCGGTGTAGGCGTTGCGGCCCTGGTCGAGCACGTAGCCGCGGTCGCAGATCTGCAGGCAGCGCCGGGCGTTCTGCTCGACCATGATGACCGAGACGCCGGCCCGGTTGATCTGCCGGGTGCGGACGAACACTTCGTCCTGCAGGGCAGGGGACAGGCCGGCCGAGGGCTCGTCGAGCAGCAGGACCGAGGGCTCCATCATCAGGGCGCGACCCATCGCCACCATCTGCCGCTCGCCGCCGGACAGCGACCCGGCGCGCTGCGATCGACGGTCGCCGAGCGCGGGGAACAGCCCGGTCACGAACTCGAAGCTCTGCTTGAACTTCTTCGGCGACTGGAAGACCCCCATCTCGAGGTTCTCCTCGATCGTCAGGCTGGGGAACACGTTGTTCGTCTGCGGCACGAACCCGACGCCCTTGGCCACCAGCTCGTTGGCCTTGAGCCCGGTGATGTTCTCGCCGCGCAACGTGATCGCGCCCTCGCTGACCTTGATCAGGCCGAAGATCGCCTTGAGCAGCGTCGACTTTCCGGCACCGTTCGGCCCGATGATGCCCACGAGCTCGCCGTCGTCGACGTAGAAGTCGCAGCCGTTGAGGATGTTGACCCCGGGCACGTAGCCCGCGACGACGCCGTCGGTGCGCAGCAGCGCGTTGGCGGCGCCGCGCTCGTGCTCGCTGTGGTCGCTCGCCCGGTCTGAGGCACGCGCGTGACCGGTGGCCGCGGGAGCCGCCTCGGTCGTGCCGTCCGCCTGGCTCGGGTCATGAGCGCCGCCTGACCCGGCGTCCTTGACGGCGGCGGCCTGGGTTTCGCCGGCTGGCGCGGCAGACGGCCCGACCGGGCTGCCAGGGGCGCCCGTCGTCTGTTCGGTGTCGGGCGTCGACTGCTCGCCGGGAGGTCGCTGCTCGTCAGTCACTGGGCGGTCTCCTCGTTCTCGGCACGCTCGCGTTCGAGGGCCTCCTCGGCCTTCGCCAGCACCTCTTGCTCCTCCTCCTCGGTGAGGACGGCGTCGTGGTGCGAACCGAGGTAGGCGTCGATGACGCGCTGGTCGCCCATGACGCTGTCCGGGGGCCCCTCGGCGATGACCTTTCCTTGCGCCATCACGATCACCCAATCGGAGATGTCACGGACCATGTCCATGTCGTGCTCGACGAACAGCACGGTCATGCCGTCCTCGCGCAGGTCCTTGACGTGGCCCAGCAGCGACTGCGTGAGGGCCGGGTTCACGCCGGCCATCGGCTCGTCGAGCATGACCATCTCGGGACCGACCATGAGCGCCCGCGCCATCTCGAGCAGCTTGCGCTGACCGCCGGAGAGGCTGCCGGCGAAGTCCTGTCGTTTCGCGTCGAGCTTGAAGCGCTCGAGCAGGTCGTCGGCGCGGGTCGTGATCTCGCGCTCCTGCGCGCCCCACACCGACCGGAACAGCGCACGGAAGACGTTCTCGCCACGCTGCCCGGTGGCGCCGAGCCGCATGTTCTCGATGACGGTCAGCTTGGACAGCGCCTTGGTCAGCTGGAACGTGCGGACCATGCCGAGGCGCGCGACCCGGTGCGCCGCGACACCGGACAGGGATCTGCCGTTGAACGACCAGATGCCGGAGTTGGGCTGGTCGAACCCGGTGAGCAGGTTGAAGAAGGTCGTCTTGCCCGCGCCGTTGGGCCCGATGAGCGCCGTGATGGCGCCGCGCTGCAGCTCGACGTGGTCGACGTCGACGGCGGTGAGCCCACCGAACTGCCGCTTGATGCCGTCGGCGACCAGGATGGGGTCGGGCTTGGGCGCCCCGGGCTCGTGCGGGACGTCCTTGAGGGCGAGGGCCGCGGCGTCCCGACGGCCACGACGGCTGCCCGCGTCGGGTCGGGACGCCGTCGCCGTGTGTCCCTCGGCGGCAGCCTCTGTCTGGTCAGCGGGCATCGAGTGCGATCTCCCTCCGGTCGCCGAAGATCCCCTGCGGTCGGAAGATCATGAGCAACATGAGTAGCAACCCGACCAGCATGAACCGGAACTGACCGACCTGCGTATTGTTGATGACGGAACTAGAGATGTAGCCGGCGTCGATCGCCTCGTTGAGGACGTTGTCGGTCAGCGACAGCAGCATCCAGAAGACGATCGCCCCGACGACCGGCGAGGCCACGCGCGCGGCGCCACCCAGGATAAGGATCGTGTAGGCGAAGAACGTCGTGTCGGTGCCGAAGATGTCCGGCTGGATCGAGGCCTGCCCCAGTGCGTAGACGAAGCCGCCGAGGCTGCCCAGGACGCCGCCGATGATCAGGCTCTGCATCTTGTAGGAGTAGACGTTCTTGCCCAGGCTGCGTACGGCGTCCTCGTCCTCCCGGATTGCCTTCAGCACCCGACCCCACGGGCTGCGCATCAGCAGGAAGACGATCAGGCACGAGAGCGCGACCAGGACCCACCCGACGGTCAGGATCCACATCTGCCGCTCGTTGAAGCCGAACTCACCGATGTTGTACTGGCGCTTGGGATAAGGGTTGAGGTCGTAGAAGCCACCCGCGAAGCCCTGCCGGCCGTCGGAGCCGCCGAAGGTCCCCTCGAACGTCACCGATCTCACGGTGAGCCGGATGATCTCGGCGGCCGCGATGGTGACGATCGCCAGGTAGTCGGCCCGGAGCCGCAACGTGGGGATGCCGAGGAGCAGGGCCAGCACGACGGCCCCGAGCAGGCCGAACACGATGCCGAGCCAGAACGGCAGGTCAAACGTCGCGACCGTGACGGCGAGGCCGTAGGCCGCGACCGCCAGGAAGCCGGACTGTCCGAAGTTCAGCAGTCCCGTGTAGCCGAAGTGCACGTTGAGGCCGATCGCGGCCAGCGCGAACACGACGGCCTGCAGGCCGACCGACGCCTCGAGGGCGTTGATGATGATCCGTTGCCAGTCCACGTGTCGCTCCTTTCGCCTCAGCCGACTCGCTGCGCACGGCCGAGGATGCCCTGTGGCCGCACGAGCAGGATGACGATCAGGATGCCGAGCGCCCCGACGTTCTTCAGCTCGACCGGGATCCACAGTGTGGAGACCGAGATGAACATGCCCACCACGATGCTGCCGACCAGGGCGCCGTAGGCGGTGCCCAGCCCACCGAGGGTGACGGCGGCGAAGATGAGCAGCAGGATCTGGAAGCCGATCTGGAAGTTCACGCCCTGCGCCAGGCCCAGCAGCACGCCGGCCAGACCGGCGAGCATCGCTCCCGAGACCCAGACCACTCGGATCACCCGGTCGACGTCGATGCCGGACGCGGCCGCCAGCGCCGGGTTGTCGGAGACCGCGCGGGTGGCCTTGCCGATCCGGGTGTTGACCAGTGCGTAGATGACGGCGCCAAGGACGACCACGGCGACGGCCATCGACCAGTAGTCGACCGCGGCGAGGCTGATCGGGCCGATGTCGATGCCCGTGGCGCCGCGGTAGTCGGGGTACTGGCGGGTCGACCCACCGAACAGGTAGAGGTAGAAGTAGCGCAAGAAGATGGACATGCCGATCGACACGATCATCGCGGCGATCAACCCGGTGCCGCGGCGTCTGAGCGGTCGCCACAGGCCGGCGTCGTTGGCCCAGCCGAACAGCCCGCACACGATCAGTGCGATGGCGGCGGCGGGGAAGAACTGGAGCCCGCCGAAGTCCGGGAAGAACGGCACGACGCCCGTGCTGAGCCACCAGGTCAGCAGCGCCCCGAGCGTCACCAACTCGCCGTGGGCGAAGTTGGTCAGACCGGTGGTGCCGAAGATCAGGGACAGGCCGAGAGCGGCGAGCGCGATGATCAGGCCGAAGCGCAGGCCCTCAGCGGTCAGCTGGGCCGCCTGGCTCCACTTGCTCTCGACCTGGCGGGTGCTCTTGCCCAGCGGGAAGAGCACCGGCTTGGTCTGGCCTTCGAGGACCTCGACCTTCAGCGACTTCTTCGTCTCGTCGGTCAGGGTGACGCCCTTCGGCAGCGTCTTGGTGTCCAGCTCGACCGTGTAGCGGCCCGGGCCGGGCAGCGGGACCTCCCAGCGGCCCTTGGCATCGCTCGTGGCCTTGCCGGTGAAGCCCTTGGGGCCCTTCACGGCCACCGTGACGCCCTCGTAGGCGACCCGCTCGGTGCCCTTGCGCTGGAAGAGGAACCCGAACACGGTCTCGCCCTCGGCCTGTGCAGTGCCCGCACCGACCCCGAGGACGGCGGCCAGCGTCGAGAACAGCACCGCGAGGAACAAGGCCAGTCTCTTGTGCACCAGGCACCTCCGGTGACCAACACGCAGGTCAGGTCGTTCGCTGAACAGGGACCGGACGGCCGGAGCATAGTGCGGTTACACAAGCTGATGGCAGCGAACCCGGCGTCACGTGGTGAGAAACCTAGCGTGTGGCGATCACAATCTGGACAAGGACAGGCGCGACGACGAGCGCTGGTAACAAATCGCCGACCGGCACGGGCTTGATCTGCAGTAGCCGCAGCGACACCCCGACGAGCAGCAGCCCACCGGTCGCAGTGAGGGCGAGCAGGTGGGGCTCGGGCAGCAGGTCACCAAGCACGGCGCCGAGCGCGGTCAGCGACCCCTGTACGACGAGGATGGCGAGCGCGGACGCCGCGACTCCCCATCCCAGGCTCGCGGCGAAGGCGATCGACGCGAAGCCGTCCAAGGTGGCCTTCAGCGCGAGCTTGTCGATGCCGCGGCCGAGCCCGTCCTCCAGCGAGCCGAGAATGGTCAGCGGGCCGACGCAGAACA
>JAVEDJ010000092.1 GCA_030841025.1 Actinomycetota bacterium
GCAGTGGCTGGTGCCGGCGCTGACTGGCGCCCTGGTCGTGGTGAGCTCGTTCGCCGGTGAGCAGCAGCGCCCCGCTCAGGTAAAGCGGGGGACCGCCGCCCGGCTGCTGCCCGCACGCTGACCGGACCCTGACGGCTTCCAGTAGATCCGGCCCCAGCAACTCCGCGGCTGGTTGCTGCAGAGGGCCGCGCGGCGCTCGCCTGACGTGACGATGCAGGTGGCGGCCCGCGCGCTCCACTTCTCGGCAGCTGGCAAGATCTTCTACTTCAACCGGACAGCCGAGCGCAGGCGCCCCGACCCAGCTTGCCGATGCTCAGCACTGTTGTTCCGGCCCAGGGCGGCCCGCGCCGGGCAGCCCGGGGTGAGCGGAGGGAGCGCGCCCGGGCGATGATCGGGTCGAGATCGAGGCCGAGGTGGATCGCCGCGGCGAGTCGTCCCCCGCCGCCGCCCAGGTCGTCACGCTGGCCAGCCACCCGACGGGCCAAGGACTACGCGGTACCCGCCGCGTCGCTGACGGCGGCGTGGCACGCCCGCGCCGGTCAGCTGGGCTTCGACGCCGCAGCCCAAGCCCGGCTGCTGGAGCGGACCACCCCCGCCTCACCCAGCCAGCCAGGAGGTCCTCGCCCGGGCCGCCGCCGTCCTGCTCGGCCCGGACGGGCTGACCGCGAAGGCCGCGGTCTTCGACCGACGCGACGCGCTGCGGGCCTGGTGTGGCGAGCTGCCCGGCGGCGCCCCGGTGCACGCGGTGGAGCAGCTGGCGGACAACTTGCTGGACAACCCGGAGGTGGTCCCGGTCGACCGGTTGTCCCGGCGCGAGACCCGGCCGGGCGCCGCACGGTCCTTCGCCCGGCACACCACCAGGGACATGCTCACCATCGAGCAGCAGGTGATCGGCACCGCCCTCGGGTCCCGTGACAGTGGTCGGGCCATGGTGGACAACCTCGCCGTCGACCGCGAGCTGGCCCGGACCCGGACGTTGTTACCGAACAGCAGGCCATGGTCCGGCAGCTGACCACCTCCGGCCACGGCGTGGACGTGGTGGTCGGCAAGGCCGGCACCGGCAGGACGCACGCGCTGGCCGCCGCCCACCGGTGCTGGCAGCAGGCCGAAGTGCCGGTGCTCGGCGCGGCGGTCTATCGGCAGCGCGTCGACGATCCGGTCGACAACCTGCTGGCTCAGCAGCAGCCCGACATGCCCAATGTCGCTGACCGTTACGGTCTGCACTCCGGCTTGAGCCGGCACCGACCGGCGACCAGGCACCATCACGTCGAGAGTCGCGGTAAAGGCCACCCACTGCACGCCGTCCGGTAGCGGTGAGGCGGCGAGCCGGCGGAGTAGCGGCGAACCGTCCCGCAGCGCCCGCTGGGTCGCCCCGAGCGGCAGCAGGCTCGCCCACGGCGAGCCCCCGAAAGGCGCAGCGATGGTGACTACTGTGTCGACCTGTCCGGTGAGGCGGCCGTCGGCGAACGCCTGCGCGATGACGACCCCGCCCAGGCTGTGTCCGACCAGGTGCACCTTGTCCGCGCCGGTCTCAGACAGAAGGCTCGCTACCTTGACCGCGAGCCGGTCGGCGAGGACTTCCACCGACGTGCCGAACGGCAGGTAGTTGATCGCGTCTACCGTCACGCCCTGGGCACGTAGCGCTCGTGAGCGCGAACCAGCAGGACTTCGTGCCTGCGAAGCCATGCACGAGCAACACCGGCCGTCCGGTAGGAGCGGCCTGCGCCGCAACCGGCTGCAGCGCATCGACTGCCCGCTCAAAACTGCGGCCCATCCGGCTGAGAGGGGCCATCGCGGCGACCGCTGCAACTACGCCCAGCTCCTGTACGAGCGCAGCGGCCGCGCGCCTGATCTTGTGTACCAACGGCCCCGGCGCTCCCATCGGCACCACCATCGACATCATGTCGAGGACTCTCCGCACGCAGTGCGAGCCCGGGAACGGGCTGCCATCTGCAGGTGCCTGGCTCGGGTGATCTCGGGGTCGCGCGGGTCGAGTGGAAGTACTGCTTCGTCCTCGTGGCGGCGACGCGCATGTGCCGCATGGTGGCTTGCGCTGATCCGCACTTGCTGCATGTCTCTCACCCCTGGTGACGTTCGATCCGTGGATCTACGAGCATCGCCGTCGAACGGTTGCCTGTCGTCGCTGCCAGCGGCCATCTGTGGTTCCGGCTAGCCGGACCGTTCGAGGTCAGCCGACGACAAAGAGCCGGCTGCACCCCCTGAGGGCAGACGCCCAACGGAGGCGATGCTGAGCCACGCCGACGCCACCGAGCAATCAAGCCACCCGACGCATCCTGGTGACAGCCGGGTCGGCTAGCTCGACTCCTCGATACGTGCGAGGAGGCGCTCCGTAGTCTCGTGGAGCTCCGCGCGCGGAGGGTGGCCGACCGTGCGTAGGTGCATCCGTGTTCCGGTGTCAGTCCAGGGATAGGTCAGCGAGGGTGGGCAGTTGCGACATCTGGTCGGCTACCTCTCGGCTGCGAGCGCGCATCGCGTCTGCGGCGAGGAGCCGCTGCAGCGCATCGTGGATCCGGTGAGCGTCGTCAGGTCTTGGTTCCCTCACGGCTGCGGGGCCGTCGCTGGCCTGATCAGCGACGGCGAGTCCTAGGCCTGCCCGCTCAACCATGGCCGCGTTGTCCCCTTGGTCCGCGAAAAGGGGCACCACGAGCTGAGGACACGCGCACTCGAGCGAGCTCAGCACCGTGCCGGAACCTCCATGGTGGACGACGGCAGCAGCACGCGCCATGGCTGCTCGTTGGTCCGCCCACTGGGTGACCTCGACGTTGGCAGGAACAGGCCCCACCCTTGATGGCTCAAGGCTGCGCCCGACAGTTATCAGTGCGCTGACGGGAAGCCCCTCAATCGCCTCGAGGAGCACCGAGTACCACGGCAGCAAAATGGGGATGGTCGGAGTCACGGTGCCGAGAGTGACGTAAACGAAACCAACTTTCTCGCCTTCCCGAGCTCGCAGATTCATCGGCGCCGGCCCTTCCTGATAGCACCGCGTCGCTGGGAAGGTGGCAGGGTCGACGGACTCAGGGAAGCGCGTGAAGTACGCCGAAGCGGCCACCACGTCCGTCAGTCCTCCCCTCCACCCCTCAAGGATTGGTCGTGCATGCCGAAGCAGGGTCACCTCACCACTGCCGAGGCCGTGGCCGATCCGCACTTGTCTGATGTCGGCCTCGGCGGCACACAGCGCGGAAGCGAACTCCGCAGGGTCGCGGAGCACGACATCAGGGCGGAACTCCGCGATCGCGGACCGCATCGAAGGGACGAGGGCACCCGAGTTCAACCGGGTGAAGACGTCACCGATCACCATGTCGGCTGCGTCCTCCTGACGCATCGACATCGCGCGCCCCATGATCGCTCCGACCTCGGCGGGATCCGCCGTCCCACCCGAACGGAACTCCCATCGGGCAGCAGCAGTCCCCAAGGCTGGCGGGCCTACGACAAGCACCTCATGCCCGGCCCCGAGGAGATGCTCGATCCATGGCACCAACGGCGAGAAGTGACCCGCGCCCGCAGTAGAAGCACAGATCACACGCATGGTCCCCATCATGCCGCTACAGGACGCGCCACGATTTCGGGCGAGCCCTCTCATCGCCGCGCGCGGCTGGGCCGGCTTGCGACGTCCGCATCTGCTTGCGGTCCGCGCGCTCGATGGTCCTCGTCCTTCCGGCCGGGCCGGCCGGGCCGGCCGGCCCGAGCACGGCCCGCGCGTCTAGCGATGCCCGCTGATGGTTGGTCGCGGGAGTCTTCGCCAAATGGGTGGCTGGCGAATAGGCCTCGCTCGGATCATCTCGTCGGCAGCAGAACGCTGAATCGATCGGTAGCGCCAGCTCCGGTGCGCAGCTCCAGTGAGCTCTCCAGGACCGGTCGGCGAACAGATCCGGCATTTCCGAGCACTCGACGGCACGTCAATGATTACGGGGGGAAGTCACTCACGTGCAGATGAGCCGACGCGCGTGAACCGAGGCAACATACTGATCTGGTGAGCCATGTCCAGTGGGAGTGGGATCTCTCGTTGTATGCGGGCAGCGCGGCTTACTACGTTCAGGGACGGGTCGCATACACCCAGGAGATAGTCGACTGCCTGGTCGCCGAACTCGCGCTCGATGGCAGCGGTCGGCTCCTCGACGTCGGCTGCGGGCCAGGCTCCCTCACGCTGCTGCTCGCTCCATGGTTCGAGCAGGCAACGGGCCTTGACGCCGATGCCGAGATGCTTGCCGAGGGCGAGCGACAGGCTGGCCTCGCGGGCATCACCAACGTCGACTGGATCGCCGCGCGTGCCGAAGACCTCCCGCCCGACCTCGGCCCGTTCCGGGTCGCCACCCTGGCGCAGTCGTTCCACTGGATGGACCGGGCTCGGGTGGCCGCCCTGATCCATCGCGCGCTCGCCACTGACGGCTTCTTGGTGCACCTGCACGCCACGACACACGAAGGCGTGGACACCGACGGGCCGACGCTTTACCCTCGCCCACCTCGACGGGAGATCGACGGCCTGGTCAAGCGGGTCCTGGGCCCGCGTCGCCGCGCAGGACAAGGAACGTTGCCCCCGACCCCGACCAGCGCAACCGAACGGGGAACCGTCGAGGGCACCATCTACGAAGCCGCCGGCTTCATCGACCCAACGCGCATCGAGGTCCCCGGTCAGATGGTGGTCCGTAGCGCCGATGAGATCGTGGCCAGTGTGTTCTCTCTGTCCAGTGCGGCCCCGCACCTGTTTGGCGACGGGCGCGAGGTCTTCGAGGCTGCACTGCGTGACCTTCTGGCGGAGGCCAGCCCTGAGGGACAGTTCAGCGAACAGATGCGAGAGACCGCGATTGATGTCTGGCGTCGAATCGGGCCATGACGAGGACTCGCTCCTCGTGGGGCGCCGAGACGGCTGACGCGGCGGTCCGCACATGCTGCGATGAACGCGCTCGGTATGTGCCGTTCTGGAGCAGTCCGCTGGCGCTTCCGGAAACCGAGCGGTAGTGCCAGCTCTGTCGCTTCCGTCCGCTCATAGCGATCGGAGCGCCCCTCTCGCCGAGCTCGGCGCCATGAGCCGCGTCACTTCGCCCAGTTTGACGCGATCTCAGGAATCGCGTCGCTGGCCGATTGGGGACGGACACCGCATTCTCCGAGAAGCGACAAATCTCTGGACACGCATTCATTCGGTCGGATCAAGCAGACGGACAGAGTAGCCCCACACCGTCGGTGTGGGGCTCCTCCCGTACTTCTTTCAGGCCGTGCCGCGATCTTTGTTTCTGGTGCAGCGCCGCTTCGTTGTCAGGTCGTGAGGATGAGGCTCGACGGAATGTGATTGGTTCGCCGATAGAGTCAACGGCTAGTTCGCTGAGGAGGTCTGATGTGACAGACA
>JAVEDJ010000259.1 GCA_030841025.1 Actinomycetota bacterium
TCGAACCGACGACCTACCGCTTACAAGGCGGTTGCGCTACCACTGCGCCACTCCGGCATCGTCGCGCGCCGCTCACCGGTCGGGGCGACACGCGGGGCCGAGTCTAGGCCAGCGCTGTGCTCGGGTCCGCGCCATGGGCGGGAGCTGCAGCGACCGGTCCTCAGCCCCCCGCGGCGCAGGCGTCGCACGTGCCGAACACCTCGAGGGTGTGGCTGACGTCGACGAAACCGTTCTCGGTGGCGACGCGATCGGCCCATCGCTCGACCGTCGGTCCTTCGACCTCGACCGTGCGGCCGCAGCTGCGGCACACCAGGTGGTGGTGGTGCCCGGTGCTGCACCGGCGGTAGACCGACTCACCGTCGTCCGTGCGCAGCACATCGACCTCGCCGGCCTCGCTGAGGGCCTGCAGGGTGCGGTAGACCGTCGTCAGCCCGATGCCCTCGCCCCGCTGTCGCAGCATCGCGTGCAGATCCTGCGCACTTCGGAAGCCGTCGAGCTCGTCGAGAACGGCGGACACCGCTGCACGCTGCCGGGTCGAGCGAACCTGAGGTGGGCTGCCTGTCATGGGTGTCCCTCGGTGCCTCGCGAGCTCATGGTGGCCTCCGGCTCGTCGTAGTGCTCGTCGTAGTGCTCGCCGTGCGGCGCGTGCCGGTGACCGTCGTGCACGTAGTCGACGTGGTCGTCATGAGGAACGGCGAGGTGCCCGCAGTGCTCGCCGTGGCGGTGCAGGTGGTCCTCGGCCTCGTCGTGCCGGTTGCGGTGCAGGACCGAGCGCACGCTGGTGCCGACTGCCGCAAGGGTGAAGATCGCGATGGCGAGCAGCACGATGGTCCCGCCCGACGGGGTGTTCGCGTAGTAGGACGTCGTGGTGCCACCGAGGCTTACCGCGACGCCGATGCCGATTGCCGTGACCAGCGTGCTGCGGAAGCTGTTCACGAGCAGCTGGGCGGTCGCCACCGGGACGACCATGAGCGCGCTGATGAGCAGCAGGCCCACGACCCGCATGCTGATCACGACGGTTGTCGCGGTGATGACCGCCAGCAGGAGGTTGATGCCGAGCACGGGCAGCCCGGCGGCACGCGCGTACTCCTCGTCGTTGCTGACGGCGAACAGGCGCGGGGCGAGCCCGATCGTGGCAGTGAGCACGAGCACGGCGAGCACGGCGAAGACGACGAGGTCGGTGCGCGACGTGGTCGTGATGGCGCCGAACAGATAGCTGTTGAGGTTGGCCGGCGTGCCGCCGGGCGCCCGGCTGATGATCACGACGCCGGCCGCGATGCCGCCGTAGAACATGACCGCGAGCGCGACGTCTCCGCTCGTGCGGCCGCGGGCCCGGACCAGCTCGATGACCACAGCACCGACCACTGCGGTCACCAGAGCGGTCAGCACCGGCTGACCGGTGGTCAGCACGCCGAGGGCAACTCCCGCGAGGGCGACGTGTCCCATGCCGTCGCCGATCAACGCCAGCCGGCGCTGCACGATGTAGACACCGACCGAGGGCGCCGTCATGCCCACGAGCAACGAGGCGAGCAGCGCGCGCTGCATGAAGCCGTAGTGCAACAGGTCGAGCGTCATGGCAGCTGCCCCGACAGGCCGAGGTCGTGGGGGTCGGGACGCTGGTCGTCCAGGTGGTGGTGGGCGGGTGCGTGGTAGACCCCTTCGCCGCCTGGCACCGGCGGGCCGTCGTAGACCGCGTGCCCGTCTCGCATCACGACGACCCTTCCGATGAGCGGCTCGAGCGGTCCGAGCTCGTGCGCGACAAGGAGCAGGGTGCTCCCGTTGGCCACGAGCTGGCGCAGGGTGGCTGCGAGGATCTCCTGGTTGGCCGCGTCGACGCCTGCGGTCGGCTCGTCCATCACCAGTACGTCGGGTTCGGCTGCGAGCGCGCGGGCGATGAGCACCCGTCGCTGCTGACCGCCGGACAACTGCGCGACGCTCGTGTCGGCGCGCTCGGCGAGGCCGACCGTCTCGATGGCCTGGGACACGACCTCGCGGTCGGGTGCCTTCATCCAGGCGAACGGTCGCTTGCGGGAGAGCCGGCCGGACGACACCACCTCGCGGACTGTCGAGGGCACGCCACCCACGACGGTGTGGCGCTGCGGCACGTAGCCGAGGCGGTAGCGCTCGTGGAAGCTCGCGGCGGGGACACCGAACAGCGCGAGCTCGCCTGAGATGAGGGGAGCGAGACCGAGGATGCCGCGCACGAGGGTGGTCTTGCCCGAGCCGTTCGGGCCGAGCAGCACGACCACCTCGCCCGTGTGCAGCGAGAAGTCGATGTCCCGGATCACCGGGCGGTCGCCGTAGCCCACTGCGCCGCCGCGCATCCGCACGACCTCGGTCTCGGTCACGGACATGGCTGGCCCCGCTGGATGTTGGCCAGGTTGCTGCGCATGACTGCCAGGTAGTCCCTGCCCTGGGACGCCTTGGTGAGCCCCTCGATCGGGTCGAGGACCTCGGTGGTGGCACCGGTCTCGCCGGCCACGGTCCGGGCGACGGCCGGGCTGACGAGGGTCTCGTAGTAGATGGTGTGCACGTCGTTGCGCTTCACCAGGTCGGCGACGGCCGCGAGGTCGCTGGGCTTCGGCTCGTCCTCCGGGCTCAGGCCGGTGATGCCGATCTGGGTAAGCCCGTACCGCTCTGCCAGGTAGCCGAAGGCGTTGTGGCTCGTCACGAGGTCCTTGTTGACGCAGCTGGCCAGTCCGGTCGTGAGCTCACCGTCGAGGGTGACGAGCTTGCCCTGCAGCGTCGCGGCATTCGCCGCGTAGTCGTCGGCGTTGTCGGGATCGACCGCGGCCAGCCGCTTGGCGAGGCGCTGTGCGACCGCCGCGAGGCGGGTGGGGTCGAGCCAGAAGTGGGGGTCGACCGTGCCCTTGTCCGCGCTGTGCCGACCGTCCTCGATCGCGGTGTACCGCAGCGAGAGGTCTGCGTCGTTCGATGCGTCGTAGGCGTGGTTGTTTCCCTCCTGGTTCACCGCCTGGTCGACGGCCGGCTGGAAGCCCTGCAGATAGACCACGAGATCGGCGTCGGCTACCTCGGCGATGTCCCGCGGCGCCAGCTCGAGGTCGTGCGGCTCTGCGCCGGGCTTGGTCAGTGACGCGACCTCGGCGTGGGGGCCGGCGACCTGCTCGGTCACCCACTCGAGCGGGTAGAACCCGGCGACGACGGACAGCTTGCCGGTGGACGCGGCGGACCGGCTGCCAGCGCTGGCGCCGCACCCGGTCAGGGCGACCGCAGCGAGCACCGCCACCGCGAGGGTCGCCCTGTACGTCATGACAACCATGTTCACCTGAGTGACAATGATTGTCAATACCGCTCCACCAGCGACCTTCGGGCACGCCACGCCCGGCGTGTCGCAGCCGAAGGTCGCTGGTCAGTCGGGGATCTCGTCGAGGGTCTCGCGGGCGACGGCGAAGGCGGTGTTGGCCGCTGGTACACCGGCGTAGACGGCCGTGTGCAGCAGCACCTCCTTGATCTCGTCGCGGGTGACGCCGTTGGTCAACGCCCCCCGCACGTGCAGCGGCAGCTCCTCCGCCCGACCGAGCCCGGCGAGCAGGGCAAGCGTGATCAGACTGCGCTCGCGCCGGCCCAGACCCTCGCGGGTCCAGATGGTGCCCCAGGCATAGCGGGTGATGAACTCGTGGAAGTCGCGCGTGAAGTCGTCGGCGCCGGACATGGCGCGGTCGACGTGCGCATCGCCGAGGACAGCGCGGCGTACCGACATGCCGGCGTCGTACGGGTCGGGCTCGGTCATGCGGCGCCTCCCGGGCGGTCGAGCAGATGGTTGAGCAGCACCTCGGTGCAGCGCTCGGGCTGTTGCACGGTGGCCAGGTGTGCGGCGTCCTCGACCACGACAAGGGTTGCGCCGGGCACCAGCGAGGTGATCGTCTCCGCGTGCGGCAGTGGTGTGGGCAGGTCCTGCGCACCCGCGAGCACGAGCGTCGGTGCCTGGATGCTCGCCAGCAGCGGGCGCAGGTCCATCGCCGCGATGGCCTCGCAGCAGCCGGCGTAGCCCTCTGCGGGCACCGACAACAGCATCGACCGGCACCGATCCACGGCGCCCGGCCGCTTCGCCAGGAACTCGGGCGTGAACCACCGGGGGACAACGGCGTCGGCGACGGCGGACATGCCCGAGGCGCGCACCTTCGCAGCCCGATCGAGCCACCCCTGGGCGGGTGGCAGGTGCGCGGAGGTACAGCAGACCGCGAGCCGGTCGACCCGCTCCGGCGCATGGGCGGCCAGCCACATCCCCACCATGCCGCCGAGCGAGAGACCGCACCACGAGAAGCGGTCGACGCCGAGCGAGTCGAGCAGCGCGAGCACGTCGCCACCGAGGTCGTCGAGGGAGTACGGGCCGGGCGGCACGTCGATCTCGTCGTGGCCGCGGTGAGCAATGCGTACGACGCGAAACTCCCGGGCGAACGCTGCCAGCTGTGGATCCCACATCTCCGGCAACGTCCCGACCGACGGAGCCAGCACCAGCACCGGTGCGCTCTTGGACCCATGGACGTCATGACGGAGGCGGGCGGTCATGAAGTCGGTCCTTCACTCATGGGGAACCTGGCGAGCGTCCGGTCGACGAATGCGGGTGCGGACCCGACGTCGAGTGTCGCCCCGGCCAGCAGCTGATCGACGTGCGCCCGCATCCGGTCCACGTCCACGTCGAGACCTTCGACCGAGGCGCGGGTGTGCCTGGCCACACCAGCGAGCAACCGCAGCAGCTCGTTCAGCGTCGCCCACTCCGCCTGCCACCGGCCGGCGGACCGCTGCAGCTCCTGGGGCATGCCGGCCAGGACCGTGGAGACCAGACCTGGTACGCGGTGGGCACAGGCGAGCGCCAGTACGGCGCTGGCCGGGTTCTGCTTGTGGGGCATGGCGGACGACCCGCCCGGTGCTGCCACGTGTACCTCGCCGATCTCGGTGGCCGAGAGCAGCACCACGTCCTGGGCGACGCCGGCCAGCTCGCCGCACAGGACTCCGATCGCGGCCGCGAGCTCGGCGACCCGACCACGGGTCGTGTGCCACGGTGTCACCGGCTCGTTGAGCCCGAGCTCCTGGGCGAACTCGCGCGCCAGGTCGACTCCGCGGTCGCCGGCAGGGGCGAGTGTGCCCACGGCGCCACCGAGCTGGGCGGCCAGCCGCTCGCGCAACAACAGCGCGAGGGCTCCCAGCGCCTCGTTGACCGCGGTCAGCCGCGCGGCGCAGCTGGCCCCGAATGTCGTGACGGCGCCTTGCTGGAGAAGGGTCCGACCGACCTGCGGGGTGTCCCGGTGGGCACGCGCGAGCTCCGCGAGCGATGCGATGACAGCCACGAGATCGGCTGCTGCGACGTCGAAAGCGTTGCGCGCCACCAGTGCCGTTGCCGTGTCGAGAACGTCCTGGCTCGTCGCGGCGAGGTGTACGTAGCGCGCCACCTGCTCGTCCTCGACAAGCAGCCGGATGCGGTCGACCAGGGCGATGACCGGTGTCGCCTCGGCGGCCCAGCCGTGGGCGATGTCCCCGATCTCCACGAGCTGCGCCTGGCATGCCGAGGCGATCAGGTCGGCGGCGTCCGGCGGGATCAGGCCGACCGCCGCGCCGGCGCGCGCGAGCGCACTCTCGACGTCGAGCATCGCCTG
>JAVEDJ010000289.1 GCA_030841025.1 Actinomycetota bacterium
TCCGAGGCGGTGGAGGACCTTCGCGTCGACTTCGAGGATGGCTACGGTGACCGCCCCGACGCCGAGGAGGATGCTGACGCGCGACGTGCCGGGACCGCGCTGCGTCGGCCGGCGACCACCGGGAGCGGCCTGCGGATCAAGAGCCGCGAGCGGGCGACCCGTGGCCGTGCGCTACGCACCCTCGACCTCGTGCTGACGGCCGCGGGCCGCGTCCCGGAAGGCTTCGTGGTGACGGTGCCAAAGGTGAGCGCGCCCGAGCAGGTAATTGCGGCCGACGAGCTGTGCGCCGCCGTCGACGCCGCGGTGGGCGGCGCGCCGCTGCGGTACGAGCTGCAGGTCGAGACTCCGGAGGCGGTCGCCCGGATGGCCGAGATCGTGGCGGTCGCGACCCCACGCTGCGCCGGACTGCACTACGGCACCTACGACTACAGCGCTGCGCTCGGGGTGGCAGCCGCGCACCAGTCGCTCGACCACCCGGTGGCCGACCATGCCAAGGGCATCATGCAGGTCGCCGCGGCCGTCGCCGGACTACGTGTCGTCGACGGTTCCTCGAACGTGCTGCCGGTGGGCGACACGGCGTCGGTGCGAGCCGCCTGGGAGCTGCACATGCGCCTGGTCCAGCGGTCGATGCACGCCGGCATCTACCAGGGTTGGGACCTGCACCCCGCGCAGCTGGTGAGCCGCTACGCCGCCGCGTTCACGTTCTACCGCCAGGGGTTCGCCGCGGCTGCGGGGCGGCTGCGCGACTACCGCGACCGGGTGTCCGGTGGGGTGCTGGACGAGCCGGCCACGGCCCGCGCGCTCGCCGGCCACCTGCGCCGCGGCCTGGACTGCGGGGCGCTGGACGAGCCCGAGGTCGAGGCCGCCACTGGCATCAACCGCGCCACCCTCGACACCCTCTGAGCCCCCTTGCACGGCAGTTGATCATGCAGCAAGGGACGGGGACCGGCGCTCTGCACCAACTCAGTCCCGGAGCACCTCTGCCTCGATCACGCCGAACGGGCGGTCCGTGGCGACGTACACCGCCCGGTCGTTGGCGATGCCGAGCGCCGCCAGGTCGACCGGCACGTGATGCTTGTTGGGCATGCGCAGCCCTACCCGGCTGACGGCTGCGCAGCCGGCCAGCACCGCCGCTCCCATGGCATAGAGCGTGTGCTGCACCGACTCGGAGTCGTGCTCGCTGAAGGTCGTGACCAGCGCGGCCCGGGCGGTGGCGCGGATGTCGTCGTACGCCGGTTCCGCCCCGGCCCCGTAGGACCAGTCGGCGCTGACCTCGGTGGCGAGGATGCGGTCGTCGGTCTCGGCGAGGACGGTGTACTCGTCGCGCAGGAAGCCGGAGAACGCGGAGCCGCGGGTCTTCAGCACCGTCAGCCCGGCGATCCCGCTGCGCACGTCGAGCCCGTCGGAGCGGGTGCGCGTCACCGTTGCGGTCGAGTTTTCGGCGCTGCCACCCACGAAGGCGTGGGGGTGCGGTCGGCCCGCGCCTTCCGCACGCGACCACGCGTGCTCGCGCAGCCCGACCTCAGCGGTGTCCGCGGCCGGCGAGGCGTCGAGGAAGCGTTCGGTCAGCGCCGCCCCGAACTGCTCGATCGACCCGGTCAGGTGCTGCTGGGCGAGCGCGTAGACGGTTGAGCGCATGGTGTCGGTGGGCAGCACCGCGGAGTTGTCGCCGTCGGTGTGCACGGCATCGAAGTCGCCCTCCAGCCGGACGTTGACGGTCAGGTCGCGCAGGTCGTGGGGGTCGTCCTCCGCTGCGCCACGCCGCACCAGGACGAGACGGATCCCGTCCTTGCCGTAGCGGTTGGCGCCGAGGTGCGGGCTCACGGGCGTCCTCTCGGTCAGCTTCCGCGGTAGGTGGTGTAGCCGTACGGGGAGAGCAGCAGGGGAACATGATGGTGCTCGTCGGGATCGGTGACGGCGAACTCGATCGTGACCCGAGGGTGGAAGGACCCCCCGCGGAAGTAGTCGCCGGTGGCGAACACGAGTTGGTAGGCCGCCGCGGGCGTGGCCCCGGGCTCCAGCGCCACCCAGCGGCCGTCGCCGTCCGTGACTCCCGAGGCGAGCTCGGCAGCGCCTGAGCGGAGCCGCACGGCCACTCCCACGGCCGGCCGGCCGGTCGACGTGTCGAGCACGTGGGTGGTGATGCCGCTCACGGCCGCACCAGCTTGGTGAGGCGCAGGTCGGTGATCTTCTGCTGCTCGGCTGCTGCGATGCCGAGCTCGGTGTCGGGATCGTTGCCCAGCCGGCCATGCAGGGCAGCGAGGATCTCGGCCGCGCTCAACCCGGTCGCGCAGATCAGGAAGACATGCCCGAACCGGTTCTCGTAGTCGCGGTTGCCGTCCCGCAGCTGCCGCGCGACGGACTCTTCGGCTCCGGCGCTGGCCGACTGCTCCTCCTGGGTCCAGGCGCTGTCACCGCGCTCCCCGATGCGCGGGTGCGCTGCGAAGGCCTCCCGCTTGTCCTCACGCCCGAGCTCGCCCCAGCTCTGCTCCGCGGCTGCGCGCAGTGCCGCCAGCGAGCCGAACGGCCGGCGGGCCGACATGTCGGCGGCCCATCGTCGCGAGCCGCACACGGCGAGCAGCTCATCCTCGGCGTGCTGCGGCGTCAGGCTGTCCAGCCAGCGAAGCCCGAGGGACTCGGCGCCGTGGTCGGACAGGGCGCCCCAGAGACGCAGCCGTGCGACGCCGCCGTCCGGGTAGATGTTCAGTCGCACGTGCGTCACTGGCGCGTGCGGCGGAACCCGGAAGCGGTGCCGCATATGCGGCCGCAGTGCGGTCTCGCCGAGCAGTGGCCGGTAGTCCTCACCGCCCTCGGCCCGTCGACCCTCGAGCGAGAAGGCCCGTGGTGCATTGCCCTTGAAGAACCGCGTGTCCACCTCGGCGGTGCGGACCACCCCTTCCTCGGCCAGTCGCACCACCACCCAGTCGTTGCCGGGTCCGCGGCGGCGTCGGGTCTCCCAGCCGTCGGCCATCGAAGCCGGGGCCGTCGGCGGGTTGAGGTTGTGCCGGTGCGAGAAATACATGTCGCTGCAGTCGACCACCACCCCGCCGTGCTCGAGGCCGGCGAGGTCGAGCGGCATGCCCCAGACGTCACGTGGATCGGGCAGGGGCTCGCCGTGGACGTGCAGCCGGGCCACACCGCCGTCGGGCGAGATCGTCAGCCGGACGTGGGTGATGCGGGCGGGGTTCGACACGGAGATGAGGTGCTTGCTGTCGCCGGACAGCCGGGTGCGCGGGCCGAGCGGCAGCCACTGGGCGTCGGCGAGCTCCTCCGCGGACGGGTAGCCGTCGGTCGCGCACCCCTCCAACCAGCACTCCTGCGGGAAGTTGCCGGTGAAGTGCGCCGTGTCGACGACGACGCCGCGGACGACGCCGGGCGCGCCGAGCCGCACGATGCACCAATCGACGCCAGGGGTGCGGCGACGCCGGGTCTCCCAGCCGTCCATCCACTTGCCGCGCTTGTTGAACAGGTCCGGCACGAAAACCGGGGCTTCGGGCTTGAGCAGGTTGTCGGCCAACGCGAAGTACTCGTCGTTGCGGCCCACCACGGCCGAGCCGAGCCGTTCGTCGCACAGGTCAGGCAGCGTCGTGAAGTCGATGGCCATGAGTCTCCCTGCTGCCGACTGGAGCGGGCCGCCGCGCACGGCGTCGCGCGCCCGATGCTAGGGGAGTGCTGCCACCGGTGGGGGCGGACCGAACCCGCGTTTGCCGTGACAGGTGACGCTCCGAGGGGTTGACTACCCGACGTGCCTGGCTCGGTTGCTGTCCCGCGATCGTTGGGCGATGCGCTGCGAGCGCTCGCCGAAGCGCCGGATGCGACGGTGCTGGCAGGTGGCACCGATCTGATGGTCGAGGTCAACGCGGGCCGGCGCCGCCCGTCGTCGGTCGTGAGTCTCACCCGGGTTCCCGAGCTGGCCGGCTGGCACCGTGAGGGTGACGAGATCGTCCTCGGCGCATGCCTGACCTACGCCGACATGGAGCGCGGTGAGCTGGCGGCTCTCGTCCCGGCGCTCGCCCAGGCCGCGCGCACCATCGGATCCCCGCAGATCCGGGCTGTCGCCACGCTCGGCGGCAACATCGGCACCGCATCACCGGCCGGCGACACGTTGCCCGTGCTCGCCGCGCTGGACGCGGTCGTCGAGGTCGCCGGCCGGGCCGGGGGCCGCCGGGTGCCGCTGCTCGAGCTCATCACCGGGGTCAAGAAGACGTCGCTCGCGCCCGGCGAGCTTGTCACGGCCGTGCGGGTCCCGGTGCTGCGCGGCGGCCAGGAGTTCTTGAAGGTCGGCACGCGCAACGCGATGGTCATCAGCGTCGTGATGGTGGCCGTGGTCGTCGACCTCGACGGGCAGTCGGTCCGTGCCGGGCTTGGCTCCGTCGCGCCGGTGCCGGTGCGTGCCCGCGAGGCCGAGCGGTACGCCGGTGAGCACACCGACTGGTCGCGCGGGCGACTCGCCGGGCCAGCTGTCGCTAGGCGCTTCGGCGAGCTCTGTGCCGAGTCCACCGCTGCGATCGATGACCACCGGTCGACCGCCGACTACCGCCGTCGTGCCGTCGCCGTCTGCGCCGCCCGGGCCCTCGCACGAGCGCTCCCACCGCTGGAGGCCTGATGCAGCCATGACCGAGACGGTGACCTACGAGCTGATGGTCAACGGGGAACGCCGCGTCGTCGAGGGCAGCTGGCTCGGCGAGAGCCTTCTGTTCGCGCTACGCGAGCGACTCGGTCTGCCCGGCTCGAAGAACGCCTGCGAGCAGGGGGAGTGCGGCTCGTGCTCGGTGCGGCTGGACGACCGACTGGTGTGCGCCTGCCTGGTGCTGGCGGCCGACGCACAAGGCAGGTCGGTGACCACAGTCGAGGGACTGACCGGTGCCGACGGCGACGCCCTCACCGACGTACAGCGTGCATTCCTGGACGAGGGTGGCGTCCAGTGCGGGTTCTGCACACCGGGACTGGTGATGTCGGTGCACGATCTGCTCGACCGCAACCCGACGCCCGACGACCTCGAGCTGCGCGAGGCGATCTCGGGGAATCTCTGCCGCTGCACCGGCTACGGCCGCATCCTCGCGGCGGCCCGCACCGTCGTCGCCCGGCGGGGAGAGGCGTCCTTGCACGAGAGCGAAGGACCCGCATGACGGTCACCGGCGAACGCACCGCGACGGCGGGACGACTCGGCCACAGCGCGGCGCGGCCCGACGGCGTACCCAAGGTCTCGGGACAGTTCGCCTTCTCCTCTGACCTCAGCGCTGACGGCATGGTTTGGGGGCACGTGCTGCGCTCGCCACATCCGCACGCGCGCATCCGGTCCATCGACATCGGGCCTGCACTGGCCATACCGGGCGTGCACACCGTGCTCACAGCCGACGACGTCCTGGGCGACAACAGCTTCGGCCTCGAGCACGCCGACCAGCCGGTCCTCGCCCATGACGTCGTGCGGTTCACCGGCGAGGCAGTCGCTGCCCTGGCCGCGGACCACCCCGACACCGCGCGCCGCGCAGCGCAGGCGATCGTCGTCGACTACGAGCCGCTCGAACCGCTGATCGACGCCGAGGAAGCCATCACGGCGCCGCCGATCCATCCGGCCGGCAACATCTTTCGGCAACTGGTCATCCGCCAGGGCGACACCTCGGCCGAGGGAGAGGTCGTGGTCGAGGCGACGTACGAGGTCGGCATGCAGGACCAGGCGTTCATGGGTCCTGAGTCCGGCCTCGCGATACCCGACGACGACGGCGGTGTCGACCTGCACATGTCGACCCAGTGGCTGCATGTCGACCGCGACCAGGTCGCGGCGTGTCTCGGGCTGCCGACCGAAAAGGTCCGGCTGACGCTGGCCGGGGTCGGCGGGGCCTTCGGGGCCCGCGAGGACGTCAGCATGCAGGTGCACATCTGCCTGCTCGCCCTGCACACTCGCCGTCCGGTGAAGATGGTGTTCACGCGCGAGGAGTCCTTCCTCGGGCACGTGCACCGTCATCCCGCGCGCATGCACTACCGGCACCACGCAACGCGCGACGGCCGACTGGTCAAGGTCGAGGCGCGGATCGTGCTCGACGGAGGTGCCTACGCCTCCACCAGCGGACCGGTGCTCGTCAACGCCTGCTGTTTCGCGGCCGGTCCCTACGTCGTACCCAACGCGCTGATCGAGGGTTGGGCAGTCCGCACGAACAACCCGCCGTGCGGGGCGATGCGGGGCTTCGGCGCCGTGCAGGCGTGCTTCGCCCACGAGTCACAGATGGACCTGCTGGCGGCGGAGCTCGGCATGGACCCGGTTGAGCTGCGACTGCGCAACGTCATGAAGAGCGGCGACCGCATCCCCACCGGTCAGGTCGTGTCCGGGGCCGCGCCCGTCGAGGAGTTGATCCGCACCTGCGCGGCGGTGCCGCTGCCCCCGCTCGACCCGTCCCCGGCGGTCATGTCGATGCCCGGTGGCTCGGGTCGCACGGCAGATCCGGCACGCGTACGACGCGGCGTGGGCTTCGCCGTTGGCTTCAAGAACCTTATGTACTCCGCCGGTTTCGACGACTACTCCACGGCCCGGGTGCGGCTCGAGGACGGCGTGGCGACCGTCACCTGTGCGGCCGCCGAGGTCGGCCAGGGCTTCGTGACCCTGGCCCAGCAGATCGTCCGCGAGGTCCTCGCTGTCGACGAGGTGGTCGTCGCGCCGGCCGAGACGGTGACGATCGGTTCCGCAGGATCGACGTCGGCCAGCCGGCAGACCTGGATGTCGGGCGGCGCCGTCGAGCGCGCCGCCCTCGCCGTACGTGCCCGGGTCGATGCCGGGGAGGCCGGCCCGATCGAGGAGACCTACGAGCACCACCACCCGCCCACGTTCCCGCTCGACGAGAACGGCCAGGGGGTTGCGCACGTTTCCTACGTCTTCGCCGCACACCGGGCGGTCGTCGACGTCGACCTCGACCTGGGCCTGGTACGCGTCGTCGAGATCGCGACCTCCCAGGACGTCGGAAGGGTGCTCAACCCCTTGCAGGTCACCGGTCAGATCGAGGGCGGCATCGCGCAGGGAGTAGGCCTCGCGGTGATGGAGGAGATCGTGCTCGACCGCGGCCTGGTGCGGAACGCGTCGTTCACCGACTACCTGATCCCCACCGCGCTGGACATGCCTGACGTGACGATCGCCGCGCTGGTCGAGGAGCCCGAGCCGGGTGCGCCGTTCGGCGCGAAGGGCGTGGGGGAGCCGCCGACGATCTCGTCCTCGGCAGCCGTCGCCGCAGCGGTCCGGGACGCGACGGGGCTCGCCCTGCCGCGCATCCCGATCCGTCCGCAGGACATCGCGCTCGCCTGACCTGCGCCGGGTCTCCCTCACTGCATGATCGACGTGGAAGGGGAGGCGGCGGGGCGGGTCAGGAGCGATCGAGGGCGAGGACCTCGACCCGTTGTGGCGACGTGTTGGCGAAGCCACCGCGGTTCCACGGTTGCTCGAGCGGTTGGCAGCGACCGGTCTCGTCGGACGCCCGGGCGGAGACCTGGTGCAGGCCGGGCTCTGCGGTCCACGGCACAGTCCAGCGCCGCCAGGAGTAGCGACCGCTCGCCGGCTCGAGGTCTGCGGCCCGCCACGTCGGACCGCCGTCCGTGGTGACCTCCACGCTCACAACCTCGCCCCAGCCCGACCAGGCGCGCCCTTCCAGCACGTGCTCCCCGGCCGCGAGGAACCGCCGGCGTGACATGAAGTCCGGCGACCCCGGCGGCACGACCAGGGCGCGGGGCGCGATGCGGGTCAACCCCTCGCCGCGTTCTCCTGGCTCCTGCCGCAACCGGTAGGCGTTCTGCTGGTAGCCCTCGAACGGCGCGTCGACGAGCTCGATGGAGCGCAGCCACTTGACCGAGGCCATGCCGTACCACCCGGGCACCAGCAGCCGCAGCGGGAAGCCGTGCTGCGGTGGGAGCGGCACCCCGTTGCACTCATAGGCGAGCAGTACGTCGTCGCCGAGTGCGTCATCGAGCGACATCCCGCGCTGGTAGTCCTGCTCGGTGCCGCGCTCGACGCCGTGGTCGCTGCCGGTGAACACGACGTCGGTCGCGGTCGCGCCCAGTCCTGCCTCCCGCAGCAGCGGCCCCAGAGGCGTGCCGGTCCACTCCATCGTCCCGACCGCCTCGTGCAGCCACGGCTGGCTCACGGGACGAGGCACCAAGCGTGCCCGCCCGTTGCCCGCGCACTCCATCGTCACGCGGTGGGTGACACTCGGTCTCGCCCGCACGTCGTCCAACGACAGCGACACGGCGCGCTCGACGAGTCCGCCCACCTCGAGGCGCCAGAGCTGCGGGTCGATCATGGGCACGTCGTAGTGCGTGAGCAGGTAGTGCAGTCCCAGCGGCGTGACGTCGTAGCGCATCGCCTCGAGCAGCATGCCGTGGTTGCGGGCGGCGAGACCGAGCTCGTCATACCCGACCGCCTCGTCCGCGTCGGCGACTCGCGAGGGCTGACTGATGGTTTCGAGCGGCGAAGTCATGGGTGCTGTCTAGCGGTTCGGCGCCCGACGGTAAAGCCGCGACGTGGAACCCGGTTGACCTCACCCCGACTTCAACTTGCATGCTTCACCCATGTCGATCACCGCCCGCCCCGCTCGGGACGGTGACCCCGCCGTCGAGCCGGACACCTTGTTCTCGCCGCGCTACCGCGGCCTGGTCCTCGGCGTCGTCGGCGTGGTCGTCGCAGTCGCCTTCGAAGCCATCGCGGTGGCGACGGCGATGCCCGTGGCCGCCCGCGAGCTCGATGGGCTGCGGTCCTACGGGCTGGCCTTCTCGATCTTCCTGACCGCGAGCCTGCTCGGCATGGTCGCGGCCGGCGAGATCTCCGACCGCCGTGGGCCGGTCCTGCCCTTCATCGCCGCCTCCGTCATCTTCTCCACGGGGCTGGTCATCGCGGGGGCGGCCCCGTCGATGGAGGTGCTGGTGCTCGCCCGGGCGGTGCAGGGCTTCGGTGCCGGCCTGAACATCGTGGCGCTGTACGTCGTCGTGGCCCGCGCTTTCCCGGAGTACCTGCGGCCGCGGGCCTTCTCGGCCATCGCCGGCGGCTGGATCGTCCCTGCCCTGATCGGTCCCCCGATCGCGGGACTGCTCGCCGACCACGTGTCCTGGCGGTGGGTGTTCCTCGGCGTCCTGCCGCTCGTTCTGCTCGCCACGGCGCTGGTGCTGCCGCACCTGCGTGGCCTGGACGGGCAAGCACCCCGCCCGGAAGTCCAGGTCACGACGCGACGGCGTAGCCGGTTGCTCCCGGCCCTCGCCGCGGCAGTCGGAGCGGGCCTGCTGCAGTATGCCGGCCAGCTGCTGGCCTGGCCGTCCATCCCGTTGCTCATCGCCGCCCTCGTCCTGCTCGTGCCCAGCGTGCCGCGACTGCTCCCGGCCGGTGCGCTGCGCTTCGCACGGGGCCTGCCCACCGTCGTCGTACTGCGTGGCATCTTCGCGGGCGCCTTCTTCAGCGCCGAGACGTTCGTGCCGCTGATGCTCGTCGAGGAGCGCGGCCTGGCCACCACACTGGCGGGAGCGTCGCTGACCGGCGGAGCGCTGACCTGGGCACTGGGCGCGTGGTACCAGGGCCGGCCGGGGCTGCGGGTCTCACGACCCCGGCTGGTGACCATCGGCCTGCTGCTCGTGGCTGTGGGCATCGGCGTCATGGCGACGGTGCTGGCCAGCGACGTACCAGCCGTCCTGGCCGCGCTCGGGTGGCTGATCGGCGGGCTTGGGATGGGCCTGGGCCTCACGTCGCTGAGCGTGCTCGTGCTCGAGCTGTCCCCGCTCGAGGAGCAAGGCGCCAACGCGGCCGCGCTGCAGGTCAGCGACGCGCTGGGCTCCATTGTGCTGATCGGGGCCGCTGGCGCGATCTTCGCCGGGCTGCACGCGCCGGGACGCGACAATGCCGGCGTGTTCCTGCTGATCTTCCTGATGAGCGCCGCAGTGGCCGTCATCGGCGCCGCGGCCGCGCCGCGCGCCCGCAGCGCAGCGCCTTAGCACGGCCGGACGGCTCTGGCGAACCTGGCGGGGGGTCGGCATGTCGGCTCGCCAGCCCGGATAACCTCGCCGCACCGATGAGCACCACAGCCGCCAACCATCTCTCTCCCGTCTACCCGCTGCGCGCCCCGTGGGGCACGGCGCGCGCCCTGCGTGCGTGGCAGCAGGAAGCACTCGACGCCTACCTGCGCGATCACTCGCGCGACTTCCTCGCCGTGGCCACCCCCGGGGCGGGCAAGACGACGTTCGCGCTGCGCGTCGCGAGCGAGCTGCTGGCCGGCGGCGTCGTCCAGGCAGTCACCGTCGTGGCGCCCACCGAGCACCTCAAGCACCAGTGGGCCGAGGCGGCGGGCAAGGTGGGCATCACGCTCGACCCGACCTTCCGCAATTCCGCAGGTGCGGCCGCCACGGAGTACACCGGCGTCGCCCTCACCTACGCGCAGGTCGCGGCGCACCCGATGCTGCACCGGCGCCGCACCGAGACCCGGCGCACGCTGGTGATCCTCGACGAGATCCACCACGGCGGCGACGCGCTCTCGTGGGGTGACGCGGTGCGCGAGGCGTTCGAGCCGGCCGCGCGCCGACTCGCGCTGACCGGGACACCGTTCCGCTCGGACACCAGCGCGATCCCGTTCGTCAGCTACGAGCGCGGGCGCGACGGCGTACGGCGTTCAGCGGCGGACTACTCCTACGGCTACGGTCGCGCCCTGGCTGACGGCGTCGTACGCCCCGTGATGTTCCTGTCCTACTCGGGACAGATGCGCTGGCGCACCCGGGCAGGCGACGAGGTGGCCGCGACTCTCGGCGAGCCAATGACCAAGGACGCCACGGCGCAGGCCTGGCGCACCGCGCTGGACCCGAGCGGCAACTGGATCCCGCAGGTGCTGGCGGCGGCGGACCGGCGGCTCACGGAGGTACGACGTGGCGTGCCCGACGCCGGCGGGCTGGTCATCGCCACCGACCAGCAGATGGCCCGGGCCTACGCCGCACAGCTGCGGAAGATCACCGGTGAGGCGCCCACGGTCGTGCTGTCCGACGAGCCCGGCTCCAGTTCCCGTATCGACGCGTTCACGGTGGGCGACAGCCGGTGGATGGTCGCGGTCCGCATGGTGTCGGAGGGCGTCGACGTGCCGCGGTTGGCGGTCGGCGTCTACGCAACCTCGACCGCGACGCCGCTCTACTTCGCGCAGGCGGTCGGTCGGTTCGTGCGGGCGCGCCGGCGCGGCGAGACGGCCTCGATCTTCCTGCCGTCCGTGCCGCAGCTGCTGCAGCACGCGGCCGAGATGGAGGTCGAGCGCGACCACGCGCTCGACCGAGTGGCCAGCGACGAGGGAGACGTCTTCGCACCCGAGGACGCGATGGTGGCAGCAGCCAACCGGGCGCAGGACGCGCCCGGCGCGGCGGACGAGCTCGACTTCGAGGCGCTCGAGGCCGAGGCGACCTTCGACCGGGTGCTGTTCGACGGCGGCGAGTTCGGCACGCAGGCGGCCGTCGGGTCCGAGGAGGAGGCCGACTTCCTCGGGTTGCCGGGCTTGCTCGAGCCCGACCAGGTCGCGACATTGCTGCGGGCTCGCCAGCACGAGCAGCTCGCCAGCCGGGCGCGCCGGACGGGGGCGCCGGCCCCGCAGCGCGACGCGGAGGCGCTGCACAAGGCGATCCCCGCACTGCGCAAGGAGCTCAACGGGCTGGTCGGCGCCTGGCACCACCGCACCGGGCTGCCGCACGGAGCGATCCACACGGAGCTGCGCCAGGCCTGTGGCGGCCCGCTCGCGGCCCAGGCCAGCGCCGCGCAGCTGCGGGAACGCATCGACACGATCCGTCGCTGGGCTGTGCAGCGGCGCAGGTGACCGCGGTTCGAGGAGCGGTCAGTCCGAGACGGTCTCGGCGTCGTGCTGGTCGGCCGCTCGCGGGACGGCCGGCGCGGCGGACAGGGCGGTGATGGTCTCGTCCACCGTCGGGTAAATGGGGAACGTCTGGTCGAGACCCGTGATGCTGAGCACCCGCAGCACCGGGCGGGTCGGCGCGACGAGCCCTAGCCCGCCGCCCCCGAGCAGCACCCGCCGGTGGCAGGCCAGCAGGACCTTCAGACCGGTGGAGTCCATGAACGTCACACCGGCAAGGTCGATGACCAGGCTGGGTCCACTGTCCTGCAGCGCGGTGACGGCGTAGTCGGAGAGCTGATTGGCCGTGCCGAGATCGACCTCGCCGCCGACAGTGACGACGGCGCAGCCCTCACGGGCGGTCATCGAGAGGAGGAGATCTGCGGACATTGCGGCGGCACCTTTCGCGCAGCAGTAAACGGCACCAAGGCCCGCTGCTGGACCGAATACGGCGACGCACAGTCTAGGGCGCCGCGGCAGGCCGCGGCGCTACCAGCAGCCGGTGATGCTCGCGGCCAGCTTGTCGACCGCGCGGCGCGTCGTGAGGGTGGACGGAACGCTGTTGAGCAGGAAGGAGAACAGCTTGATCTGACCGTCGGCGCCGCGGGCGAAGCCGCTCAGCGAGATGACGCCGGACAGCGACCCCGTCTTGGCCTCGATCAGCCCGGCGGCGCACTTGGTGGGTCCGCGCGTGTATCGCCGGAAACGCGGCCCCAGCGTGCCTGTCCGGCCGGCGATGGCGAGCGACCCGTGCTGCATGCTCACCAGGGCCGGGTGCTGCCCGTCGAAGACCAGGGACAGGACGCGTACGACGCCGTCGGGCGAGATCCGGTTGGCACGCGAGAGGCCGCTGCCGTCGTACA
Source organism: Actinomycetota bacterium (assembly GCA_030841025.1). Classification (GTDB taxonomy): domain Bacteria; phylum Actinomycetota; class Actinomycetes; order JACCUZ01; family JACCUZ01; genus BP-173. The sequence goes on from JAVEDJ010000289.1 coordinate 12,698, forward strand.
GCCGCGACGCGCCCAGGTCCACGCCCTGGGACAGCAGCACCTGGCGCTGTGCCAGCCGCGCGCCGGTCCACGTCGTCGCGAAACCGGCCTGGTGGGCGACGAGCCGGTGCAGCGCCTCGGCGTAGTCGTTGTCGCTCTCGCGCAGCATGGTGGCGACGATCGCGTCGATCGGCTGCCCGCTCACGTCGGCGAGCACGGGCGCCGCCTGCGGAGCGACGCTCCGGGCCACGAGCTTGGGCTTGACCACCAGGCCCTGTGTCTTGAGCAGCTCGGCGAACAGGCGGCCCGCGGCGATGGACGTGTCGCCGCGCCGGGCCCGGTTGACCACGAGTGCGCGCACCGCGCGGGTGTCGCGCGGGACATAGCTCGACTTCCAGCCGTAGGCCGGCGTGGGACGCGGGAACAGCGAGTCGTCGACGAACACCGACAGCTGGGTGAGTCCCGCTGCCCGCGCGGCCGTCGCCGTCCTCGTCGCGAGCGTCGACAGGTTGCGCCGGGACAGAGACGGGTCGCCCGCCCCCACGAGGACGACGTCCTGCGGCGCGACGCCCTGCACCACCGTCGTGCGCAGTCGCGTCGCCGGGCCGAGCACGCTCAGGGCGTTGACAGCGGTGACCAGCTTCGCGTTGGACGCCGGTACCTGCCGCTCCAGCGGAGTCTGACCCCACAGGAGCTGCCCGGTGGTGGCGTCCGTGACCATGCCGGCCAGGTCGCGGCCCAGCGCTTTGAGCGTCGAGCGGCTGGTCAGCCTGTCGAAGACGACCTGGTCGGTGGCCGACAGCGGAGGCCGCGCCTTCGCCGCGGTCGCGGGCGCGGCGGCGGTCACCCGCGCGGACGGTGCAGCGGCAGGGGCGGCGGAAGCGGTGGGCGCGACGACCAGCGCGGTGCCCAGGATGGTGACACCGGCGATGACAGCGGCCCCGAGCCGGCCTGCGGCGGTGCGGTCGGACATGGGACGGTTCCCCCTCATGTGCAGCAGCGCACTGGTCGAGCGCTGGTCAAGCTGGTCGGCTTGTGGTCGCACCAGTGTGAACCGATGCACCGTGGTGGCTGAGTCTCCCGCGCCGAGGAGGCGCCGCGCCGCGCATTTACGTCCCCTTTGCCCGGCTCGTCTGCTTCTGGGCCGCCGAATCATCCGTTCCGGTCATCGGTGCCGTTCATCGGTGCCGGCCAGTGCCACCAGGGGTTGCACGCGGTAGGGAATCTGGGTCGCGAGGGCGATGACGGTCGACGTACGCACGATGGCCTCGCAGTCGACCACGCGGTCGATCACCCGCTGGAGGTCGCTGTTCGAGCGCGCCACGATGCGCGCGAACATGTCGCCGGCGCCGGTGATCGTGTGCACCTCGAGGACCTCCGGGATGCTGGCGAGGTGCGCGGCGACGGCCTCGTGACCGGGTCGGTCGGAGCTGGACTGGCGGATCTCGAGCGTGGCGAACGCCGTGACGGTCCAGCCCATCGCGGCCGCGTCCAGCTCGGGTCCCCAGCCACGGATGACGCCGTCGCGGGCCAGCCGGTCCAGCCGCGCCTGCACCGTGCCGCGTGCCACCCCGAGGCGCCGCGAGCACTCCAGCACGGCCACCCGGGGCTCGGCGGCGAAGATCGTCAGGATCCGACCGTCGAGCTCGTCGACGGTCCGCGCGGGCAGGTGCTCGACTGACATGGTCAAGCTGTTCACTCCTGTCGGCCCGACTCGTCGATCATTGAGCAGAATGTACAGCCAGACGACGGATCGTTGCGCATGCTGCCCCTATCCGCTTCGATCGGGGGACAACCCGCCGCACCGACGAGGAGTCCCGATGACTGCCGAGGCCACCCTGCGCTCGACGTTGACCCTGACCGACGCGGAGCGGCTCGCCGACCTGGACCTCGCGTCGCTGCAGCAGCTCGTCGGCCTGGTCGACTACGACGCGAGCGCTGACCCGTTCCCGGTGACCGGCTGGGACTCGGTCGTCTTCGTCGTCGGCAACGCCACACAGACCGCGCACTACTACCAGTCGGCGTTCGGCATGGAGCTCGTCGCCTACTCCGGTCCGGAGACCGGCAACCGCGACCACAAGGCCTTCGTGCTCAAGAGCGGGTCGTGTCGTTTCGTCATCAAGGGTGGCGTCAGTCCCGACAGCACGTTGCTCGACCACCACCGGACCCACGGTGACGGTGTCGTCGACATCGCCCTCGAGGTGCCCGACGTCGACCGCTGCGTGCAGCACGCGCGATCGAAGGGCGCGTCGATCGTCGAGGAGCCCCACGAGGTCTCTGACGAGCACGGCACCGTGCGGGTCGCGGCGATCGCGGCGTACGGCGAAACCCGGCACTCTCTGGTCGACCGCTCCCGCTACGACGGCCCCTATCTCCCCGGCTACGTGGCGCGCTCGTCCACCTTCGTCAAGCGCGCAGGGGCACCCATGCGGCTGTTCCAGGCGCTCGACCACGTCGTGGGCAACGTCGAGCTGGGCAAGATGCAGGACTGGGTCGGCTTCTACAACCAGGTCATGGGCTTCGTGAACATGGCCGAGTTCATCGGTGACGACATCGCCACCGACTACTCCGCCTTGATGTCGAAGGTCGTCGCCAACGGCAACCACCGGGTGAAGTTCCCCCTCAACGAGCCGGCGCTCGCGAAGAAGAAGTCGCAGATCGACGAGTTCCTCGAGTTCTACGGTGCACCGGGCGTGCAGCACCTGGCGTTGGCGACCAACGACATCCTCGGCACCGTCGACGCGATGCGCGCTGAGGGTGTGGAGTTCCTGGCGACGCCGGACTCCTACTACGAGGATCCCGAGCTGCGCGCGCGCATCGGCGAGGTGCGCGTGCCGATCGAGCAGCTGCAGGGCCGCGGCATCCTGGTCGATCGCGACGAGGACGGCTATCTCCTGCAGATCTTCACCCGCCCCATCGGGGATCGCCCGACGGTGTTCTTCGAGCTGATCGAGCGGCACGGGTCGCTCGGCTTCGGCAAGGGCAACTTTCGGGCGCTCTTCGAGGCGATCGAGCGCGAGCAGGAGCGCCGCGGCAACCTCTGAAGCCGGCACGCCCGATACGGCGGCATCGGACAGGTGTCGGCTCCCTCAGCGGGGGACGATGAGGTCCAGGCGTGGTGTGCCGGCCACCGTGCAGGTCGGCCGGGCGGCGTACCCGATCCGTTCGGCTGCCGCGGTCACGTCCTCGACGGACCGCACCGGCGTCCGGCTGGTGTGCGACCGCAGCAGCTCACGTGCCAGCAGCCCCTTACCGTGCTTGGCCGACCAGCTCACGGCACGCAGGGTGCCGGCGCGGTCCTCCAGGACCCGCACCGCCAGCACCCGCGACGCCTGCTCGGCCGTCGGCTGCCACATCGCGGCGTAGTCGCTGGACCGCAGGTCGACCACGAGCCGTTCGCCGTCGACGCGCGGCGGGAGGGCGCCGCGCAGGACCTGCTTCCAGTACGACGTCAGGCCGCCGACGCCCGGGACCGACGCGGACGCCGGGACCCGGTGCACCGGAACCGGCTCATCGCCCGGCAGCACCCCGAACGCGCCCGAGAAGACGAGCGTGGACGCACCGGCCCGGTGACGCTGCGGTGCGGTCAGCGTGCGGAGGTCGAGGGCCTCGAACAGCACGCCGGTGAAGCGGTGGAGGGCGGGCATGGTCGGTGCGTCCAGGACCGCGATGTTCGCGGCGAGGTCCGCGAGGGCTGATCCCGCCGGGAGCCGCAGCGCGGTGCGGGCGGCCGTCGGGCTGCGGCGGCAGAACCGGGCCACCGCGGTGAGCACCTTGTGCCGGGCGACCTGCAGATCCTCCAGCCTGCCGGCAGCCCCGCCACGATGCTCGGCGGGAGCTCGCTGGGCGAGCGGCGGCCCGTCGCCCCCGGGGGACTTCGCCTCGCTCGGGGGCAGCAGGAGCAGCACGGGGTCATGGTGGCGCATGGCACATTCCCGGTCGGAACCGCCCGGGTCGTTCGTTCGTAGTCCACGGTATGGATCTGACCTGTCCCAAGTGCCAGGGCGCCATGCGCAGCTATGAGCGCAGTGGTGTCACCGTCGACCAGTGCACGGAGTGCCGCGGCATCTTCCTCGACCGCGGCGAGCTCGACAAGCTGGTGGACGCCGAGAACAGCTGGCACAAGTCCGCGCCGCGGGGCGCACCGGCTCCGCAGCCGGGCTATCAGGAGCCCGCCCCCCAGCAGCCGCGCCAGCAGTACGACCAGCAGCACCACGGCGGCTACAAGCCGCACAAGAAGCGCAAGAGCTTTCTCGACGAGCTCTTCGACTAGGCGGACTGAGGGCCGCCGACCGACGGGGCCGCCCGGGCCGGTGTCACCCGGCCGGTCAGCCCGCCGAAGCCGATTCGCGCACCGTCGGCGCCGGGCGCCCAGGCCGTGATCGTCACCTCGTCGCCGTCCTCGAGGAACGTCCGCGCGGACCCGTCGTCGAGCGTGACCGGCTGCTCGCCGTTCCAGGACAGCTCGAGGAACGACCCGCGCTGCTCGCGGTCCGGACCCGACACGGTGCCGGAGGCGTACAGGTCACCGGTGCGCAGCGCGGCGCCGTTGGACGTCATGTGTGCCAGCTGCTGCGCCGGCGTCCAGTACATCTCGGCGAACGGCGGCCGCGACACCACGGTGCCGTTCCACCGGACCTCGAGCGACAGGTCCAGGCCCCAGGGCTCGTCCTCCCGCAGGTACGCCAGGACCTCGGGCTGCTGAGCCGGGGGCCGCACCCGAGCCGCCTCGAGTGCGTCCAGCGGCACGACCCACGGCGACACCGACGTCGCGAACGACTTGCCGAGGAACGGCCCCAGCGGTACGGACTCCCAGGCCTGGATGTCGCGCGCGCTCCAGTCGTTGAGCAGCGTGACGCCGAAGACGTGGTCGGCGAGGCTCCCGGTCCCGACCCGGCTGCCCAGGGGCGTGGGTGCTCCGACGACGAAGCCGAGCTCGGCCTCGAGATCGAGCCGACGGCTCGGGCCGTAGGTCGGCCCGTCGTCCGA
>JAVEDJ010000310.1 GCA_030841025.1 Actinomycetota bacterium
GCCTGCCTCGAAGCAGGTGCCACTCCCGCGGACGCGCTCGACGTCGTCCGGGAGCACCTCGGCGGTCCGCTCGCGGTGGCGTTGGGGTCGGCGGCGGGAGCGCTCCGGGCAGGCGCCGATCCGTTGCAGGTCTACGCCGGCACTGCCGCACCTGACGGCAACGTGGGCGGTGGCGACGACAGAGCCGAAAACCGCGGCCACAGGCCTGCCTGGCCCGGCAGGACGAGAGCGACCGATGACCCCGCGCGGCTGTTGGTGCGCGCTCTGGGTCGCGCGCTGGACAGCGGAGCACCGGTGGCGACGACCGTCGCAGCAGTTGCCGACGAGCAGCGGCGGCGACGGCGCTGGGCCGCCGAGGCAGCCGCGCGTCGAGCGGGTGTGCTGGCCGTGGCGCCGCTCGCTCTGTGCTTCCTGCCGGCGTTCGTCCTGCTCGGCGTCGTGCCGGTCGTGCTGTCGATAGCCGCCGACGTCCTCGGCGGACTGACCTGACCGACGCAACGTGAAGTCCACAGGCCGCCACCTGCCTTTCTCGTCAACAGATCACGCGCTCGGCCCGATCGGACTGCGCCGCGGTCACACGCTTGGAACCGCGAGGAACCGCTTCGTTCCTCGCCCGCCGACCGGCCGGGCCTGCTGGTCACGTTCGAGGAGGACTCGAGATGCGCGCTCAGCTCACGATCCACAGGTTCAGCAGGTCTTCGGCGGCCGTCGCGGCCTGCACCGCACGACTCGCGGCCTCGGTGCGGCCGATCCGGTCAGCCGGCTCGGATGCCGGCATGGCGACGGCGGAGTACGCCGTGGCCACCGTCGCGGCCTGCGGTTTCGGCGGGATCCTCTTCAAGCTGCTGACCAGCGACTCGGTGGTCAAGCTCTTGACCGACGTGATCAGACGGGCATTGACCCTGAGCTTCTAGAGCGAGATGCCGGGTCCGACGATGAGTGGTCGCGATCACCAGGAGCAGGGCAGCGTGACAGCCGAGACGGCTGTGGCGCTGCCCGCACTGGCCGTCGTGCTGGCGTTGTCGTTGTGGGCGGTCGCCGCGGTGACGGCGCAGCTGCAGTGCGTCGACGCGGCGCGGGTGGCAGCGCGTGCGGTGGCACGTGGCGAGTCTCCGGCCAGGTCGACGGCAGTGGCCCGCGATGCGGCCCCCCGGGGCGCCTCGATCTCCATCGCGCCATCCGACGGGCTGGTGGTGGTCGAGGTCCGGTCCAGGGCCAAGTTCCCGGGTCCGTGGGGGCGCCGGGCCCCGTCGTTGGTCGTGGCTGGCAGCGCCGCGGCGACTCGCGAGGAGTCCGTGGCGCCGGAGCCGTTCCCGTGAACCGGCCGCGGCTGTTGGCCGGTCAGGACGACGCACCGGGTGGCGACGGTGGCTCCGCGACGGTCTGGGTGGCGGTGCTCTGCCTGACCGTGTGGGCCGTGGGACTGGCCGCGACGGGCGTGGGGGTCGCGCTCGTGGCTCGCCACCGCGCCGAGTCGGCGGCCGACCTGGCGGCGCTGGCGGCCGCACGCGCCGCTGCCGGGGGCGACCCCGACTCCTGCGCTCAGGCGCGACGGGTCGCCGGCGCTGTGCGGGCACGAGTTGCCCGGTGCCAGCCGGCGTCGGACGGGTCTGTCCTGATCGTCACCGAGGTGGCGGTGCCGGGTCTGCCGGGAGTGGCGGCGCGATGGGCGGACATGCCACCGGCCCGGGCACGTGCCCGGGCCGGTGGCGCCTGGTCCTTCGAGGAGGGGAGCGGAGTGTATCCGCCACCGTGAGAGCGGACGAGCCGTTGCCTGGGGCGGCCCCAGACCGGCGGCCCCGGGGAAGGGCCGACCTAGAGCTGACCGTCGCGCGGGCGGCCGGTCGCTGTCCGATCCGGGTCGCGTACGTCGGTCTCGTGACGGGCGTGCAGACCGCGCTCGTGGTCGGTCCGGGTCGTGTCGTAGGTCTCGCTGCCGTGGGTGTCGCTGCCGTGGGTGTCGCTGCCGTCAGCCCCTGTCACGTGCCCGGTTCCGGTCGTGCCGGTGACCGGGTCACTGTCGGCAGCAGTCCCGCCGGTGGTGCCGAGCCGCTCGTTGAGCCGCTCGTTCTCGGCGCGCAGCTGGGTGCGTTCCTCTTCGAGGCGGGCGACGGAGTCCCGGTGGCGGCGCTTGATCTCCTTGCGCTCGGCCCGCTTCCGACGGGCCCGGCCCATCGACGAGGTGAGCAGCCACAGGCCGAGGAGCAGCACCAGCATCGTGGCCGCGCCGGCGAGGAACACGCCGCCGACGGTGGTGTCCACGCTGACGCCGAAGACCTCGACGGTCGCGGATTCGCCGCCGTCATAGACGGCTCCGAATCCCACAAGTGCGGCGGCCAGGATCAGGACAAGGCCAATGATGAGCATGGTGGTCTCCCTTCGCGGGACGCTCCTGCCCCGTCTACCGCGCGGTTAAGCCACGGCGCGTCGCGTTGGTCGGTTCCGGGCGGGCACATCGCGCGCGGCGAACCGGCCGGCGCGGTCTCACCATCCTGCCCGTTCGGGGCCGAACGGAACAGGCGGCCGTGCGGACGTGCCGTGCGGGCTCGACCCGGCGGGGGTGCCGCGCCGGCTCGACCGAGTGCTGTCTGCGGCAGGCCCGGCGGGCGCAGGGGAGGGCGCGCGTGTGGGCACCGGGGAAGGTGTGGGCGCCGGGGCCACCTCGTCAGCCGTCTCAGGGCCGGATGCACCGACCGCGTCCGGCCGCGGTGCCTGCGCCAGGAACACGTCGAGCAACCGGACCGCGCCGGCCTTGTCGAGTGGGTCGTTGCCGTTGCCGCACTTGGGCGACTGGACGCAGGACGGGCAGCCGTCCTGGCACTCGCACGACGCGATGGCCTCACGGGTCGCGGTCAGCCAGGCGAGCGCCGTCTCGTGAGCGCGTTCGGCGAAGCCCGCCCCGCCGGGGTAGCCGTCGTACACGAACACGGTCATCTCGCCCGTGTCGAGATGGTGGGCCGTCGACACGCCGCCGATGTCCCACCGGTCGCAGGTCGCGAAGAGCGGCAGCAGCCCGATCGACGCGTGTTCGGCGGCGTGCGCCGCGCCGGGCACCTCGGCCGGCGCCAGCTCGGCACGGGCGAGCCCTTCGGCCGTGACCGTCCACCAGACTGCGCGGGTCCGCAGCTGCCTCGGCGGCAGGTCGAGCGGCTCCTCGCCGAGGACCTCACCGGTGGCGACCCGCTTGCGCAGGAAGGCGACCACCTGGCTGGTCACCTCGACCGCTCCGAAGGACAGCGTCGTGTCTGCCCAGGACCTCGCCGTCTCGGTCTCGAGGATCCGGATGTCCGTGACGTCGCGGGCAAAGGTCGTCCAGTCGGGATCGGCCTGGTGCAGCAGAGCGACGTGGTGCTCGAGGTCCAGCGAGTCGACGAGGTAGGTCTCGCCCTGGTGCAGGTAGACCGCTCCGGCATGGGCGGTCGCGTGTGCCGACCCGGCGTCGACCATGCCGAGCACCCGGCCGGTTCCGTCCTCGACGAGCTCGACCGGTGACCCGCCGGTGCCGCGGATGTCGGCCAGGTCGCTGGCCCGCTCGGGTCGGGTCCAGAACCAACCGGTGGCTCGCCGGCGCAGCAGCCCGGCGGTCTCGAGCCGTTCGACGACCGCGGGCGCCGTGGGACCGAACAGTGGCAGGTCGTCCTCGGTGAGCGGGAGCTCGGACGCCGCGGCGCACAGGTGCGGCTGCAACACGTGCGGGTTGTCCGGGTCGAGGACGGTCGCCTCCACGGGACTCCCGAAGATCATCTCCGGGTGGTGCGTGAGGTAGGTGTCGAGCGGGTCGTCCCGCGCCACGAGCACCGCGAGTGCGCCCTGCCCCGCGCGGCCGGCGCGACCTGCCTGCTGCCACAGCGAGGCCCGCGTCCCGGGGTAGCCGGCGAGCAGGACGGCGTCGAGCCCGGCAATGTCGACACCGAGCTCGAGGGCATTGGTCGACGCCACGCCCAGGATCCGCCCGGACTGCAGGTCGGCCTCCAGGGCCCGCCGCTCCTCGGGCAGGTAGCCGGCTCGGTAGGCCGCCACCCGTCGCCCGAGCTCCGGGTCGACCTCGTCGAGCAGCCGGCGCGTCGCCAGGGAGACCGTCTCCGCCGCCCGCCGCGACCGGACGAACGACACGGTGCGGGCTCCCTCACTCACCAGGTCGGCCATCAGGTCGGCCACCTCGGCGGTGGCCGTGCGGCGTACGGGTGCATCGTTCTCGCCGGTGAGCTCGGTCAGCGGCGGCTCCCACAGGGCGAACAGCGTCTCGCCGCGCGGCGATGCGTCGTCGTCGACCGCCGTCACCTCCAGGCCGACCAGCCGGCTCGCGGAAGTTGCCGGGTTGGACACCGTCGCCGAGGCCAGCACGAACGTCGGGTCGGAGCCGTAGTGGGCGCACACCCGGCGCAGCCGCCGCAGCACCGCCGACACATGCGAGCCGAACACGCCGCGGTACCGGTGGCACTCGTCGATGACGACGTACTGCAGGCCGCGCAGGTACGCCGCCCACCGCGCGTGGCCCGGCAGGATCGAGCGGTGCAGCATGTCGGGGTTCGTGAGGACGTACGACGCGTGGTGGCGCACCCAGTC
>JAVEDJ010000337.1 GCA_030841025.1 Actinomycetota bacterium
GCGATGACGGCGACGGCCACTACGGAACCAGACGAGACCAGGCGCCGCCGGCGACGCTCCCGTGCCTGCTCGGCAGCTCGAAATGCCGCCGCTCGCTCCCGGACAGAACTGCCTGACGACGGTCGCTGCTGAGCGCCGGCCCGTCGCTTCACCTTGCCCGTCCTCCGCACGCTCATCGGCCCCGCTGTCCGCCCTGGCGGACGCGCCCCCGTGTAGTGCGGCGCACGTCGATGGCGAGGCTGGCGGCGAAGAACACGACAACCATGGCACCACCCATCACGGCGAGGCCGTGGTCACCGAGCAGTCTGGCTCTCATGGCGGCGACGAGCAGAGCCAGCGCGAGGCTGACGGCAGCCGCGACCTTCCAATCCTCACCGATGATGAACTCGTACCAGAACTGGCCGAACGCCTTGAGCAGTTTCATGCTCTGACCTCACGGGCAGTCGAGTCAGGGTGGTGGCTCTGCTGGGTCGGCGCGCCGGGAACGCGCAGCGCCGAAATGAAGACGCGACTGAGCAGGAACCAGACAGCGAGCAGGCCGAGGATCGCTGCATCGTTGCCGGGCCATTGCAGGCTGGTGTGTCCGGTGCGGAAGATGCCGACACCTTCCACCGCCCAGAAGCTGCCGAATGTAGCGAGCAGCAGGCCCACTCCGTACTTGAGGAGGTTCTCCGGAACCATCGACAGCGGCCGGCGTGCTGCGGCGGCGATGACCAGGGTGACGAGGATCGCGCCGGTGGCGCCGAGGACCGCGAGCGGGATGTCATGGGCGTTCGAGCCGAACGCAATGACGATGAAGACGACCTCCATGCCCTCCAGGAAGACACCCTTGAAGGACACCGTGAACGAGAACACGTCCAAGCCGGTGGCGGGCGTTTCCGCGGCGCGCGCCGTGGCGACCTGCGCGCGGTAGATGTCGGCTTCATCGTGGAGGGCCTTGCGGCCCGCGGCTCGCAGGATGGCCTTGCGCAGCCATTGGAGGCCGAAGATGAGCAGTAGTCCGCCGATCGAAAGCTGCAGGGCCGATTCCGGCAGCCAGGTGGTGAGGGCGTAGCCGGCCGCCGACGTGACAACGGCGAGCGCGACGATGGCTGCTCCGACGCCCGCCATGGCGGATTTCCATCCGCGCGTGAGACCCATCGCCATCACGATGGTGATCGCCTCCACCGCTTCCACGCAGCATGCGACGAAGGTCGCGACCAGCAAGCCCCAGGACGCCGCCGTCATGGGACGCTCCTTCCGTGTGCGGTGTGCTGCTCGTGGACCGTCCAGGTACGTCGGGTCACGCCGCGGCTCCAGAGCCGGGCGCCGCCCGCGACCGGCTGATCTTGTCGAGAAGATCGTGGAAGCCGGCGATGTCCCGCTCGGCGTAACCCAGATCGTCTGCCGCGGCCAACACCGTGGCTGCGGCCCCGGCCGATGGCAGGACGACTCCGACGCGCTGGGCTTCGTCGAACGCGAGGCGGATGTCCTTGTGCATGCTGCCGCAGCAGTGGCTCGACCCGCTGAAACTTCGCAGCGTCGCCCCCCACCATGATCGTCAGGGTTCCCCGTTCGACCTGGGGGACGCTGCCGGAGACCGGGGCATCGAGCATCCTTGCGCCCGCCGAACGAACCCGCTCAGCGACCTGGACGCTCGCCCGGGGGCTCACGCTGCTCATGTCGACATACACGCTGCGGGGCCACAATCCGGCCACGACGCCGTCCGGCCCGTCGGTGATCTCCTGAAGGGCCGCGTCATTCGTGACCATGCTGATCACCACGTCGGTCGTGCCTGGGCCACTCGTCGTCGGCCAGCTGCTCGATCGGCGCGCGGGTGAGCATGCCCGTCAGCGGTTCAGAACCCATCGGCGAGGAGACGATCACACCGACCCCCTCCTGCTCGGCGGAGGCCAGGATTTCGCCCTCGACCTCCCGGGTGTCGAGCAGATATTCCGGCTGCAGCGTCTCTGCCGGTGCGATCTGTTGAATGCGGCGGTGGAGGCTGTGCGCCCGTCCGGCCGGGACCTCCAGCAGCGAGCAGTTCGTGACGAAATAGGGCTTGGCTGCCAAGCTGTTCAGCGCGCGGCCGACGACCTCCTCGGACTGCCCGAATCCAGAGCCAGCAGCGGTATCGATCCAGTGGATGCCCTCGTCGAGCGCACGGTGGATCGCCGCAACGGACTGCTCGTCCTCCCTGTGGGCCCCAACCGGGCTGGCGACCGCCTCCCCCGATCGCTCAGGCGCCGAACCCGACCTGGGTGACGTGCATGCCAGTCGAGCCGTCTCGAGCTGCGTCTTGTACATCACTCCTCCTCGGAACAACGGGGCCCGCGCACCCACCTCCATCAGCCTCGCAGCGCTCACCCGTCGCCGCATTGCGGCTACCTGGTAGATGTGATCTCCAGCGGGCTGGAACGTGGATTTGACGTTGGCCATGCAGACGTGGAGGCGCATCGGCGGCGATGCTCGAGCTGTGACTTGCAGGTGATGAAGAGGCGTCCCGGCTCCCCCGCGACACACGCCCATGCATGACAGACCAACGCATCCTGAGGAGAAGCCATGTACACGACGCGACTGCCGAGTCCGACCCCGCTGTCCACCCGGACGGCGGCCGCTCCCGCCGGCGACGGCATGAAGACGGCCGTCGCTGAACCACTCGGCCACAGGATGTTGTCGTTGCACCTGCGTTGGGTCACGGTGCTGGTCACAGGGGCGGCCCTTTACGCCGCGGTTCTCGCGGCGCTGCTGGGCACCCAGGACATTCTCTACGTGCCCTCCCTGCTCCTCGTCGGCGCCGCGGTCGTTCCCGTCACATTCCTCACGTTCGTCGTCGGGTTGCGGCAACGGAGCGAGCTCTCGTTCGCTCAGATCGTCTCCGCTGCCGCCCTTGGCGGCATGATCGGGACCGTGGTGGCCGGGACGTTGGAGTTCGAGACCATCCGCGGGCTCGGATCGCTGCCGACCGTGGCGATCGGCGTCATCGAGGAATCGGCAAAGCTGGCCATACCTGCCATCGTCCTGATCTGGCGCAGGCCGCGGCCGCTGGACGGTCTCATTCTCGGGGTCGCAGTGGGCAGTGGCTTCGCTGCGCTGGAAACGATGGGATACGCCTTCGTGGAACTGGTGCGCAGCGGCGGCCAGTTGGGGTCGGTCACCCAGCTCCTGCTGCTGCGCTCCGTGACTGAGCCGGGTGGGCACGCCGCATGGACGGGCCTGGCTTGCGCCGCGCTGTTCTCCATCCGCACCAGCAGCCGTCGCTGGCTCGGCTGGCTGCGATTCTTCGCCGTCTTCCTCGGAGTCGTCGCCCTGCACGCGACGTGGGACAGCCTCGCCACAGAGACCGGCTACCTCCTTGTGGGCGGGGCGAGCTTCGCGATGCTCATGATCGTGACCTGGTACCTCCACCGACACGACGTTGCCCGGTCCACTCCCCCATCGAGCCGGCCGGCGGCGGAATCTCGGACTGTTCTCAGCGGCGTCTCATCGGCATCTCAGTAGCCCTGCTGAGAGTGGAGTCGCACGTGCAATCCGCCCATCAGCTCTGGCTGGGAGTCATCATGCGAACACTGGACCGTACTGTTGGATCGTCCCTGTCTTCTCCGCACGAGTTGCCGGACTGGCCGGCCGGCTACAGCGTCCACAACGACGGTGTCTTGCGCCTCCGGGGAAGGCGCGTCGAGGAGTTGACCCTCCGGTGGGGAACCCCGTTGTGGGTCGTCGACGAGGTCGAATTCGTGGGCCGGGTCAAGGAGCTCATCCGGGTGGGCGGAACGGAGCCTGTTTTCGGGGACGGGCCTCTGTCGGCCCTGAGCAGTCGCTGGGCGAAGCGCTACGGCTGGAACGTGTGGGGATCCCCTAGCGCTCTGGCCCATGCTTGGTACCACGGCGTGGATCCGCGGCAGAGGCTAACGGATCTCAGAGGATGGCCCCAGGGCGTTGATGCCACGACGAGCGGCTCCCGCGTGGTCGTCGACGCGAGCGGTCTTGACCCCTCATTGCTCAGGCGCAGTCCTCACGTTGCCGTGTATCTGAGTGTCGACGGGTTCTCGGACGATGCTGTGGTGACGGCGCTCCGGCGGCTCTCAGCGTGGTCCGGACCCGTCCGTGCGCTGGAGGGCATCGCGGTTCAACTGGGCACGGACGACACCGCCGCCGAGGCGTCGTCACGAGTTCGGCAGATCTTTGACGTCGTGTCCCGGTACGTAGCGACACGACGAAACCTGTTCGTGGACGGTCGGCTTCACCCGGACCCCGCTCCCATCGTCCATTCACTCGCACGGATGGTGAACGAGCGCCGAGCCCCAGATGGCGCAGACAGCGCAGTGCTCGCGGACGTCACGCCTTGGCTTCTGCGCGAGTCCTCAGTGGCCTTGGCGAGTGTCGAGTCCGTCCGCATGACGCCCGAAGAAACCTTCGTCACACTCTCAGGTGGGTTGCCCTCCCCATGGCCAACACCCACGTCGGTGCCCCTGGCTGCCCGCCCGGTGCACGGCCTTGGGGGCGCCAAAGTGCGCTCTCTCGACAGCCGTCTCGGCGTACTCGAAGTGCCGGTGAACGTGACGCCTGGTGATGTTCTCGCGCTGGCCGGGTTCGTGTCAGCGCCCGGACTCTGCGTGACCCTCCGCCCGGACGGCACCTGCCAGGCCATTCCTCGGACCGGCGAGGTCCCCGCCGGCTGACCGGCGACGTGCAGGCCAGAGCCAGGGCACCGACGGGGAAGGAGCAAGACTCGTGCGTGCATTGACCGTCAAGCCCGGCGTGAAGGAGTCCTTGGCTCTGATGGAAGGAGCTGAGCCTTCGCCTGAGCAGGGCTCTGTGCTGGTCGAGGGCCTCGCGGTCGGGTTGTGCGGCACCGACGCCGAGATCGTCTCCGGTGCCTACGGGGAGCCCCCGCCAGGCCGCGAGCTGCTGGTCCTCGGCCACGAGAACATCGGGCGGGTCAAGGAAGCGCCCGACGGATCCGGCCTGAGCGAGGGCGATCTCGTGGTGGGCATCGTCCGGCGCCCCGACCCGGTTCCGTGCCCGGCCTGCGCGGCCGGCGAGTGGGACATGTGCCGCAACGGCCAGTACACGGAGCACGGCATCCAAGGCCTGGACGGGTTCGCTCGAGAGCTATGGCGCGGCCAGCCGGACGCCATGGTCAAGCTGGACCCAAGCCTCGCGCATGTCGGCGTACTGCTCGAACCCACCACCATCGTCGCGAAGGCGTGGGAGCAGATCGACCGCATCGGTCGCCGGGCCTTCTACGAACCGCGGGTGGCCGTCGTGACCGGCGCCGGCCCTGTGGGACTGCTCGCCGCTCTGCTCGGCGTGCAGCGCGGTCTGGAGATGCATGTGTTCGACCGCGTGACCGACGGACCGAAGCCCCGCCTCGTTCGCGACCTCGGCGCTACCTACCACTCGGACACGCTGCGCGAGTCAGGCATCAAGGCAGACGTCATGGTGGAGTGCACCGGCGTCACCGCGGTCGTCCTCGACACCATGCTCTGCGGTGCCCTCGACGCCATCACCTGCCTGGCCGGCGTCTCCACTCCTGGCACGACCGTGCCGGTCGACATCGGGAACATGAACCGCAGCACAGTCCTGGGCAACCACGTCATCTTCGGCAGCGTCAATGCCAACCGGCGCCACTACGAGGCTGCAGCCGACGCCCTCAGCAAGGCTGACGCGAGCTGGCTCGGTCGGCTCATCACCCGCCGCGTTCCCCTCGAGCAGTACGCCGGCGCTTTCGTCCGCCAGGCCGGCGATGTGAAGGTCGTGCTCGAACTGCAGGGGGGCTGAGGATGTCCCGGATCGAGGACTACGCCGTCATTGGCGACTTGCACACTGCGGCGCTCGTAGGCCGCGATGGCTCCGTCGACTGGCTGTGCCTTCCGCACTTTGACTCCGCCGCCTGCTTCGCAGCAATGCTGGACACACCCGCCGCGGGACGGTGGCTGCTCGCACCTGCCTGCGGCGGGACATGCACCCGCCGCAGGTACCAGGGCGACACCCTTGTCCTGGAGACCGGCTGGGAGACCGCCGACGGGCGGGTGAAGGTGCTGGACTTCATGCCCCCCCGCGGGATAGCCGCCGACGTCATCCGGATCGTCGAAGGGGTCAGCGGAGCGGTCGCGATGCGCGGCGAGTTGAGGCTGCGCTTCGACTACGGCCAGATCGTCCCGTGGGTCCGCAGCGACGAGCGCGGCATCGTCGCGGTCGCCGGGCCCGACGCCGCGTACCTGAGCACCCCGGCGCCGCTGCAGGGACATGACCTCGCGACGATCAGCGAGTTCACCGTACGGGCCGGTCAGCGCGTGCCGTTCGTGCTCACCTGGGCGCCCAGCGCCCGGCCACGACCGCCATCGGTCGACGCAGAGGCGGCCCTCGTGGACACCAGAACCTTCTGGGAGCGGTGGTCGGGGCGCAGCCGTGTCCAAGGACGTTACCGGGACGCTGTACAGCGCTCCTTGATCACGTTGAAGGCCCTTACCTTCGCCCCCACGGGGGGCATCGTGGCGGCCGCAAGCACGTCGCTACCGGAGCAGATCGGTGGTCCACGAAACTGGGACTATCGATACTGCTGGCTGCGTGACGCCACCCTGACGCTGCAGTCGTTGCTCGTCGCCGGGTACACCGTGGAGGCTGCGGCGTGGCGCGAGTGGTTGTTGAGAGCGGTCGCGGGCGACCCATCAAAGCTGCAGATCATGTACGGCATCGACGGGACGCGGCGCCTTCCGGAGTTCGAGCTGCCGTGGCTGGCCGGCTATGAGGGGTCGGCGCCGGTGCGAGTCGGGAACGCGGCTGCCGACCAGCTGCAGCTCGACGTGTGGGGCGAGGTCCTCGACGGCCTGTCGTTGACCCGCAACGCGCTGATGCACCGCGCCGATGACAGCTGGGACATCCAGGTCGCGCTCATGGAGCACCTCGAGAGCGCATGGGAGCAACCCGACAACGGGCTGTGGGAGATGCGCGGTCCGCGGCAGCACTTCACGCACTCCAAGGTCATGGCCTGGGTCGCCGCCGACCGCATGGTTGACGCCGTGGACGTCAGCGGTCTGCCCGGGCCGGTCGAGCGTTGGCGGGCCTTGCGCGACCGGATTCAGGCCGAGGTGCTCACCCGCGGCTTCGACAACGAGCAGAACACGTTCGTTCAGTCCTACGACAGCACCGAGCTAGATGCCAGCCTGCTTCTGATCGGGAGAGTGGGCTTCCTGCCCGCTGACGACCCGCGCGTCATCGGTACCGTCGACGCCATCCAACGGCGCCTGACCAACGACGGCTTTGTCATGCGTTACCAGCCAGCCAGTGGCAACGACGGGCTGCCGGGCGGCGAAGGGGTGTTCCTGGCCTGTTCGTTCTGGCTCGTCGATGCCCTGCTCGGTGCCGGCCGTCGCACGGCCGCCACCGAGCTGTTCGAGCGGTTGCTCGCCCTGCGCAACGACGTCGGACTTCTCAGCGAGGAGTGGGACCCCGCCACCAAGCGGCAGCTCGGAAACACGCCGCAGGCCTTCAGCCACTTCCCTTTGGTCATGAGCGGCCTACAGCTGCACTCAGGCCAGACGCATCGCAGCAATAGACCGCACGCAACTGCGCAGGCAGGCGTTAAGGGCCCGTCAAGGTTTCCGCGTCCGGTGTTAGGGAGTCATTAGGAAACCACGTCGCCCCGATGAAGGCGCGCAGACTGCTGGGAGCGGCAATCAGTCCCGACCCCAGGAGGGAGCGGAGCCAATGTCCGACCTCGTTTTCGTGGTTCTCATGGTCGCGTTCTTCGCTGTGACGGCGCTGATCGTCAAGGGGGTAGAGCGGCTGTGAGTGTCGAGAACGCCATCGGGCTCATCGTTTCCGTCCTCCTCCTCGGCGACCTCGCGCTGGCCCTGCTGTTCCCGGAGCGGTTCTGAGATGTCTGACACCACTGCTGGCCTTTTGCAGGTGGGCCTGCTGATTGCTGCGCTTGCGGCGTGCTACCGCCCACTGGGTGCCTACATGGCCCGCGTCTACGAGAGCGAGCACGACACCCGCGCCGAGCGGGTCCTCTACCGGGTGATGGGCGTGGACTCCAAGGCTGACCAGCGATGGCCGTCGTACGCCCGCGCGCTGCTCGCGTTCTCCGCGGTGAGCGTGTTGTCTCTGTATGCCTTCCAGCGGTTGCAGGCGCACCTGCCGATGAATCTCGGCTTCCCCGGAGTCGCACCTGACCAGGCCTTCAACACGGCAACGTCGTTTGTGTCCAATACGAACTGGCAGTCCTACTCAGGCGAGTCGACCATGGGTCACCTCGTGCAGATGTCCGGGCTGGCGGTCCAGAACTTCGTCTCTGCGGCCGTTGGTATGGCGGTCGCGGTTGCTCTCATCCGGGGATTCGTTCGTTCGCGTACTGATCGTCTGGGCAACTTCTGGGTCGACCTCGTGCGTAGCAGTCTGCGCATCTTGTTGCCGATCTCGGTTGTGGGCGCGATCACGCTGGTCGCGCTCGGGGCCGTGCAGAACTTCTCCTCCGGAACCAAGGTCAGCACGCTTGCAGGCGAGTCACAGACGATCACCGGTGGGCCGGTGGCCTCGCAGGAGGCGATCAAGGAGCTGGGCACGAACGGCGGTGGCTTCTACAACGCCAACTCGGCGCACCCGTTCGAGAACCCCAACCCGTTCAGCAACCTGCTGGAGATCTTTCTCCTGCTGCTCATCCCGGTATGCCTCACGTACACCTTCGGTCGGATGGTGAAAGACAAGCGCCAGGGCTACGCCCTCCTGGCCGCGATGACGGTGCTGTGGGGGGCGATCCTGGCGGGCATCTCCATCCTGGAGGCGAATCATCCAGGTACGGCGCTGAACCTGGCCGGCGCCTCGATGGAGGGCAAGGAGACCCGCTTCGGGGTCGCCGCGTCCTCGCTGTTCGCGACCTCGACCACTGGGACGTCCACCGGCGCGGTCAACTCTTTCCACGACTCGTTCACCGCGCTCGGCGGGGGCCTGACGATCTTCAACATGGGCCTGGGGGAGGTTGCCCCCGGCGGCGTCGGTTCGGGTCTGTACGGGATGCTCGTCCTCGCGATCGTGACGGTGTTCGTCGCCGGGCTGATGGTCGGGCGCACGCCGGAGTACCTGCGCAAGAAGATCACTCCGCGAGAGATCAAGCTCGTCTCGCTCAACATCCTGATCATGCCGGTACTGGCATTGGCGGGCACCGGGCTCGCGATGGGACTGCCGAAACCGAAGGAGTCGATCCTGAACCCGGGCCCGCACGGGCTGTCGGAGGTGCTCTACGCCTTCATGTCCGCCGGCAACAACAACGGGTCCGCCTTCGCAGGCTTGTCGGTGAACACCGGGTTCTACAACACGGCCCTTGGGCTGATCATGCTCGCGGTCCGGTTCGTGCCGATCGTGCTGGTGCTCGCGCTGGCCGGGTCGCTGGCCCGCCAGCAGCCGGTCCCGGCCACCGCGGGGACGCTGCCCACCCACCGCACCCTGTTCGTCGGGATGCTCGTCGGCGTCATCATCGTCGTCGCCGGCCTGACCTTCTTCCCCGCGCTGGCGCTCGGGCCCTTGGCGGAGGGCCTGTGATGCCGTCGACCACCCCCACGTTCCGGTCCCGGGTCCACGGCGGCCTGCTCGATCCCAAGATGCTGCTCACCTCACTGCCCGACGCCGCGCGCAAGCTTGACCCCCGGGTGATGGTCCGCAACCCGGTGATGTTCGTCGTCGAGGTCGGCGCGGTGCTGTCCACCGCGCTGGCCATCCAGGACCCGAGCCTGTTCGGGTGGTCGGTGGTGGTCTGGTTGTGGCTCACCGTGGTGTTCGCCAACCTGGCTGAGGCAGTCGCCGAGGGCCGAGGAAAGGCGCAAGCCGCGACGCTGCGACGAGCCAAGACCGAGAACGTCGCGCGACGACTGCGCCAGGACGGCACCGAGGAGAGCATTGCCGGCGCGCAACTCATGCTCGGTGACCGAGTGGTGGTCGACGCCGGCGAGGTCATCCCGGGTGACGGTGACGTCGTCGAGGGCGTCGCCAGCGTCGATGAATCGGCGATCACCGGCGAGTCAGCACCGGTGATCCGCGAGTCCGGCGGTGACCGCAGCTCCGTCACCGGCGGCACCAAAGTCCTCTCCGACCGCATCGTCGTTCAGATCACCGCCAAGCCCGGCGAGAGCTTCATCGATCGGATGATTTCCCTCGTCGAAGGGGCCTCGCGGCAGAAGACCCCGAACGAGATCGCGCTGAACATCCTGCTCGCCAGCCTGACCATCGTGTTCCTGATGGCGACCGTGACCTTGCAGCCGTTCGCGATCTACTCCGGCGCGCAGCAGTCGTTGATCGTACTTGTCGCTCTGCTGGTCTGCCTCATCCCGACCACGATCGGGGCACTGCTCTCGGCCATCGGCATCGCCGGCATGGACCGACTCGTCCAGCACAACGTGCTCGCCATGTCCGGCCGCGCCGTCGAAGCCGCCGGCGACGTCAACACGCTGCTGCTGGACAAGACCGGCACCATCACCCTCGGCAATCGGCAGGCCGCTGAGTTCCTCGCGGTGGACGGCGTCGACCCCGAGGCTCTGGCAGACGCCGCCCAGCTGTCCAGCCTCGCCGACGTGACCCCGGAGGGCCGTTCCATCGTGGTCCTCGCAAAGACCGCGCACGGGTTGCGGGAGCGGGCTCCCGGGGAGCTCAAGACGGCACACTTCGTGGCGTTCACCGCGCAGATCCGGATGAGTGGCGTGGACCTCGACGGCGGGCGCCAGATCCGCAAGGGTGCCGCCGCTGCGGTGATGACCTGGGTCCGCGACAACGGCGGGCACCCCACCGACGAGGTCGGCGCCATCGTCGATGGCATCTCCACCGCCGGCGGCACTCCGCTCGTCGTGGCCGAGTGCGTGAACGGTACGGCGGCGCGTGCACTCGGCGTCGTACACCTCAAGGACGTTGTCAAGGACGGCATGCGGGAACGGTTCGACGAGATGCGCCGCATGGGCATCCGCACCGTGATGATCACCGGAGACAACCCGCTGACCGCCCGGGACATCGCCGAGGAAGCCGGCCTCGACGACTTCCTCGCCGAAGCCACACCCGAGGACAAGATGGCGCTGATCAAGTCTGAGCAAGAGGGCGGCCGGCTGGTTGCGATGACAGGCGATGGGACCAACGACGCGCCGGCTCTCGCCCAGGCCGATGTCGGCGTGGCCATGAACACCGGCACGTCGGCCGCCAAGGAGGCCGGCAACATGGTCGACCTCGACTCCAACCCGACCAAGCTGATCGAGATCGTCGAGATCGGCAAGCAACTCCTCATCACGCGGGGCGCGTTGACCACGTTCTCCATCGCCAACGACGTCGCGAAGTACTTCGCGATCATCCCGGCGCTGTTCGCGGCGGTCTACCCGGGCCTGGACAAGCTCAACATCATGGGCCTGTCCTCGCCGGACTCCGCGATCCTGTCCGCGGTCATTTTCAACGCGCTGATCATCGTCGCGCTGGTGCCGCTCTCCCTGAAGGGCGTGCAGTACCGGCCGGTGAGCGCGGACAAGCTGCTGCGGCGCAACCTCGGGATCTACGGCCTCGGCGGGCTGATCGCGCCCTTCGTCGGCATCAAGATCATCGACCTGCTCGTCTCGCTCATCCCCGGGATCGCGTGAAGGACATGAACAACTCCTTTGTGAACACCGCCCGTCTGCTCGGCGCGGGCCTGCGGGCACTGCTGGTGTTGACCGCGCTCACAGGCATCCTCTATCCGCTGGCCGTCGCAGGTGTGGCCCAGGCGTTCTTCCGCACCGCGGCCAACGGCTCGGAGACCAGGGTGGACGGCAAGGTCGTCGGCTCCTCCCTGATCGGTCAACAGGGCTACAGCCTGGACTACTTCCAGTCCCGGCCGGCCAACGGACTGGGAAAGAACTCGGTCAACACGCAGTACGCGTTGATCCTGTCCGGCGCCACCAACCGCTCCGCCGACAACCCCGAACTCGTCACGTGGGTGAAGGAGGCCAAGGCCGAAGTCGTCAAGGACAACTCCACCG
>JAVEDJ010000340.1 GCA_030841025.1 Actinomycetota bacterium
AGATGCCGTGGGCCCGGATCGTCAAGGTGACCGCCGGCTTCGGACTTGGGCTCACGGCACTGTACGTTGCCGCGCTGCGACAGGCGCACCATGAGAAGGAGGAGTCCGAGCGCGTGTACTGGACCGACAAGAACCGATGGGAGTGAGTGAACTTCCTGATTTCCAGAACGGTGGACGCGATCGGGCCCCGACTGCGTTTACTGCTCACGCGCTGACACTCCACACACAGCCGACGATGTGAAGAGACGTGAGTCCCAAGTCTAGCCAGCCTCGTCGATCGCCTGCGTCTTACGCCGCCTCTGCCCGTGCGCACCGGTCTGCGGATGTCCTTGAACGCTGGCAGCATCGCCTCATGAACGTGGCCGAGTTCATCGCCATCTGCCCACGCGTCTATCACGCCGCCTCCGCGCTCGCGTGGCCTTCGATCCAGGAGCACGGTCTGCTCTCGACCGCGCGCCTACTCGATCACTTCGGCGTCGACCTCAACAGGCGACACGAACTGCTCACCCGCCCGCGGACAGAATCAACTCGGCTGATCTCGCCAGGACTGTCCCCGGCCGTGATCCGAGACCAGAAGCCGATGAAGTTCCTGGCGGAGAAGCTCGAACCCGGCACCTCGCTCGAAGACTTCTTGGCTGCCATCAACTCCCGCGTCTTCTTCTGGCCGAACCGGGACCGTCTTGACCGTCTGCGCAACGCAAAGGAGTACCGGGCGGAAGGGCAGGTGATCCTGCACGTCGACACCCGCAAACTCGTGGAGAGATACGAGCATCACATCCAGTTGTGCAGGTTCAACAGTGGGGCCGTCACACAGCGGAACCACCCGCTACGAAGCCGCGACTCTTGGGTTCCGATTAGCCGCTTTCCCTACGAGGAGTACCGCCGGAAGCACGGTCGCCAAAATGCTCTCGCCGAAGTCACGGTGCTCGACTCTGTGCCCGACGTCGTTGAACTGACAGTCGAATTGGAGGAGCGACCGGCCGGTTGATCCGGCCGTGGAGCTCGGTATCGCCGTCGCGAGTCGCCTGCGTCTTATCGCCGCCTATGACTGGCGGCGTATTCACTCTGCAACGCCGCAGCGAAATGCCCTGACCTGCCGCGATGGTGTGCGTTCCTGTCCGGTTACGGATCGGCGAGCGGACATCAATCGGGTCTCATCTGTGGCAAGGTGGCGAAGGAACGAGTGGGACGAGGGAACCAAGAGTCCTCGACAAGATGCGCTCGCAACAGGAGATGGTGGTGACGCCCCCCCTACTCGATACGAAGCTCTATGTCCCCAGGTCGCGACGCGGTCTGGTGCCGCGTCCGCGACTGAGCGAGCGACTGGACCGCGGGGCCGCGTCGAAGTTGATGCTCGTTTCCGCACCGGCCGGCTTCGGCAAGACGACGCTGCTGGCCGAGTGGCTCACCGCCGCTACGGCCGATGGATGGTCTTCGGCGTGGCTTTCGCTCGACCAGCGGGACAACGATCCAGCGCTGTTCTGGACGTACCTTGTCGCCGCGCTGAGGAAGGCGGAACCCGGGGTCGGTGGAGGTGTGCTCTCGCTTCTGCAGTCTCCCCAGCCGCCGAGCGAAGCGATCCTGGCCACTCTGCTCAACGACCTCAGCGGGATCTCGAACGATGTCGTGCTGGTGCTCGACGACTACCACGTCATCGACGCCGGCGACGTGCAGGACGGGATGACGTTCCTGTTGGAGCACCTACCCGCACAGGTACACCTGGTGATCGCCAGCCGCGCCGACCCGGCGTTGCCGCTGGCCCGGTTGCGAGGGCGTGGCGAGCTGGTCGAGATCCGCGCTGCCGACCTGCGCTTCACCCCGGACGAGGCCGCGGCATACCTCAACGAGGTGATGGGACTGCAGCTGAGGGCACAGGACGTCGCGGCGCTGGAGGGACGCACTGAAGGCTGGATCGCCGCGCTCCAGCTGGCGGCGCTCTCGATGCAGGGCCGGGACGACGTCGCCGGCTTCATCGCGGGCTTCGCCGGTGACGACCGCTACATCGTCGACTACCTGGTCGAAGAGGTCCTGCAGTGCCAGCCCGAACATGTCCGGAGCTTCCTGCTGCAGACCTCCATCCTGGACCGGCTGAGCGGCTCACTGTGCGATGCCGTCACTGGCCAGGACGGTGGCAAGGCCAAGCTGGCGGCGCTGGAGCGAGGGAACCTGTTCCTGGTCCCGCTGGACGACCGTCGCCGGTGGTATCGCTATCACCAGCTATTCGCTGACGTTCTGCGGGCGCATCTGCTGGACGAGCAGCCCGAAGACGTTCCTGACCTGCACCGGCAAGCCAGCGCGTGGTACGAGGAGAACGGCGAGCCGTCCGAGGCGATCCACCACGCCCTGGCCACCGAGGACTTCGCTCGAGCGGCGGACCTGCTCGAGCGAGCGATTCCGGCGATGCGTAGGAGCAGGCAGCAGCGCGCGGTGCGTGGCTGGATCGAGGCGCTTCCCGACGAGCTGGTCCGCGTCAGGCCAGTGCTCAGCGTTGGGTATGCCGGGGCGTTGCTGGTTGACGGCGAGACCGAGGGCGTTGAGGACCGACTGCGGGACGCCGAGCAGCAGCTGAGCACAGCGACAGGGCAAGGGATCCCAGACGGCCACATGTCATCGGCGGGGATGGTCGTCGTCGAGGCTGAGGAGTTTCGCCGCCTCCCCGGGGTGATCGAGGTGTACCGTGCCGCCCTGGCCCAGGCTCGGGGCGAGGTGCTCGACACTGTGAGGCACGCCCGGCGGGCGCTCGAACTTTCCCCTCACGAGGAACACCTCGTGCGGGCATCGGCAGCGGGGTTCTTGGGGCTCGCGTCCTGGGCGAGCGGGGACCTGGCGGATGCTCACCGGGCGTATGCCGAATGCATGGCGGGGCTGCAGCTGGTCGGGTACGACTCCGACGCCCTCGGGTGCGCGATTGCCCTTGCGGATATTCGGGTAGCGCAAGGTCGTCTCGGCGAGGCGATGCGCACCTACCAACGGGCATTGCGACGTGCACCTGAGCAGGGCGGATCGGTCCTGCGGGGAACGGCGGACATGTACGTAGGGATGAGCCAGCTCCACCGCGAGCGCGACGACCTGCCTGCCGCCACGGCGGACTTGCTGCGCAGCCAGGAGCTGGGCGAGCACACCGGCTTGCCGCAGAACCGGTACCGCTGGCGGGTCGCGAAGGCCCGGGTACGAGAGGCGCAAGGAGATCTGGATGGCGCACTCGACCTGCTCAACGAGGCGGAGCGCCTGTATGTCAGTGACTTCTTCCCCAATGTGCGACCGGTCCCGGCGATGAGGGCACGGGTGTGCGTCGCACAGGGGCGGTTGGGTGAAGCGCACAGCTGGGTGCGTGAGCGAGGCCTCTCCACCACGGACGACCTCAGCTACCTGCGCGAGTTCGAGCACATCACGTTGTCCCGGGTACTCCTGGCGCGACACACCGAGGAGCATTCAGAGGGCTCCAAACCCGACGCAACCCGACTCTTGGAGCGCCTGCTGCGAGCGGCTGAAGACGGGGAGCGGACGGGGAGCGTCATCGAGATTCTGGTACTGCAGGCGCTTGCCCACCAGACGGAAGGCGACCTCTCTGCAGCGCTTGCCCCACTGAAACGCGCGGTGACGCTGGCTGAGCCGGAGGGCTACATTCGAGTCTTCGTTGATGAGGGCCCACCCATGGCCGCCTTGCTGACAGCGGCCGCACGGGAAGCACACGGCGAACAGGAGGGGATCGCCCCGAGCTATGTCCGTCGGCTCCTCGCGGCCGTTACCAAGACCGAGGGCAACGCGCCCGCCAGTCAGGGCCTGATCGAGCCACTGAGCGAACGCGAGCTCGTCGTTCTTCGGCTGCTGGGAACCGACCTGGACGGCCCAGACATCGCTCGCGAGCTCAACGTGTCGCTGAGCACCGTACGAACTCACACCCAGAACATCTACGCCAAGCTTGGTGTCAACAACCGCCGGGCAGCGGTCCGCCGGGCCGAGGAGCTCAACCTGCTCTCGCGAACCCGCGACCGCTGACCCTTGCGCGTCTCGTTCGCGACCCGCACGTCGGGTGAACGCGAGCGAAGGCTCGACGAATCATCACCTCAATCAGCACAGGTGATGATCCCTGCTCATCACATCTGCTTCTAGCTTCGTGACATCAACCGAATGTCCGCAATGCGGTCTGAGTTCCATCCAGCCAGGCAACACCGGAAGGAGCGCCATGAGCGACCCATCGAGCGGCCACCCTCACGAGTCCGGGCGCTACGAAATCCGGCTCAAGGGGCACCTCGACTCCCGATGGGCCGCCTGGTTTGACGGGCTCAGCCTCACCAACGAGAGCGACGGCACCACCCTCATCCACGGCCCGGTAGCCGACCAGGCCGCACTGCACGGTTTGCTCCAGAAAGTCCGCGACGTTGGCCTGCCACTGGTTTCGGTCACCCAGGTCGACCCTGACCAACCTGACGCGCCCGCCATCGCACCTTGATAGCTACTCACCATTTCGGATCAGGAGAACGACATGACCACCACCGCCCGAACCACCGAAGCCAAACAAGTCCCGATGGACCCATCGAGGAAGACCGCGCTCGTTGCGGGTGTCTTCTACCTGATGACCATGGTCTCGATCCCCACACTGGCCCTCTACGGCCCGGTGAAGAGCAAGGACTTCATCATCAGCTCCGGCGCCGACACCGGAGCCCTCTGGGGCTGCTTCCTCGAGGTGGTCGTCGCCCTCGCCGGCATCGGCACCGCCATCACGCTGTATCCGGTGGTCAAGCGACAGAACGAAGGCATGGCGCTTGGCTTTGTCGCCGCTCGCACCCTTGAAGCCGCCATGCTCTTCACGGGTGTCGCGAGCCTCCTTTCGCTCGTGACCTTGCACCAGGACCTGGGCACAGCGACCGGAGCTGATGCGGCCTCGCTG
>JAVEDJ010000420.1 GCA_030841025.1 Actinomycetota bacterium
CGGTCGACCCGGCAGCGGCGGACCCGCTCGGCGCGGTGGCCAGGGCTGCTGCAGACGCCGCCCGGCTCGCCCTGGCGGGCACTCCGGACCAGCTCGAGGTGCTGCGCCTGGCCGGGGTCGTGGACGCCGGTGGCCGTGGCGTGTGCGTCCTGCTCGACGCGTTCGTCGCCGTCGCGACCGGCGACCTGTCGAGCCCGGTGCAGCCGGACGCAGCGCAGCCCGGCGGGCAGGCGCCCCGCTCACCGCTGCCCGTTGCGGAGCCGCCCGGCCAGACGTCGCCGTTGCTGCAGCGTGACGGAGCCGCACGCGAGGGTCCGGCCAACGAGGTTATGTACCTCCTCGAGGCGCCCGAGTCGTCCATCCCCGCGCTGCGCGCGCGGCTCGGCGACCTCGGGGACTCCTTGGTCGTGGTCGGCGGCGAGCCCGTCTGGAACGTCCACGTGCACGTCGACGATGTGGGTGCCGCCATCGAGGCCGGTGTCGAGGCGGGCCGGCCGTACCGGATCAAGGTCACGAACTTCCGCGACGCCGCTCTCGCCGGCGCGGCCGCGCTGCCGGCGGAGGGCCGGGGAGTGGTGTCGGTGGTGGCGGGTGAGGGTCTGGCGGCGCTGTTCGAGGTCGCGGGTGCGACCGTGGTCCGCGGCGGGCCGGGGCGACGTGCCTCCGCCGGCGAGATCCTCGCCGGCGTGCGCGCCGCGCGTCGACGCGACGTCATCGTGCTGCCCAACGACGCCGACAGCCTCGCGGTCGCTGCGGCGGCCGCGGCGAAGGCCCGCGACGAGGGCCTGCGCGTCGCCGTCATCCCGACCCGAGCGAGCGTGCAGGCGCTCGCGGCGCTGGCGGTCCACGATGCCGAGCGTCGCTTCGAGGACGATGTCGTCGCGATGACGGCCGCGGCCGGTCACTGCCGCCACGGCGGCGTGACCGTCGCGTCCCGGGACGCCGTGACGATGGCCGGCGTCTGTCAGGTGGGTGACGTCCTCGGCATCATCGATGGCGACTTCACGATTATCGGCAGCGACCTCGGCGAGGTGGCGAGCACTGTGGTCGACGGGATGCTCGGTTCCGGCGGTGAGCTGGTCACGGTAGTCACCGGTGAGGGTGGCGACGCCGCGTTGGCCGAGGCAGTGGTGCGGCACGTGCGCCGCGTCCGGCCCGAGGTCGACACGGTCGTGTACGACGGGGGACAGCGGGGCTACCCGCTGCTGCTCGGAGTGGAGTGAGCGTGCTGGTCGACCTGAACACGCCGCTGCGCGACCTCGTGGGCGACAAGACCGCGAAGGCCTTCGACGCCAAGCTCGGGCTGCGCACCGCCGAGGACCTGCTGCGCCACTACCCGCGTCGCTACGCCAGCCGGGGTGAGCTCACCGACCTGGCGAGCCTCCGTGAGGGCGAGGAGGTGACAGTGCTTGCGCGGGTACAGCGTGCCGCCGCCCGCTCGTTCAAGAACCGCAGGGGCAACCTGCTCGAGGTGACCGTCACCGACGGCACCGGCGTGCTGCGCGTCACCTTCTTCGGCAAGCGGAACCAACAGTGGCTGGCCGACAAGCTCCAGGGCCGCGTGGGCCTTTTCTCCGGCACGGTCGACACCTACCAGGGAACCCGGCAGCTCGTGCACCCGGACTATGTCCTGCTGGACGACGGCCACGACGTCGAGCCCGACATGGAGGCCATGTCGTACGCCGGCGAGATCATCCCGATCTACCCGGCCGCCGCCAAGCTCGAGACCTGGAAGATCCAGAAAGCGGTCGGCGCCGTCCTGAACGTGCTCGGTGAGCTGCCCGACCCGCTGCCCGACTGGGCGCGCCTGCGACGCGACCTCGTGCCGTTGAGCCAGGCCTTCCGGCTGATCCATGAGCCGGTGGCCGACGGTGACCCCGGGCGGGCGAGGAAGCGGCTGCGCTACGACGAGGCCTTCGCGCTGCAGGTGATCCTCGCCCAGCGGCGTGCCGTCACCGAGGGACTCCCTGCGATCCCGCGACGCGCGGGCACCGGCGGGTTGCTGGCGGAGTTCGACCGACGGCTGCCGTTCGAGCTGACCGAGGGCCAGCGGCAGGTGTCCGACGAGATCGCCGCGGACCTCGCGAAGGACCATCCGATGCACCGGCTGCTGCAGGGTGAGGTCGGCTCCGGAAAGACGGTCGTGGCCCTGCGGGCGATGCTTGCCGTCGTCGACGCCGGTGGCCAGGCCGCACTGCTTGCACCGACCGAGGTGCTGGCCCAGCAGCACCACCGGTCCATCACCGGCATGCTCGGCGACCTGGCCGAGCGGGGACTCCTGGGCGGTGCCGAGCACGGGACGCGGGTGGCCCTGCTGACGGGCTCGCAGCCCACCGCCGTACGGCGACAGCAGCTGCTGGACATCGTGTCGGGGGACGCCGGCATCGTCATCGGGACCCATGCGCTCATCCAGGACAAGGTGGACTTCCACGACCTCGGTCTGGTTGTCGTCGACGAGCAGCACCGGTTCGGCGTCGAGCAGCGCGACGCACTGCGGGCCAAGGCCCGCACGCCACCGCACCTGCTCGTGATGACCGCGACACCCATACCGCGGACGGTGGCTATGACCGTCTTCGGCGACCTCGACGTGTCGACGCTCAGCGAGCTGCCGTTGGGCCGGGCGCCGATCACCTCGCACGTTGTCCCCGCGGGGGACAAGCCGCACTTCCTGGACCGGGCCTGGCAACGCATCCGCGAAGAGGTGGCGGCCGGTCGCCAGGCCTTCGTCGTGACGCCGCGCATCGGTGACGACGAAGGCACCGAGGAGTCGATAGGCGAGGACGTCGCCCTCGACCTGCTTGATGACGACGCGCCGGGCGCGAGCATGCGCCGGCAGCCGCTGGCCGTCCTGGAGGTGGCCGCGTTGCTGCGCGAAGGGCCGCTCGCCGACCTCCGGGTCGAGGTGCTGCACGGCCGGCTGCCGAGCGACGAGAAGGACGAGGTGATGCGCCGGTTCGTCAACGGTGAGGCCGACGTCCTCGTGGCGACGACCGTCATCGAGGTGGGCGTCGACGTGCCCAACGCGACGGTGATGGTCGTCATGGATGCCGAGCGGTTCGGAGTGTCCCAGCTGCACCAGCTGCGTGGTCGCATCGGCCGTGGGTCGGCACCGGGGCTGTGTCTGCTGGTCACCGATGCGGAGGAGGGCTCGCCGTCGCGGGAGCGCCTGGACGCAGTGGCGGCCACGGTCGACGGCTTCGAGCTCTCCCGGCTGGACCTGCAGAGCCGGCGTGAAGGCGATGTCCTGGGTGCGTCGCAGTCGGGCCGCCGCTCCAGCCTGCAGCTGCTCGAGGTCATCAAGCACGAGCACGTCATCGAGCAGGCGCGGGAGGACGCCGCCAACCTGGTCGCCGACGACCCGATGCTCGAGAGGTACCCGGCGCTGCGGGCCCGGGTGGTCGCGCTGCTTGCCGACGACCGCGCCGACTACCTGGAGAAGGCCTGACCGCTCTGGCCGCATTTGGCCTGGTCGGTGCAGGTCGGGTGCGTGGCTTCTGCCCATCGGCGCGCGGCATTTGGTGTTGCCAAGCGGTTGTTCAGCGCTCACAGTGAAGCGACTCGGACCTCCATCGGAGTCTCTCTTCCCCCCGGAGGACCGGCCGATGGATCGCCAGAGTCTTTCTCCCCTCCGGAGACTGGCTGGCTGTCCGGGTCTGTTGGTCAGCCTCCTGGGCGCTGCCACGTTGCCCAGGAGACTGGCTCGGCTCCCGTCAGTGCAAGTCCCCGTCGAGCACTGGCGGGAGTCCGAGCTCAGCCGCACGAGGGTTACGGTCAGGACCGTGTATCCGTTCAGGTGCGGCGCGACGGTTTTCATCGGCAGCGGCCGGACGCTCGACTCGATGCGGTCACGACTCCTCGAGGGCGCCGCGTGACGCGCATCGTCGCCGGGACGGCGCGCGGCAGGCGACTGGCCGTGCCCCCGGGCAACGGGACCCGCCCCACGTCCGACCGGGCGCGCGAGGCGCTTTTCTCGACCGTGGAATCCATCCTGGTCTCGCTCGCGGGCGCCCGGGTTCTCGACCTGTACGCCGGCTCGGGTGCCGTGGGGCTCGAGGCCCTCAGCCGGGGCGCCGACCATGCACTGCTCATCGAGGCGGACGCCCGGGCCGCCCGCACGATCCGCGACAACGCCGAGTCCACGTCCGTCACCGGTGCGGTCGTGCGCACCGACCGGACGGAGCGGGTGGTTGCCGGGGCAGCACCGGCGGCGGCGTACGACCTCGTGTTCGCGGACCCGCCGTACGACCTCGCCGACGACCGCCTCCGGTCCGTGCTCACCCACCTGCTCGACGGCGGCTGGCTGCGACCGGGAACGCTCGTCGTGGTCGAGCGCTCCGCCCGCGGGGAGGAGTGGCGCTGGCCGGTCGGCATCGACGCCGACCGGTCGCGGCGCTACGGCGAGGGGGCACTTTGGTACGGTCGCGCCGCCGCACCAGAGACCAGCAGCGGACAGCAGCAGCAGACCGAGATCAACAGTCACGGCGGGTCGGGCCATGAGGAGTGAGAGCGTGCGTCGCTGTGTGTGTCCCGGGTCCTTCGACCCGGTCACCAACGGGCATCTCGACGTCATCGAGCGCGCCTCGAAGCTGTTCGACGAGGTAGCGGTCCTCGTGACGGTGAACAAGAGCAAGGCGGGCATGTTCAGCGTCGAGGAGCGTCAGGAGATGCTGCGCGAGAGCACCGTCGGCCTGCCCAACGTCAAGGTGGACGCGTTCCACGGGCTGCTCGTGGACTACTGCCGTGAGCACGACATCCGGGCCATCGTGAAGGGCCTGCGCGCGGTCACCGACTTCGACTACGAGCTGCAGATGGCGCAGATGAACCACCGCCTGAGCGGCGTGGACACCGTCTTCGTGCCGACGAGCCCGGCCGCGTCGTTCCTCTCGTCTAGTCTCGTCAAGGAAGTCGCGACGTGGGGTGGGGACGTCTCCGGGCTCGTGCCCGAGCCAGTGCTCCGCCGCCTGACCTCGCGGCTCGACACCGATAACAAGAAGACCCAGTAGAGGGATCGCGCCGGTGGACGTGCACGACAAGCTCGACGAGCTCACTGCCCTGGTCGAGAACGCTCGCTCCATGCCGATGTCGGCGTCCTGCATCGTCAACCGGGCAGAGGTACTCGGCCTGCTCGAAGAGATGCGTGAGCTGTTGCCGGAGGAGTTCCGGCACGCCCAGCTGTTGCTGTCCGACCGCGAGGCGGTCGTCGACGAGGGCCGGCGGGAGGCCCTGCAGGTCATCGCCGATGCCGAGGTCGAGCGGCGGCGGCTGACCTCCGAGACCGAGGTCGTGGCCGCTGCCGAGCTGCACGCCGAAGAGATCCGTGAGGCGGCGCGGCAGGAGGCCGAGACCATGCGCGCTGAGGTCGACGACTACGTCGACACCAAGCTGGCCAACTTCGAGGTCGCCCTCGACAAGACGATGGCGGCCGTGCGGCGCGGCCGCGAGAAGCTGCGCGGTCGCAACCCGGACGACGGGCTGGTCGGCACCGGTCACGAGTTCGGGCACTCGCCCAGCGAGGACTTCGGGCACCCGCTCGACGACGAGGTGCTCCCGCGCTGAGACGGGCCGGGGAGATCATGTCCGGCGCCCGCTCCCGCCAGCTCTTATCCCGTGGCTGGCCGCGGTTTGGGCGCACCGTCGACGTCAGGTAGCCTGATCAGCGGTTTCGTCAGAAGCCAAGAGATCACCGTGCCCGAGAACACCATGACTGACGAGAGCAGGAGAACCACCGCCCGCCTCGACCCACGGTCCCCGCTCGTGCTGAACACGCACGAGCTCGGTCGCCGGCCCGGGTCGATGCGAACGCTCTCCCGGTCCGTTCCGGCGCCCGATGATCTCGGAGTCGATGTGCTCGGCGTCCCCCCGGGGTCGCCGGTCGACCTCGATCTCCGGCTTGAGTCGGTGATGGAGGGCGTGCTCGTCTCGGCCACGGCCCGCGCCGAGGTCACGGGGGAGTGCGTGCGCTGCCTGGACCCGATCGCGAGATCGTTCGAGGTGACGCTGCAGGAGCTCTACGCCTACCCGGGCCATGAGCGTGATGACGATGATGACGAAACCGTGTTGCCGGTGCTCGAGCGCGACCTGATCGACCTCGAGCCCGCGCTGCGCGACGCAGTGGTACTGGCTCTGCCCCTGCAACCGTTGTGCCGGGACGACTGTCCGGGACTGTGCCCTGAGTGCGGGGCACAGCTCGCGGACGACCCGGAGCATGAACACGAAAGTGCCGACCCCCGGTGGGCGGCTCTGCACCACCTGTTGGACACGAAAACCGAGGAGACCTAGTCGTGGCCGTCCCCAAGCGAAAGATGTCGCGCAGCAACACCCGGTCGCGGCGGGCGCAGTGGAAGACCACCGCCGCTCCTCTGGTGGCGTGCGAGCGGTGCCGCGAGCAGAAGCTGTCGCACGTCGCCTGCCCCAACTGCGGCACCTACAACGGCCGCTCGATCCTCGACGTCTGACCCGGCTGTTGATGGCGAGCCGACCTCGGCGATGGCAACACGTGTTGGTGCCGTGACCCGCTCCAGTGACTCGAGCGCCTGGCTGCGCGACCGGCTTGGTGTCGAGATCGAGCCGGGGCGGCTGCAGCGGGCGCTGACGCACCGCTCCTACGCCTACGAGAACGGTGGCCTGCCGACCAACGAGCGGCTGGAGTTCCTCGGTGACTCCGTGCTCGGTCTCGTGGTGACCGACACGTTGTTCCGCAACCATCCCGAGCTGCCCGAGGGCCAGCTGGCCAAGCTGCGGGCGGCCGTGGTCAACATGCGCGCCCTGGCCGACGTGGGGCGCGACCTCGACATCGGCTCCCACGTCCGGCTCGGCCGCGGCGAGGAGAGCACGGGCGGCCGCGACAAGTCGTCGATCCTGGCCGACACGCTCGAGGCACTGCTTGGGGCCGTGTACCTCGACCGCGGTCTGGAGGTGGCCGGCGCCCTCGTGCACCGCCTCTTCGACCCGCTGATCGAGCAGGCTGCCACGTTGGGCGCCGGCCTCGACTGGAAGACCAGCCTGCAGGAGCTGACCGCCAACGGCGGGCTCGGAGTGCCGGAGTACCTCGTGAGCGAGTCCGGTCCGGACCATCAGAAGCTCTTCCAGGCCGTCGTGCAGGTGGGCGGCGAGCCCTACGGCAGCGGCAGCGGGCGCAGCAAGAAGGAGGCCGAGCAGGAGGCCGCCGCGTCCGCATGGCGCAGCCTGCGGACGCAGCTCGGCGAGGGGCCCGGCTCGAACGGGACCGCCGCGAACGGGACCGGCGCGAACGGGACCGGCGCGAACGGGACCGGCGCGGGCACCGATGCGGTCGGCACTGCCAGCCCGAACGCCGGCGACACCACCCACGGTGCGACGGGGCCCAGCCACTAGACATGCCGGAGCTGCCCGAGGTCGAGGTCGTGCGTCGCGGGCTGGAGCGGTGGGTGACCGGCCGCAAGGTCGCGGACGTGACCGTCAGCCACCCCCGCGCCGTACGACGACACGTGCCGGGGCCGGAGGACTTCGCCGCCCGGCTGACCGGGCGCACCATCGGCACCCCCCGTCGTCGCGGCAAGTACCTCTGGCTGCCGCTCGACGGCGACGAAGCCCTGCTGGCCCATCTGGGCATGAGCGGCCAGCTGCTGGTCCGGCCCCCCGACGCGCCCGATGAGACACACCTGCGGGTGCGGTTGCGCTTCACCGATGACGTGCACGAGCTGCGCTTCGTCGACCAGCGCACCTTCGGGGGCCTGGCCCTCGCCGACGTGACGCCCGGCGACGGCGTACCCCTGCCCGTGGCCCACATCGCGCGCGACCCGCTCGACCCGGACTTCGACGACGAGGCGTTCGCTGCCGCCCTGCGCCGGAAACGGACCGGGCTCAAACGCGCGCTCCTGGACCAGAGCCTGATCAGCGGGGTGGGCAACATCTACGCGGATGAGGCGTTGTGGCGGGCCCGCCTGCACTACGCGCGGCCGACCGAGACGATCACGCGCGCGCAGGTCCGGCCGCTGCTCGCCGCGGCCCGGTCGGTGATGTCGGACGCGCTGGAGCAGGGCGGCACGTCCTTCGACTCGCTCTACGTCAACGTCAACGGCGAGAGCGGCTACTTCGACCGGTCGCTGGACGCCTATGGACGCGCGGGCCTGCCGTGCCGTCGCTGCGGGACCCTCGTCGTGCGCGAGCCGTTCATGAACCGCTCGTCCTACCGGTGCCCGCGCTGCCAGCCGCGGCCCCGCCGCCTGCACGGCTGAACCCCGCGACCCGGCTCGGACGGGCCTCGGTGGCGCGATACTCGCTGCGATGGACGACGTCGTGGAGCAGGGCGAGCCCGAGCGCCCAGGACCGCCTCGCTGGCTGCGCGGGGCGGCAGTCGCCGTCGCGGTGGCGCTGGCGCTGTTGGTCTTGACCCGCACGGACCTGCTGTCCGCGCGGCCACCCGGCGCGGCCCCGGGCTCGCCGACCGCACCACCCGCCGGGACGAGCGGCGCGCCCACGACCGGAGTGGTCGTCCGCGCCGGCGACCACCTCGAGCGGTACGACGGCGCCGGCCGGCACCGGTTGGCGACCCTCCCGGAGGGGTTGCCTCGGCGGACGCCCCTCGTGCATGCCGCCGGGCCGGACGGCTCGGGCCCCCTCGTCGCGGTGAACCAGACCGTGCTGTTCCGCGCGTCCGCGACCAGCGGCCGGGCCATCCGGTCGATCGGCCGGGCGGAACGCGTCATCGCGCCGTCCCGCACCCCCAACGGCCTCTACGTCGTGCAGTCGGTGATCGGGCGCACCGACGTACGGGTGATCGAGGTGGACGGACGGACCGGCGACCTGGTCGACGACGAGCCGTTCCCGGCGGCCGCCGACGGAGGGGGCTGGCGCGCGACCGACGTGGTGACGGTCGGTGCCGGCCGGTCCGCGCTGCTGCTCACCCGCGGTGTCGCCGGGGGTCACGCGGAGCTGGCGCTGGCCTGGGACCGGGACAGCGTCCGCTCCCAGGCCGCGCCGCGGCTGCTCCGGTTCGGCGTCACGGGCACCGTCCTCGGCACGACCGACGGCCGGATCGTCACGCTCCCGGAGGCGGGCACCTGCCGGGGTGAGGCGTGCCGGCTGACCGTCGTCTCGGTGACCGAGGACCGGACGTTCAGCCGCACCGTCGACCCGCCTCCGGGCTGGCTGTTCGGCGCCGGCTTCGCGGTCGGCGATCGCGGCGACCCGGTCGTGGGCGTCGCTCGAGCGGGCGACCCCGCCAGCCTGGCGCTGGCCCGGCTGGTCGCGGGAGGGCGGCGGGCGCTGCTGGTGCCCGGCAGCCTCGGTGTCGTGCCCGCGGTGCCGCCGATCGGCGGCCCGGACGGGTCCGTCGTTTTCGCCGTCGCCGGGCGTGGAGTCACTCCCGAGCAACGACAGGAGGTGCGCCTCGCGGCCTGGGGGCCGGACGACCCGCGCGAGGCCCCGCTCCTGGCGGCGCCGGCGCTGCCCGCCGGAGCGGAGCTGGTCTGCGTGTGCCGCTGAGCCCGCGTGCGACCGGGACGCCGTCGGTCGCCGCAGGCCGCTGACCTGCGACGTTGAGCGGATCACCTGATCGGCGCAACACGTCTGTTACATCGCTGTGACCTATTGACCGAGGGCGTCCCGGGTGCGACCCTGGAAGTCACGCCGCCCGCGGTACATCCCCCGTGGACCCCAATTCTGGCGGCGTCCTGCAATCCTCACCCGTACCCCGGGCTGGAACTCAACACGGAGGATCGCCCATGGCGAAGGCCCTCGTCGGTCACGTAGGTGGCCTCGACCCCCGCTTGGTCTTCGAAATGCGACGTCTTCAGCAACGCGTACGCGACCTCGAGTCAGAGGTCACGGCGCTGCGGGCTGAGAACGACTCGCTGGCCGAGAGCATCTCGGATGCACACCTGATCTCGCTCGAGGCCGCGAAGGAGCCCGCGCTCGCCTGAGGGCGGCGCGCCAGCACATCGCAGCACACCCTGACGGGACGCCGGAGCGGCGTCCCGTCCGCATGTCCCGGTGCCCGGCGTCTGGTTTCCGGCCTGTCCGGGTCGGCCGGTGCCCAGTTTTCCCGGGCCGCCGGTGGGGCAAAACGTGACCTACGTCGCACCCACGCGTTGACCCGTGCGACATGCGCCGACCCCGGAGGTTCCACGTGCCCCTGCCCCATCGCGTCGCTGGCGCCAGCGCCAGGCTGTTCCGTGTTCTCGTCGCCGCCACGGCCGCGCTGCTCGTCGGGGCGGGGCTCGCGCCGAGCGCGTCCGCGCACCCTGGCAGCCCCGAGACCGCCAAGAAGCGCCAGCAGTACACCGCCGGCGTCAGCGTGCCGGTCGTGACCAGTCCCAATGTTCGGCTGGTGACCAACGTCCCCGACACGGCAGCGATCTCGGGCGTCTTCGCCAAGTCCGCGCCGTACTTCTACGTCTCGAGCACCGACAGCATCACCGTCTACGACGTCTCGGACCCGCTGCAGCCGAAGCCGACGGGCATCCTGCCGAACCTCGTGTTCGAGAACGAGGCCATGAACTACGGCGAGAAGAGGGTCGCGGGAGTCGTCAACCGGTTCGTCCTGGTCGGTGCCGACCAGGTGGAGTACAGCCCGACCGTGATCGACCACATCGGCACGACCAACGAGGTCATGGTCGTCGACGTGACCGATCCGACGCACCCCTACATCCGCTCGCGGGTAGCCACGACGACGAACACGCACACCGTCTCCTGCATCGACGAGACCGACTGCCGGTACGCCTACACCGCGGGTCGTAAGGGCAAGTTCTCCGTCGTCGACCTGACCAACCTCGACCAGCCACGTGAGCTGGGCGTCTTCGACTCGCCCGCCGGTGGCCCCAACGCCGCCTTCGCGAGCGGCGCCGGCCACAAGTGGAACTTCGACAACGCCGGTTACGGCGTCCACACCGGTTCCGGTGGCAGCGCACTGTTCGACGTGTCCGACCCGACGCGCCCGACGCTGGTCAACACCACCAACGCGCAAGGCACCCAGAGCCCGTGGAACGACTTCATCCACCACAACGCCGCGCGACCCAACGCCAACCGCTTCCGGGCCGGCGCCGCGCCGAGCGTCGCCAAGGGCAACGTCCTGCTTGTCACCGAGGAGGACTACGAGAACACCGACTGCGCGACCGCGGGCAGCTTCCAGAGCTGGTACGTCGACACCCTCCGGGGCAACGGCACGATCCGGCCGCTCGACCGCATCAACCCGGTGGGTATCGGCGAGGGCGTAGCGACACCGCACATGGCCTTCTGCTCGGCGCACTGGTTCGACTACCACCCGGCGGGCCTGGTCGCGCAGGGCTACTACGAGGGCGGGCTGCGCATCATCGACGTGCGTGACGCCACCAACCTGCGGCAGTACGGCTATGCGGCGAGCGGCCTGGGCGAGGTCTGGGACGCCTACTGGGTGCCCCAGCGCAGCAAGAGCGGGGTCGCCTCGTCCACCGACAAGACCAACATCGTCTACACGGTCGACGCGGTGCGCGGCCTGGACGTCTACACCGTCGACCTGCCGGGTGCGACCTCCTCCACGCAGCTGCTCGGCTCGGTCGGGGGAGCGGGGAGCCCCGCCGGAGTAGTGCTCGGCGTGCTCGTCGTCGGTCTCGCGGGCCTCGGCGTGGCTCGCCGTCGCCGGCTGGCGGCACCGTCCCGCTGACCCAGCCCACCAAGAGCGACCTTCGGGTGCGACACGCCGGGCGTGTCGCACCCGAAGGTCGCTCTTGGTGGGTCAGCGAGACGGTGCCGCCAGCCGGCGACGGCGAGCCACGCCGAGACCCGCGAGCGCGACGACGAGCAGGCCGAGCACCACTCCGGCGGGGCCACCCGCTCCCCCGACC
>JAVEDJ010000427.1 GCA_030841025.1 Actinomycetota bacterium
CGCAGGACGCTGTCCGCCGAGGAGGTCATGGTCCCTCTCCCTGAACGCGGGCGAGCCGGGTGCTGGCATGGCGCCCCGTCCGGCTGCAGGGCGCCGCAAGACTAACCGAGGCGTTGTCCGTGGCCCCAATCGTCGTCAGCTGCCGCCTGCCGGCGCAGGAGGGCTCGCGCCCGTTCGACCGAGGTGCTCGAGGACCCGCTTCGGACGGTTTGTGATGATTGCGTCGACGCCGAGCGATGCGCACAGCTCGATGTCGGCCACGTGGTCCACGGTCCAGACGTGCACGGCCGCGCCGCTGCGGTGCGCACGGTCGACGTACCCCGGGTGGGCCCGCACGATGTCGATGCTGGGACCCGCGATGCGCACGCCTGTCGGCAGCGAGCCATCGCGGAAGCGCAGCGGCACCCGGTCCATCAGGAACACCGTGGGCAGTCCCGGTGCGAGCTGCCGGATGCGGCGCAGCGAGATCTGCGAGAAGCTCATGATGCGCACCGGAGAGTCCTCCCGCGCCGTCGTACCACCCCAGCCGAACTCGTCGAGCAGCGCGATCAGCCGCCGCTCCACCAAGCCGGCGTAGCGAGTGGGGTGCTTGGTCTCGATCGCGACCTCGACGTGCCGGCCGGAGTCGGCCACGGCCTGCAGCAGGCTGCGCAGGGTCAGGAGCTGTGAGCGGTCGCGGTCGGGCATCTCCGGGTCTTCGTAGTCCTCCCAGTTGTCGCGCCACGAGCCCCAGTCGAGCTCGGTGAGGTCGGCCAGCTCGAGCGTCGAGACGATGCCGCGTCCGTTCGAGGTGCGGTCGATGCGCCGGTCGTGCACGCAGACCAGATGGCCGTCCCGGGTGAGGCGCACGTCACACTCGAGCGCGTCGGCGCCGTCGACGATGGCGCGACGGTACGCACTGAGGGTGTGCTCGGGTGCGTCGTCGGATGAACCCCTGTGCGCGACCACGTGGATCTGCGCCAGGTCTCGTGCCGGCAATGCGGTCACAGGTAGTCAGTCTGCCACTCGCACGCCCACCACGTGCCTCGACCCGCGCAGACGAAACCCCGACGGGCGGAGTCGTCGGCGAGCAGCGCGAAACCAAATATGTCGCCGCTGGCCGGGCGGGGTCGCCACGCGGTCGATGCGACGGACGGGCAGGTGACCACATACGGTGTTGGCCCATGCATCGATACCTGCTGCAGCTGCTCGCAGTCGTCCTGGCCGTCTCCGTCGCGGGTTGCTCCGCGACCTCCGACAACGGATCAGACTCCGGGAAGGCATCGCCCAAGCCGTCCGCCAGCCCCTCACCGTCGAACGTCAACGAGGCGATCGAGCCCACCTTCTTCGGCGTGCACGACCACGACCCGGTCGGCGACACCGCGGCCGGGTGGCCCGATGCACCGGTGGGGTCGCTGCGCGCCTGGGATGCCGGGGTGACCTGGCGAGACCTCGAGCCCTCACCGGGAGTCTTCAACTTCTCCCGGCTGGACGCCATGGTCGACACGGCGGAGAGCCACGACTCCGATGTCCTGCTGGTGCTCGGGCAGACCCCGGCCTTCCATGCCAAGAATCCGAACGCCACGGCCTTCTACGGTGCCGGAGCGTCCTCTGCGCCGAAGCTGAAGGCGTGGAAGACCTACGTGCGGAAGGTGGCCAAGCGCTACGCAGGCCGGCCGGTCATCCTCCAGGTCTGGAACGAGGCCAACGTCTCGGGCTTCTGGAGCGCCGGCCCGCAGGAGATGGCGACGCTGACCAAAGCGGCCTATGACGTCCTGGCAAACATCAAGCCACGGCCCACCCTGGTCTCTCCGGCGCTCGTCACACGGCTGGCCACGCAGCAGAAGTGGCTCAACGACTTCT
The DNA here is from genome assembly GCA_030841025.1 of Actinomycetota bacterium. Classification (GTDB taxonomy): domain Bacteria; phylum Actinomycetota; class Actinomycetes; order JACCUZ01; family JACCUZ01; genus BP-173. Next base: position 1,843 of record JAVEDJ010000427.1, read on the forward strand.
ATGCGATCACGGTGGACGGGCAGCCCATCGCCAACTATGTCGACGTGGTGTCGCTGCAGCTCTACCCGCTGCCCGACGGCACCCCTGCGTCATCCATGGAGCTGCTCAGTCAGATGCGCAAGGCGCTCACGAGTCACGGCGTCGGCGTCGACAAGCCCATCTGGAACACCGAGATCAACTACGGGCTGACCGGGAAGCCGGTCGACCCGGCACCGAAGGCTGAACAGATCATGAACGTGGTCGCGACCTACCTGCTCAACGCGGCGAACGGCATCAGCCGCGTGTACTGGTACGGCTGGGACCAGCAGCAGATCGTCAACACCCTGCTGGTGCAACCGGACCTCGCCACCAGGACTCCCGCCGGCGATGCCTTCGTCCGGATGCGGAAATGGATGCTCGGCGCCAAGGTGACCTCGTGCAAGACGGACGCCAACGGCACATACGCCTGCACCCTCGAAGGGCCCAAGGGCACCAGCACGGTGTTCTGGAACCCCCAGGGCAAGACATCCGTCACCGTGCCGGACGGCGCCACCACGGCGCAGGAGATCGACAAGGCCAAGCAGCCCGTGACCGCTGGCTCACCGCTCACTGTCGGGCGGATCCCCGTGATGGTGAGCTCCGCAACCTAGGAGCACCGGCGTAGTTCACGGGGTCTGCCCGCGAGCCGGTGGCGTTCGGTTTGCTGTGCTTGACTCGAGGGGAACGAGAGAGAACTCTCGCGAGGGGAAACGATGCGACGTACGACGGGGATCGCCGCCGCCATCATGGCCGCGGCCTTGGTCGCTGGCTGTGGTGGTGAGTCCAACCGCGTCAGTTCCCAGGCGGGCACCGCGACGCCCCCTTCCACGGCATCCACCGCCACGACATCTTCATCTTCAGCGGCAACGCCCGTGCCCTCGACGGGCACGGCATCCACGTCGGCGGTGCCTCCGACGTCGGCCACCGGATCGACCGCTTCGGGCTCCCTGCCGGCAGAAACGTCAGCATCGGGCTCATCGGCCGGCGCGACCGCAGCCACGGGCGCCTTGCCGGGCAAGCCCGTCAAGCGAGTGTCCTATCCCGTAGTCGGTTCCGGGACGCCCGTGCGCAGCAGCTTCTTCGGGATGCACGATCACACTCCGCTGTCCTGGCCGAGCGCGCCCATCGGTGCCGTCCGCCTGTGGGACGCCGGAGTGACCTGGCGGGAGATCGAGACCTCCCGCGGCTCCTTCGCCTTCGGTCGACTGGACCGCGCGGTGGCCACGGCGCGGTCACATGGTGCGGAGCCGCTCATCGTGCTCGGGATGACACCCAGCTTCCACGCGAAGAAGCCGCACGCGCCGAGCTTCTACGGACCCGGGGCGTCCTCTCCGCCCAAGATCGGCGCTTGGCAGAGGTACGTGCGCAGGGTGGTGCTGCGCTATGGCAGCCGCAACGTGTCCTACCAGGTGTGGAACGAGGCGAACGTCTCGGGCTTCTGGAGCGGGAGCCAGGCGGAGATGGCGCGACTGACCAAGGCGACGTACGACGTCATGCGCGCCGTCCGTCCGGGCGCGCGGCTGGTGGCGCCCGCTTTTGTGACGCGGTCGGCGGCCCAGCAACGCGCGCTCGCAAGCTTCTACGCGCAGCGCCCAGACGGTCGGCCGGTCGGCGGCCTCGTCGATGTCGTCTCGCTCCAGCTCTACCCGACACCGAGCGGCACGCCGGAGAGCTCGATGCAGGTTCTCGCTGCAGACCGTCGCATTCTCGCTCGGCACGGGGTGAGCAAACCGATCTGGAACACGGAGATCAACTACGGGCTCACCGGGCGACCCGTGCGGGCGAAATCGAGCGGGATCCAGCGCGCGTACGTCGCCCGCACCTACCTGCTCAACGCCGCCAGCCGGATCCAGCGCGTCTACTGGTATGCCTGGGACTCCGGCACCATCACCAACACCCGGATGACCTACTCCAGCGGCGCCGTAGGTCCAGGCGGTGTCGCGCTGAGGGTCGTGCGGGGCTGGATGAGCGGGCAGCGGATGCACAGCTGCGAGCGACTGAAGGGCGGCACCTACCTGTGCACCCTCACGTCCGCGGGCTCGGTGCGCCGCGTCTTCTGGAACCCCAGGCGCACAACCACCGTCGGTCTGCCCGCAGGCGCCCGCACGCTGAGCCGCCTCGACGGCAGCCGGAGCAGTGTCACCGGCAACCGCCTGCGGGTCACGTCCACGCCCATCATGGTCCAGTCCCCCGCTTGAGGGCTCAGTTACGCGCAGCAAGGCGGCGGAACGACTCCGACGGCATCAGATGCATGGTGTTGACTCCCAGGGCGTATTTGTAGCCGCGCTCGGTCCACGCCCGGATCGCGGTACGCGTACCTGGTTGTGTTGAGATCACCACGCCGGATTTGCCCCGCGCCTGCAGCCAGTGCTCCACGTGATCAAGCAGCGTGCGATAGATGCCCTGCCCGCGAGCCCCCGAGACCACGCCTGCCAGCTCAATCTCGGCGATGTCCGACTCGAGATTGAGCGTGCAGACAGCCAGCGGCGTGCCATCCGGCACCGACTCGAGCATCAGGGCCGAGTTGCTGGACGAGCCAAGTGCCCGGGTTGCCCATTCGACATACCCGTCGAGCGCTGCCTCTTGATTCAGGTAGGGGTTCGCCGCGTAGTGATTGCCGTATCGGGAAAAGACGTCCCGGACTGTGGTGGCCAGTAAGCCCGCGTGCTCGGCACGCAGGGGAACCAAGCGGACGTTGCCGGCGTTGGCAGGCCGCAAAGAGGTCGGGTCCCAGGCTCTCTCGAAGTAGAGGAGGGTGTCCGCGTGCCACCCAATGAGCCGGTCGTCAAGCAGCCCGGCCGCTACCCGTATGTGTTCGGACGGGTAGCGCAAGATCGTTAGGTCAAGACCGCTCGCCAAGATCAGCTCTTTGACGTCATCCGGGTTCACCGCATCGCCTAGCGCCAGGGTCAGGCGGCCCATTGTCAGGCCGAAACGTCGTGACTCGAGCAGTGACTCCGCGACGCGCTCCGGCAAAGGCCGCGTGTTCAGAAAGTCGCCATACGCCATCGAGCCCTCCCGGAATGTTGGAAGCCCGAGTCTGCCTCAGTCGCGCGGTGAGCCGGCGCGACGACCTCGATGCGCAAAGGTCCATAGCGAGTGCGCCAAGAATGACGAAACGACCAATGTAACCGTAGCGATCGCCTGTGTGACGACTACGGGCGCAGGCACGATGCGCAGCAGAACCAGCAGGATGCACAGACCTGCTGCGATGAAGACCGCGTACACGACACAAAAGCGCCGCAGCTCAGGCAGCAAGTCGGCCCGTGATCCAAACACCCACATCCGATTCAGGGTGAAGGAGACTGGTAGCGCGAGCAGCGAGCCAAGGACATACGCCGGGACAACGTGGTGCCGAAACAC
>JAVEDJ010000413.1 GCA_030841025.1 Actinomycetota bacterium
GACAACCCGCTCACGGCGGCGGCCATCGCCGCGGAAGCCGGCGTCGATGATTTCCTCGCGCAGGCGACGCCCGAAGACAAGATGGCGCTGATCAAGCGCGAGCAGGGCGACGGCAAGCTTGTCGCGATGACCGGCGACGGGACCAACGACGCCCCGGCCCTGGCCCAGGCGGACGTCGGCGTCGCGATGAACACCGGTACGTCGGCCGCCAAGGAGGCCGGCAACATGGTCGACCTCGACTCCGACCCGACCAAGCTGATCGAGATCGTCGAGATCGGCAAGCAGCTGCTCATCACCCGCGGCTCGCTCACGACGTTCTCGATCGCCAATGACATCGCGAAGTACTTCGCGATCATCCCGGCCATGTTCGCCGGTGTCTTCTCCGGGCTGGACACGCTCAACATCATGCGGCTGGATACCCCGCAGTCGGCCATCCTCTCCGCCGTCATCTTCAACGCCCTGATCATCGTCGCGCTCATCCCGCTCGCGCTGCGCGGCGTGCGATACAGGCCGTCCGCGGCCGCCTCCATGCTGCGGCGCAACCTCGCCATCTACGGCCTCGGCGGCATCGTCGCCCCGTTCCTCGGCATCAAGATCATCGACCTGGCGATATCCCAGATCCCCGGCATCGGCTAGACAGAAGAGGCAGCGAAGCAGCCATGGACACACGAACCTCCCCCGCGGTTCAGCAGTACCTGGCCGCGCTGCGGACCTTGCTCGCATTGACCGCGATCTTGGGCCTGGCCTACCCGTTGGCCATGACCGGAATCGCGCAAGCAGCCTTCCCTGGCAACGCCGACGGATCCTTCCTGCGCCGCGGCGACAAGACCGTCGGCTCTGATCTGATCGGGCAGGCGTTCACCCGTCCGGTGCTGGTGAACGGCAAGCCCAAGACGGACTCCGACGGCAATCCCGTTGTCGAGCCCGACCCGATGTACTTCCAGAGCCGACCCTCTGCGGCCGGAACCGGCTACGACCCGCTGTCCACCTCCGCGTCCAACCTCGGCCCGGAGAACAAGGCCCTCATCGACGCGACCAGGCAGCGCCGGGCCACCGCCGCCAAGCTCGACGGCGTCGCCCCATCGAGCGTCCCGCCGGACGCCCTGCTCGCCAGTGGGTCGGGCCTCGACCCGCACATCAGCCCGGCCTACGCTCGCGTGCAGGTACCGCGCATTGCCCGTGAACGCCACCTGAGCCAGGCGAGGGTGCGGACGCTGGTCAACCAACAGATCCAGGGCCGCTCGCTCGGCTTCCTCGGCGAATCACGGGTCAACGTCCTCGAGCTCAACCTCGCGCTTGACGAGCTCGGCGGCTGAGATGTCCTCCATGGGCACCAGGGAGAGCGAGAGGAGGAGGTGAACATGAGCAGGGGCAGGCTGCGGGTCTACCTCGGCGGGGCACCAGGCGTCGGCAAGACCTACAGCATGCTGTGCGAAGGGCACCGTCGAGCTGGGCGTGGCACAGATGTCGTCGTCGGCCTCGTCGAGACGCACGGCAGGCAGCACACGGCGAAGCTGCTCGACGGACTGCCGGTCGTGCCGCGGCGCGAGATCGCCTACCGGGAGGCGGTCTTCACGGAGATGGACGTCGATGCGCTCCTGGCCCGCCGGCCGCAGGTCGCGCTTGTCGACGAGCTCGCACACACGAACGTGCCCGGCTCACGGAACGAGAAGCGCTGGCAGGACATCGAGGAGCTCCTTGACGCCGGCATCGACGTCATTTCGACCGTCAACATCCAACACCTCGAGTCGCTCAACGACGTCGTCGAGAAGATCACCGGCGTCCCGCAGCGCGAGCGGGTGCCCGACGCGGTGGTCCGAGCGGCCGACCAGGTCGAGCTTGTGGACATGGCACCCGAGGCACTCCGACGCCGCATGGCGCACGGCAACGTCTACGCCGCGGAGAAGGTCGACGCGGCCCTCGGCAACTACTTCCGGGTCGGGAACCTGACCGCGCTGCGAGAGCTGGCCTTGTTGTGGACCGCGGACAAGGTGGACGAGGCGCTACAGGGCTATCGCACGGCGCACGACATCGAGGGCACCTGGGAGACCCGCGAACGTGTCGTGGTGGCCGTCACCGGCGGGCCCGAGGGCGAGACGCTGATTCGGCGGGCAGCCCGTATCGCCGCCCGTTCGTCCGGCGGCGACCTGCTCGCTGTGCACGTCACCCGATCCGACGGCCTGACCGGGGCCAGCCCAGCATCACTGGCCGCCCAGCGGCAGCTGGTCGAGACGCTCGGCGGCACATACCACCAGGTCGTCGGGGACGACGTGCCGGACGCTCTCCTGGAGTTCGCCCGTGCGGAGAACGCCACGCAGCTGGTGCTCGGCGGCAGCCGACGTTCACGCCTCGCGGCGCTGCTGACGGGCCCGGGTATCGGGGCGACCACCATCCGCGACTCCGGCGACATCGACGTGCACCTGGTCACTCATGCTCAGATCGGCAGGGGTCGCGGGCTGCCCCAGCTGAAGGGCAGCTTGACCATCCATCGCCGGCTGGAGGGTGTTGCTCTCGCCGTACTCCTGCCGCCGTTGCTCTCGCTGCTGTTGGCGACCCAGCGGGAGGACCTCAACCTGATCAGCGACGTGTTGCTGTTCCTGCTGTTGGTGGTCGTGGTCGCTCTCGTCGGCGGCGTCCTGCCGGCGATGCTCGCTGCCGTGGCCGGATCGCTGCTGCTGAACTACTACTTCGTGCCGCCTCTGCACACGTTGACCATCAGGGAGACGAACAACGCCCTGGCCTTGGTCGTGTTCGTCCTGGTGGCTGCACTCGTCAGCTCGGTCGTGGACCTGGCGGCCAGGCGGACCCGGCAGGCCGCCCGTGCGACGGCAGAGTCGGAGACATTGGCCACACTGGCCGGCAGCATCCTACGCGGCGAGACGGCCTTGCCGGCGCTGCTCGAACGCGTGCGGGAAGCATTCGGTCTGACCTCCGTCACGCTGCTGGAACGGACTCCGCACGGACCCACCGGCCGTGGTGCCACGGCACGCGGACCGGCCGACGAATGGACGCCGGTTGCCAGCGCCGGCGCAGATCCCTGTGAGCGCCCGGCCGATGCCGACACCGAGGTGCCGGCCGGGGACACCCTGTTGCTCGCGCTGCGCGGCCGGTCACTGCACGCCGAGGACCAGAGGATCATCGGGGCCTTCGCCGCGCAGGCGGCTGCGATCCTGGAGCGGCATCGCCTCGCCGAGGTGGCCGCCGCCGCGGTCCCCATCGCGGAGGGCGACCGCATGCGCACCGCATTGCTGGCCGCCGTGGGACACGACCTACGCACCCCCCTGGCGTCGGCGAAGGCCGCCGTGACCAGCTTGCGCAGCACCGAAATCGAATGGACTCCCCAGGACCACGACGAGCTCCTGCTCACCGCCGACGAGTCCCTGGACCGGCTCGCCCGCCTGGTGGACAACTTGCTGGACATGAGCCGACTACAAGCAGGTGCCCTGTCGGTGGTCAGCCGCTCGGTGGCACTCGACGAAGTTGTCCCCCTGGCTCTGGACGACCTCGGTGCAGCGGGGCGCAGTGCCGTGGTCGACGTGCCCGACGACCTGCCCGAAGTGCTTGCCGACCCAGGCCTGCTCGAACGAGTCATCGCCAACCTCGTCGGCAACGCCGCCCGCTACAGCCCGCCCGGGAAGCCGCCCGTGGTGACCGGCAGCAGCCTTGGCGGCCGCGTGGAGCTGCGCGTCATCGACCGTGGCCAGGGCATCCCGTCGCCAGAGCTCGAGCAGGTCTTCGCTCCGTTCCAGCGACTTGGCGACACCGACAACACCACCGGGGTGGGCCTCGGGCTCGCCCTGTCCCGCGGTCTCACCGAAGCCATGGGCGGGACGCTGAGCCCGGAGGAAACCCCCGGTGGCGGGCTGACCATGGTGGTGTCACTGACGGCGGCACACGGGGACGGGACGGCCGCCGCGCAGGAGCCGGGTCGCAGAGAGCGCGAAGGAACGGACCGGAAGAACCACTCCGATCAAGACAACGAGGCCGCCACGCTCGGAGAGTCACGATGAACCGCGTGCTGGTCGTCGATGACGAGCCGCAGATCTTGCGGGCTCTGGCCATCAACCTGCGTGCCCGCAACTACCAGGTGTTCACCGCGGCGACGGGCAAGGATGCGCTGGCGACAGCTGCTTCACACCCGCCCGACCTGGTCATCCTCGACCTCGGGCTGCCCGACATCGACGGCGTCGAGGTGATCCGCGGCCTGCGCGGCTGGAGCACTGCGCCCATCGTGGTTCTCTCGGGGCGTACCGACAGCGCGGACAAGGTCGACGCGCTCGACGCCGGGGCCGACGACTACGTCACCAAGCCGTTCGGCGTCGATGAGCTGCTCGCCCGGCTACGAGCCGTCTCACGCCGCGCATCTCCAGCAGACTCCGACCCCTGCGTCACCTTTGGGCACACCACGGTGGACCTGGCCGCGCACCGAGTCACCGTTCGCGACGGTGACCATTCTGTGGACGTTCGGCTCACGCCGACCGAGTGGGACCTGGTGGAAGTGCTGTTGCGGCACCCGGGGAAGCTGCTCAGTCATCGGCACCTGCTCACGGAGGTGTGGGGACCGGGATATGAAACGGCCAGCGGGAACCTGCGGGTCTACATGGCACAGCTGCGTCGCAAGCTCGAGGCCGACCCCGCGCGACCCCGCCACCTGCTCACCGAGCCTGGCATGGGCTACCGGTTTCAGCTGCACGAGCGGGAGCCAGCACAGGAACCTCAGTGACACCGAAGAACTACGGGCGGCTCCACCTGCAAGCAGGCAGATCTGCCGCACAAGGGTGTGATGAAGATGCGCGCTTTGGTAAGCCGAGATCGCGCCGCCGCGCTCGTCGCAGTGATCGGTCCGTTCCTCGTGTCTGTGGCGCTGGTGCCGGTGCGCGACAGCGTCGCCAACACGAACGTCGCACTGGTCCTGGTGCTGGTGATCGTTGCGGTGGCCGCCAGCGGCTCCCGCCCGGCTGGCGTGTTGGCCGCTGTCTCGGCATCGCTTTGGTTCGACCTGTTCCTGACCAAACCCTATGAGCGGTTCGCCATCTCGAACCGGTCGGACCTCGAGACGACGGCCCTGTTGCTGGCCGTGGGAGTCGGCGTGACGGAACTGGCCGTCTGGGGGCGTCGTCAGCACGGGCTCGCCAACCGAGATGCGGGTTACCTCGCCGGCATCCGAGACGCGGCCGAAATAGTTGCCAGCGGCGGATCATCCGCAGACTTGGTCGATGACGTCTCACGCCAGCTCATCAAGGTGCTCGACCTGCGCGAGTGTCGCTTTCAGTACGGCGTCGCTGGACTTGGTCACCCCGCCCGGTTGCGCGACGACGGCCAGGTCGAGTGGCAGCATGCGGAGTGGGACGTCGATCGGCTAGGGCTGCCCGTCGATGTAGACATCGAGCTCCTCGCCGAGAGCGGCGGGCGCCTGCAGGGCCGCTTCCTGCTCCGTGCATCTCCCATCGCGCATCCCTCGAGAGCGCAGCGGCTGGTGGCGGTGACGCTGGCCACTCAGGTTGGAGCATCGCTGAAATGACCGCTGACCCTGGGTAGGTGTCGTGCCGCCTCCCGCCGGCGCCATCCTCACAGGGACCCTGCAAGGCGTTGGAGCAACTCCGCTGCATCCTTCTCGACCGGTGCACCGTGCCCGACGAGAATGGTGTCCGGACGCAGCAGCGCCAGCTTGCGCACGGAGTCTTT
>JAVEDJ010000007.1 GCA_030841025.1 Actinomycetota bacterium
CCCGGATCACCGTCCTGCTGCCGGCCGCCGGGTCGCCCCTTGGCACGCGAGAGACGCTGTACACGGCCGTGACGCGGGCGACAACGCACGTGCGCGTGATCGGGTCGGCCGAGGCGTTCGTCGAGGCTGTTGGCAGACCCGCAGCCCGAGCAACCGGACTTCGAGAACGTCTAGGCGGTGAAATTGGTTGAACGAGACCCACGACGGTCGAACGGCTCAGCTGAGGTGATGAACCTCCTGCAGTCCATAGACCGGCGTCGGGATGCCCACCTGTCGAGCCTTCAGCTGCAGAGCCAGGTAGAGCGAGTAGTGCCGCGACTGGTGCAGGTTGCCGCCGTGGAACCAGAGCGCTTCCTGCTGCGTGGGCTTCCACATGTTGCGCTGCTCACCCTCCCAGGGACCGGGGTCCTTGCTCGTGTTCGAGCCCAGGCCCCACACCTTCCCGACCCTGTCGGCGACGGCTTGCGAGATGAGGTCGGCTGCCCAGCCGTTCATCGAGCCGTAGCCGGTCGCGTAGACGACGAGGTCCGCGGGCAGCTCCGTCCCGTCCGAGAGAACCACGGCGTCCTTGGTCAACCGCACGACGTCCACGCCGGACCGAAGTTTGATGTCGCCGTTGGCCACTAGCTCGGACGCGCCGACGTCGATGTAATAGCCAGATCCCCGGCGCAGGTACTTCATGAACAGTCCCGAGTCGTCCTCGCCGTAGTCCAACAGGAAACCGGCCTGCTCGAGCCGCGCGTAGAAGTCCGCGTCGCGCTTGCGGATCTCGTCGTACACCGGGATCTGGAACTCATGCAAGATCCGGTAGGGAAGCGACGCAAAGGTGAGGTCGGCCTTCAGCGTCGTCATCCCCGCCGCCACAGCCTCCTCCGAGTACAGGCCGCCGAGCGCGACCTCCATGAGCGAGTCGGACTTCACGATGTGCGTGGACGAGCGCTGCACCATTGTGACGTCGGCGCCGCCCTCCCAGAGTGCTGCGCAGATGTCGTGCGCGGAGTTGTTCGAGCCGATGACCACGGCGCGCTTGCCGCGGTAGGCATCCGGGCCGGGGTGCTGCGAAGAGTGGTGCTGGTCCCCGGTGAACTCGTCCATGCCCTCGAACGTCGGGATGTTGGCTTTACCGGACATGCCCGTGGCAAGGACGAGCTGCTTCGGGCGCAGAGTGATCTCACTGCCGTCACGCTGGACGACGACGCGCCACTCCTTCGCCGCTTCGTCGTACGTCGCGCTCGTGCACTCGGTCGACGTCCAGTAGTTGAGCTCCATGACTTTGGCGTACATCTCCAGCCAGTCACCGATCTTGTCCTTCGGCGAGAACACCGGCCAGTTCTTCGGGAAGTCGATGTAGGGCATGTGGTCGTACCAGACCGGATCGTGCAGGCAGAGTGACTTGTAGCGGCTGCGCCAGGAGTCACCGGGACGTGCGCGGCGTTCAACGATGATCGTCGGGACACCGAGCTGTCGGAGTCGGGCGCCGAGAGCAATCCCGCCCTGACCGCCGCCGATGATGACTGCGTAGGGCTGCGTCGTGTGGCCCAGCTGCTCCGCCTCGGCCTGGCGCTGCTCGAGCCAGGTCTTCCGGTCCGGGTCCGCCCCGTGCTCGGCCCCTTTGGCGCGGCGCTCGCTCATCGGCTCCTCGTGTCCGATGAGCTCATGCATGGAGGTGAGCAGCGTCCAGGCCTTGCCGTGCTTCAACCGGACATGCCCGACGCAACGGCCCACGGACGTCTCGAAGGCGATCCAGCTGTCGACGACGCCATCACCCTCGGTCGGCTCGCCGAGGCCGTCCTCCACCCGGAAGCCACTTGGGCGGACTCCGTCCAGCGTGTGAGCGAGTAGGTCGCGCACACCGGCGGGACCCTCGACCGTGACGATGTTCCAGGTGAACGCGGTCAGATCCCGCCAGTAGCTGTCCTCAAGGAACATGCCCGTCGCGCCGTCCACATCGCCGGCCGCAAGGGCGTCTTCGAAGCTGGACAGCCATGCGGTGACGGCCGCACGTGCGTCGGTCCGGTCCAGGGTGTCGGTCATGAGGCGGCCCCACTTCTCGTCGAGGACGGGAGCACCGCATCAATGGACCTCGGTACTGCGTCGTCCGTCACCGGTCAGTGTTGCGCTCCAGGGCCCCTGGCACCACCGGCCAAGTCCGGGGAAGGGTGGCCCGGGCAGGCCGGGCGCACGCTCGAGCGCGCTCAGGGCGCTGGATCACCGACGGGCACGTGAGACCTGCTCGTGTCACGATCATCGGGTGCCACTACGGGTGTCCCGTCCGGTGCTGGTCGGGCGACAAGCCGAGCGCAAGGGTCTCACCGCCGCTCTGGCGGAGGCACGCGACGGACGGCGGCCTCGGTGACTAGGAATCAGCCGGAATCGGACACCAACCACGAAGCGGCGTCAGCCGTACCGCTACTGCGCCTTCTTGACGGGCGCACCCACGCCGTTGACGACGTACCAGACGTTCTTGACCGCCTGGCCCTTGACGTCCCCGGGCCCTTGGTCCGCTGCGAAGAAGTAGAGCGGCAGCTTGTTGTAGGTGACCTGCGTCGAGCCGTCGTCGCGCTTCGTGGTGCCCAGGAGGCTGGCCTGCGCCCCGGTGCCGGCGGTCGGGTCTCCGGTCGTCAGCAAGGGTGGCCACGACTTGAGGCAGTCGCCGGTGCACACGCTCGTGCCGTTCTTGTCGGAGGTGAACATGTAGACCGTCTCGCCGCGGACGTCGGTCAGGACCTTGCCGAGGGACGTGTCGCCCACGGCAACCTTGGCCGGGTCCTCCTGAGGCTCACCCGCCGCGTTGAGCACCCACCAGATGCTTTTGACGGCTTGGCCGTTGACGTCACCGGGCTTCGCGTCGAAGGCGAAGGTGTACAGCGGGTACTTGTTGTAGGTGACCTGCGTCGACCCGTCCTTGCGGGTCGTCGTCCCGAGCAGCGAGGCGTCCGCGCCGTCGCGGGCCTTGGGGTCCCCGGTGGTCAGCGTGGGCGGCCAGGCAGTCGCGCACTCGTCGTAGCAGACGCTGTCGCCCTGCTTGTCCGGGGTGAACATGTACAGCACCCGGCCCTGATCGTCGGTGAGCACCGACCCCTTGCTGGTCGACGCGACCTTGATCTCGGCCGCACCCGCGGCGGAGCCGGAGGCCGACGACGAGGCCGGGGAGCTGGCCGACGATGCCTTCGGCGTCGACTCGGTGCCGGTGTCCGAGTCGCCTCCGCAGGCGGCAACCGAGAGAAGCGCGGTGGCGAGCACGGCGGTGGGGAAAAGGCGGGTCCGCGTCATGATCAGCTCCCAGGGTTCGAGTGTTCCTTCTTTGTCGGATACCTGTCGGGGGTCG
>JAVEDJ010000118.1 GCA_030841025.1 Actinomycetota bacterium
CAAGACGGTCAAGAACCGGGTGCACCTGGACCTCGTGACCCGCTCGAGCGACCCACTGATCGCCGACGGCGGCCGGGTCCTGCAGGAGGTCGTCGAGCGCGACGAGAAGTGGACCGTGCTCGCGGACCCGGACGGCGCGGAGCTGTGCGTTTTCGACGCGGCCCAGGGGGAGCCGAGCGGTCTGGTCGTCGACAGCACCGACGCGGTCGCGCTCGCCGGCTGGTGGGCGGAGGTGCTGCACGCCGAGACGGTTCCGGGGCCCGACGCAACGCCGCGGTGGCTCGCCGGCGTACCCGGCCTGCCCTTCGACGTCTGGAAGTTCGTGCCGGTGCCCGAGCCCAAGACCGTCAAGAACCGTGTGCACTGGGATCTCGTGAGCAGCGACGTCGATGGTCTCGTGTCGCGTGGCGCGACAGTGCTACGTCTCCCGGACGAGGACGTGCGCTGGCATGTGCTGTCCGATCCGGAGGGCAACGAGTTCTGCGTGTTCGCGCCGTAGCCGAACACCATAGGGTCAGGCGCCATGAGCTCTCTCGACCTGTCCCTGGACGGCCCGGCTCTCACGGTGGCCCTGTGTGACATCGAGTCGGTGAGTGGCGACGAGGCTCGCATCGCTGGCGCGATCGAGGCTGCGCTGGCCGACGCCCCGCACCTCGAGGTGTTGCGCGACGGCAACAACATCGTCGCCCGGACGTCACTGGGTCGTGCCGAGCGGGTTGTCGTCGCGGGCCACATCGACACCGTCCCGGTCGCGGACAACCTCCCGTGCCGGGTCGAGGGCGGACGTGTCCACGGCTGCGGCACGACGGACATGAAAAGTGGTGTCGCCGTGGCGCTGCGCCTCGCCGTGTCGGTGCCGGAACCCAGCCGCGACGTCACCTGGGTCTTCTACGACTGCGAGGAGGTGGAGGCGGCGCGCAACGGTCTCGGCCACATCGCCCGCGAGCACCCCGACTGGATCACCGGTGACTTCGCAGTGCTGATGGAGCCGTCCAACGCGACAGTCGAGGGTGGCTGCCAGGGGACGCTGCGCGCCGACGTACGACTGTCCGGTCACCGGTCCCACTCGGCGCGGTCATGGATGGGGTCGAACGCGATCCATGCCGCGGCGCCGGTGCTGTCCCGGCTGGCGAGCTATGAACCGGCTGAGGTATCGATCGACGGCCTGACCTACCGCGAGGGGCTCAACGCGGTGGGGATCCGCGGTGGGGTCGCCGGCAACGTGATCCCTGACGAGTGCGTCGTGACCGTCAACTACCGGTTCGCGCCGGACAAGTCCGAGGCGGAGGCGCAGGACGTCGTACGCCGTGTCTTCGATGGCTTCGAGGTCGTGGTGTCGGACTCGGCGCCGGGGGCGCTGCCGGGTCTGTCGCAGCCGGCGGCGGCAGCGTTCGTCGCGACGATCGGCAAGCCGCCCCAGCCGAAGTTCGGCTGGACCGACGTGTCGCGGTTCTCGGCTCTGGGGGTGCCGGCGGTGAACTACGGGCCGGGTGACCCGAACGTCGCGCACACTCGCGAGGAGTACGTCGACATCGCCCAGATCGTCGAGGTCGAGGAACGGATGCGCAGCTGGCTGACCGGCCGACGGTGACGCGCAATTGACCACGTTTGGCATGCGGGGCGTCGCGTCAACAGGCGTGCGCGCCTGCTGACGCGACGGTTCACCTGCCAAACGTGGTCAACTGAACAAGGGTCAGGCGGGGACGGAGATGCCGACGCCACCGCGGGTGTCGGCGCCGAAGCTCTCCTTCTCCTTGGCCAGGTCGAGCGGCGCCAGCCGCGAACGACCCTCGACGATGTCCGGCGTGAGCAGGGCGGCCGGCACCAGCCAGCAGACCTCGAACTCCAGCCCGTCCGGGTCCTTGCCGTAGAGCGCCTTGGTGGTCGCATGGTCGGTCGCGCCGACGAGAGCTCCCCGTTCGGCCAGCGCCTGACCGATCCGTTCCAGCTCGGCGAGCGTGTCGACCTCCCACGCCAGGTGGTAGAGCCCGACACTGCCGCGTCCGGCCGGCGAGTCCGCCGCTGCGCTGCCGATCTCGAACAGGCCGAGGTCGTGGTCGTTGGTGGACTCCGGCGCCTTGAGGAACGCGGCGCCCTTGAGGGCTTCCATGCCCGCGATCGGCCGGAACCCGAGGGTCGCGCCGTAGAACTCGACGCTGCGGGCCACGTCGCGCACGTAGAGCACGGCGTGGTTGAGGCGGTAGACACCCATGGCTGCTCCAGGAAGTTGAAGTCTCAACAATACGCTAGCACAGCGGGCCGGCTCGGCAAGCCTTCCCTGCGGTACGACGGCGGGCGGGACCGTCGCAATCCGGGCGCTAGCCTTTTCGCCATGGCCGCCGACACCACCCCCACTCCCGACGAGCCCGGTGCCGACGACGCCGGAGCCGCCGCTCCGCGTCCTGCCCGAGCGGCCGACCGCCGCCCTGCGCGACCGGCGGAGGAGCTGTTCGACGAGCCGCCGCTGGTGGAGCAGCACAAGGGTCCGGTCACGTTGCGCCGCCGGGCCGTCGAGACCAGCACGACCGACCAGCGCCTGCTCGACGACCGGGGGCCCACCGACTGGCTGCACTCGGACACCTGGCGCGTGCTGCGGATCCAGGCCGAGTTCGTCGAGGGATTCGGTGCGCTGGCCGAGCTCGGCCGGGCGGTGAGCGTGTTCGGCTCCGCGCGCGCGCCGCGCGACTCGGCGTCGTACGCGCTCGGTGTTGAGGTCGGCCGGCGCTTCGCCGAGGCCGGCTATGCGGTGATCACCGGCGGTGGTCCGGGCGTCATGGAAGCGGCCAACCGTGGCGCGTGCGAGGCCGGCGGTGTGTCGGTCGGCCTCGGCATCGAGCTGCCCTTCGAGCAGGGCATGAACGAGTGGGTCGACGTCGGCGTCAACTTCCGCTACTTCTTCGCGCGCAAGACGATGTTCGTCAAGTACGCCCAGGGTTTCGTCGTACTGCCCGGCGGTTTCGGCACGCTCGACGAGCTGTTCGAGGCTCTGGTGCTGGTGCAGACACGCAAGGTCACGTCCTTCCCCGTCGTCCTGCTGGGCTCGGCCTACTGGGTGGGGCTGGTCGACTGGCTGCGCTCCACGATGCTGTCCGAGGGCAATATCGCCGAGCGGGACCTCGACCTGTTCCAGATCACCGACGACCCTGCCGAGGCGGTGCGGATCGTCGTCGGCTCCGACGACGAGGGTGAGTCCGACCGGGAGCAGGTCGAGCGCGAGGCCGCCGCGCAGGGAGCGGCCGACCGCATCCGGGCCGACCGCAGCGGAACGGCCAACGACGCGCGACCCGGTGGCTGAGCGCTCGGTGGCAAGGATCTGCGTGTTCTGCTCGTCCAGCGAGCGCATCTCCCGGTCGCACGTCGAGCTGGCCACCGACGTCGGCGCCGAGCTTGCGCGCCGCGGGCACTCCCTGGTCAGCGGCGGCGGCCGGGTGTCGTGCATGGGGGCCGTCGCCCGGGCGGTGCGTGCCGGTGGCGGCCACACGACCGGTGTCATCCCCGAGGCGCTGGTCGACCTCGAGGTTGCCGACTCCGACGCCGACGAGCTCGTGGTGACGGCGGACATGCGGGAGCGCAAGGGCGAGATGGACCGTCGGTGTGATGCGTTCCTGTGCCTGCCCGGCGGTCTGGGCACCCTCGAGGAGCTGCTGGAGATCTGGGTGTCGCACACCCTGGGCATGCACGCGAAGCCCATCGTGGTCCTCGACCCTGAAGACGTGTTCGCACCCTTGCGGGCACAGGTGGACGCCCTCGTGGTGGCGGGGTTCGTCCGCCCGCCGGCGCGCGAGGCCGTGCTGTGGGCACGTACGACGGAGCAGGCGCTCGACCTGGTCGAGTCGGCGCTGGCTGCAGCCGTGCCGGCAGGTCGTCGGCAGCCGGTCGTCCCCGCCGCCGACGACCTGATGGAGTCCGAGCTCTAGACCTGGCCAGCGACCTTCGGGTGCGACACGCCGGGCGTGTC
>JAVEDJ010000131.1 GCA_030841025.1 Actinomycetota bacterium
GCCCGTCGCTGCCCAGCCCGGCGAGCAGCCGGGCCGCCACCTGCCGGGCCACCCGGTCGGGGCAGGTCGCGGTGGCCTCGGCCAGCACCCGCACCCGCCCCAGGTCCAGCCGGCCGTGCTCCAACGCGTCGAGCACGTCGGGCAGCGCGCCGGTGAGCCGTCGGGCCAGGTCGAGCAGGTCCCCGGCCGGCCGCTCGGCGATGCCGAGGGCGGTCATCACCTCCCCGGTGACCGCCGTGTCGATCACGATCAGGTCGTCCGGCTGCCCGGACACCCGCGGACCGGCCGCCAGCTGCCGCCGCGCCGCGGCCTCCGCCAACGCCGCGACCCGGGCCACCATCCGCAACCGGTCCGCCTGCACCGCACCGTCCCGGCGGGCCACCTCCCGCAACCCCGCGACTGCCGCCGCCAACTCGGCGTCCGCCGCGGCGTCGTCGTACCCGCGCTCGATGCGCGGGTCGCCGTCGTCGAACGGGTCGGGCTTGCCTTCCATGACCCCACGCTAGCCGCCACCTCGGACACAACCCGGCCCAGAAACCCTTTATCCACAAGGGAAACTTGAGTTCTCAGCCCGATGTCTCACGCGCGTGCAAGACGGGGTTGCCGGGCTCGAACCGGGGCTCGGCGTCGAAGGCCGCCCGCCTCGCCACCCGCCGCAGCGCCAGCAGCACCGGCCGCCCGGTCAACGCCACAAGCGTCGCGTTCGTGATCGCGCGCGGGATGTCGAAGCCCAGCGAGGTGGCTACGGTGTAGGCGGCGAAGCGCCCCAGGTTCTCGGTCAGCGGTGCGCCCGCCTCGAACGAGATCTGCGAGTCCAGGCCGGTGGCGAAGGGCCACATCCAGAGATTCATCAACATGCCGTAGGCCAGCCCGGCCACCCCGCCGTAGGCCGACAGCAACGCGATCTCGCGCCAGCCGCGAGCGCGGGGCAGGCAGCCCGCGAAGAAGCCGACCCATCCCGCAGCCAGCATCTGGAACGGCAGCCACGGCCCGACACCGGCGGTCAGCAACGCACTCGCGAACAACGTGACCGACCCCAGCACGAAGCCAAAGCCTCGACCGAGCACCCGGCCGGACAGCACAAGGAGGAAGAAGACCGTCTCGAATCCGGCCGCGCCACCACCGAGCGGTCGCAGCGCGGCGCCCACCGAGGCGAGCACACCGAGCACGGCAACGGCCTTGGCATCCATGCCGCCGTCCGCGATCTCGGCCAGTACGACGGCGAGCACCAGCGGCAGCAACAACACGAACAACCAGGGGGCATCGGCGCGGTTCGCGAGCGAGGCATCGGCGTCGACCAGCAGCGGCCAGCCGAACGCCAGCATGCCGAGGACGGTGACGAGGCCGAGCGTCGCCGCCGTGCGCGGGCGCACCGGGACCGCGTGCCAGCGCCCGGACTCGTGGCTCGGGACGTTGCTCACCCCGCCTCCTGCAACAACCGCGCGACCTCGTCGACGGTCAAGACCGACGCCGGCGCAAGGATCTTCGCCACCTGCGGCGCGAAGGCAGGCGACGACATGACGACGTCCCGCGTCGGGCCGTCACTGACCACCTCACCGCCCGCCAGCACCACAGTGCGGTCGGCCAGGGCCGCCGCAAGCTCGACGTCGTGGGTCGCAAGCACGACGGCGTGACCGGCAGCCGCCAGGTCGCGCAGCGTGCGCACGAGCGCCGCCTTGCCGGTGTAGTCCAGGCCGCGGGTCGGCTCGTCGAGCAGCACCAGCGGCGGTCGTCCGGCGAGCACCACCGCCAGCGCGAGGGAGAGCCGCTGGCCCTCGGACAGGTCGCGCGGGTGAATGTCGGGGTGGATGCCCGGCGCCAACCGGTCCAGCAAGTCGCCCGCGGTCCCGGCCGGCGCGTCGGCGTCGTGATCGGCCTGCCGGCACTCGTCGCCGACCGTGTCGGCGTAGAGCAGATCGCCCGGCTCCTGCGGCACCAGCCCGACGTGGCGCACCAGGTCACGGGGCTTCAGCTCGTGCGGCGCCGCGCCGTCGACAGCAACCGAACCTGCCGCGGGCCGCGTCATGCCCACGAGGGCCGCCAGCAGCGTGGACTTCCCTGCACCGTTGCGGCCCATCAGCGCGACCACCTCGCCACGACCAACCGCGAGGTCGACTGCCCGCAGTGCCACCGTGGCGCCGTACCGCACCACCAGTCCTCGGACGGCCACCAACGGGTCGTACGCCGGCCGTAGTGCCGCCGCGGGCGGCTGCGGGCCGAGGGCCTGAGCGACCTGTTCACGCAGCTCGCCGGCTTGGCGGCGGGCATCGCGAACGGACAGCGGCAGCGGTGACCAGCCCGCCAGCCGACCCAGCTCGATCACCGGTGGAGCGACCGGCGCATCTGCCAGCACCACCCTCGGCTCACCGACGACCAGCGGCCGGCCGTTGCCCGGGAGCAGCACGACACGGTCGGCGTACTGCACGACGCGCTCGAGCCGGTGCTCGGCCATCAGCACCGTCAGGCCGAGGTCGTGCACGAGCCGCTGCAGCAACGCCAGCACCTCCTCGGCTGCCGACGGGTCGAGAGCCGACGTGGGCTCGTCGAGCACCAGGATGCGCGGGTGCGCGGCCAGCACCGAACCGATGGCCACCCGCTGCTGCTGACCGGCCGAGAGGCTGACCAGTGGGCGGTTGCGCACCGCGGCCATGCCGAGGACGTCGAGCACCTCCTCGACCCGACGCCGCATCACGTCGCCGGCCAGGCCCTGGGACTCCATGCCGTAGGCGAGCTCTTCCTCGACCACATCGGTGACGAAGGTCGCGAGCGGGTCCTGCCCGACGTAGCCCACGACGTCGGCCAGATCGCGCGGTGGGTGGTTGCGGGTGTCGCGACCGGCAACGGTGACGCGGCCCGACAGCAGGCCACCGGTGAAGTGCGGCACCAGCCCGTTGACCGCCTTGAGCAACGTCGACTTCCCCGAGCCGGTGCGCCCGACGACCAGGCACAGCTCGCCTTCGGGCACGTCCAGCTGGACGTGCGAGAGCACAGGGTGGTCGCTGCCCGGGTAGCGCACCGACACGTCCTCGAAGCGGATCGCGGGGATGTCGCTCACGCGACCTCCTCGAACCGGGTTGCGGCAGGCGCCTGCTCCGGCGAGGCCGTGGCCGGCGCGCGCCGCGTCGTCGTCGGCGCGAGCCACGCGGGCAGGATCGCCACGAGCACGCCCAGAGCGGGTAGGACGGGTAGCGGCGGAGCACCGGTCGCCGCCGGGACCAACGCGTCGGCACCACCGCTGCTCGCGACAGTCAAGACCGTTGCGGCGGCGACGAAACCGCAACCCGCCACCAGCCATTCGGGGCCCACCCACGGGTCGGGTCGGTACCGGGTCCGCGTCGCACGTCGGCCGCCTACCGCGAGACCGGCGACCGCGAGCACGATGCCGACACCGAGAAGAGGTGCGCCCAGCAGAGGGGGAGAGCTCGCGTCGAGCAGGCCGTAGACGCCGACACAGACGCCGAGCAGCCCCGCGCTGGTCAGCAGGCCGCTGGAGCGGCGGGTGGACCGCTGCCCGCTGGTGCGACCGAACCCGCGCGCGTCCATCGCCGCGGCGAGCTCGACCGACCGCTCGAGGGCCGACTCGAGCACCGGCATGGCGACACCGCGCAGCCCCTTCAGCCCGCGGTCCGGCCGGCCGCGCAGTCGGCGGGCGGCGCGCACCCGAGTCACGGCCTCGACGAGCTGCGGGGAGAAGCTCAACGCCACGACGACGGCGACACCCACCTCGTAGAGCGCCCCCGGCAGAGACTGCAGCAGTCGTTTCGGGTTGGCCAGGGCGTTGGCGGCGCCGACGCAGGTCAGCATCGTGGCGAGCTGCAGCCCGGCATAGACCGCCATGACCAACGCGGGAGCGGTGACGTCTCCGCCGAGCCGGACCCCGGCGGCCCACTCCGGCAGCTGGACCTCGGGCAGCTGGACGAGCACCTGGCCGGGCATCGGGGCGCCGAAGAGCGTCGCGAACACGACGCGAATGGCAATGACGACCAGGCCCATGCGCAGGTAGAACCCGTACGCGCGTGCCCACGGCGCATCAGTTCGGCGGCTCACCACCACGTATCCGGTCACAGCGAGGATGAGCAGCAGCAGCAAGGGATTCGTGGTGCGGGACGCGGCGGTGGCCAGGCCGATCGCCCAGAGCCACCACGCCCCTGGGTGAAGCGAACGAGGCAGCTGCCACGGCCGTGTGGTCATGACGCGCGGTTCCGCCGGGCACGCAGCGCCGCTGCGCCACCGATGCCGAGAACGAGGATCGCGCCGAGAGCGACGCCGGCGCCGCCGGGGAGTGCTCCGTCCGAACCACCGGTCGGCTTCGCGTCCAGGGTTACCGGCGCGCTCACGCCTGTGGGGGGAGCAGCCGACGGCTCGAAGCTGCCGGCCGGACTGGAGGTGGGGACCGCCGCAGCACTGCTGGTTGTCGCAGCAGCACTTTCGGTCGGACCGGAAGCGGTGGCCGATGGGGAGCGTGCAGCGCCGCTGGCCGAACGGCGCGCCCCACCCGCCGTACCTGTCGTCTTGCTCTTTGCGGGCTTCGAGGTGCGCGTTGGCCTCGGCGACGCGGTGGGGGGAGCGGGCTTCGGCTTCGGTTGGGCCTTGAGCTGCGGGCAGATCGTCGATGCTGCGACGTCCGGTGGCTCCGTCTTGCCGCCGTCCTGCCAGACCCAGGCCTCGGTGGATCCGGGCTTGGGGTTGTGGGTGCCGGCGCCTTCGTTGGCGTAGACCCAGGTGCGCGACCCGGGCGCGCGGTACCAGTACGACCAGTAGGTCGAGCTGGTGGTGTCCGCACACGCTGGAGCCCCGTTGATCTGGCAGACCAAACCGTCGCGCGGGCGTGGTGTGAACCCGAAGCCCGCCTTCGACAGTGCCTGGAAGCCGTTGGACGGGTCGACCTGCGCACATCCCGTGCGCAGCGAACCGCCGAGCTGGCGGGCGTCGACGATGACAGCGACACAGTCGGCGGCCGCCGAGGCGGGTGCGGCGCGCGTCGCCCCGAGAAGGCCGACGGCCCCCGCGACGACGAGCGTCGCGAGGGCCAGCCAGGCCGTGCCGATGGCAGTGCCCGTGACCTTGCCCGTCACCGTGCCCGTGACCTTGCCGGCGGTCGTGCCGGTGGTCGGCGAGGCGCACCTCACTCGGATCTACCTGTCCTTCGTCGTTCGGGCACTCGTGGCAAGCCTCGCTCGATCAGCAGGCCAGCGTCGGCAGGGCCCGGCGCGCGCCCTTCTTCGACACCTCGGCGAGCGTCTGGCCGGCCAGCGCGGGAACCGCCTGGGCGGTCGCGCGCACGGCGTCGCCGCTGTTGGCCTTGTCGTAGCGCACCTTGCCGCGGTTGACCGGCTTGGTGCCGCAACCCAGCTGCAGCGAACGAACGAAGCTCATGGCCTCGTCCGCCGCCTTGTCGCGCCCGACGGCGCGCAGCGCCTGGGCGGCCAGGCCAGTGGTGTTGGCGTTGCGCGTGCCGTTGCCGGTGAACGAGCCGTTGCCGTGCTGGGTGCGCTTGAGCCAGGCGCCCGCCTTGGTGGACGCGGCCTTGGCCTTCTTGCCGCCCGCCTCGCTCAGGGCCTGCACCGCGAAGGCGGTCGCGTCGACGGACGGCTTGCACCCGGCGGTGCTGATCTCGAGCGGGAACGCGCCGTTGCTGCACTGCTGCGCGCGCAGGTAGACGACGGACGCCACCGAGGGCCCGGGCTTGGTTGCGCGCTCCAGGCCGAGCACCGCCAGCGACTGCGTGATCGTGTTGCTGAAGTCACCGAACGCGCTCAGGTCGCTGTAACGGCCCGCGTCCGACGGCGCGCATGCGGGCCGGCCGCCCTTGCCGCACTCGAGGTAGCGCAGCTGACCGACCAGGTCACGCCGAGCGCTGCTGCCGAAGCTGCGCGGGTTGGCACCCTGCGCGACGGCGACGTTGATCAGCTTGGCGAACGAGCCGGCGAAGAACTCGTTGGGATCGCCGAAGCCGGTGTAGTCGACGACGTGCGCCTGCAGCGCCTTGGTGGCCCGCGATGCGGCGGCCTGGCCGACGCCGGCGGAGTCCAGGGCGAGCACGACGTCGGCGGTGAGGCCATAGTCGGGCCCGAACTGGCCCTCGACGGTGTCGCTCTTGCTCGACAGCTGACGGCCGAGCCAGCCGGCCGCGGCGTCGGCGCGATCTGTGGTCGTGGCCGCGCTGGCGACGGCCGGGACCGCAACGAGCAGCGGAGGTACGACGAGCAGGGTGGCCGCGGCTGCGAGCAGCCGACGCGACGACCTGCGGGTGGGCGAGCTGATGATTGACACGTACATAGGTCCTTTCAGGGAGCGATCCGTGACGGTCCCTGAGCGACGCCCGGCCGCGACGACGACGCCCCCGACGCGCATGGTGCACGTGGGGGGCGTGAAGTCGGACCGGGTTGTCGATCCGGGCTCCGCCCCGCATACCTCGACGGAATGAGTGGAGCCGCTCGTGCCGCGACAGGTGCTCCGGCTCGCCGGACCGGCTCCTGCCGGTCACGGCCTACGGTTGCGGGTCAGCGCCGGACTTGGACCGGCTTCCCCTGCTGTGGCACGTGTTGAGTTGTGTGGTGCCGACCGGCACCTTCTGGACTAGACCACGCGGGGTAGCGTCGCGTCAAAAATCCGGTCGACCCCAGGTGGACCCCGGCGATCGATCCCGAGAGTGAGTGCCCTCGATGACCTACACGTGGCGTTTCGAGACCAGCGACAGTTCGGCCGTGACCGGAGAGGGCATGCCCGGCGAACGGTTCCCGACCCAGGCGGACGCGGAGTCCTGGATCGGGGAGGCGTGGCGGGACCTGCTCGAGCGCGGCGTCGACCAGGTGCGGCTCTTCGACGGCGACCGCGAGGTCTACGGGCCGATGAGCCTGCACCCGGTCGAGTAGACCGACCGCCCGAGGCGGCGGACTACGGTCGCTGCTGCGGAGCGCTCTTGGCCGTCTCGGCGGGGTCGGTGACGGCCACCGGCAGGATGATCTCGTCGATGCTGGCCATCAGGTCGGCGTCGAGCTTGACGCCCGCGGCCTTGACGTTGTCAACGACCTGCTCCGGTCGGCTGGCGCCGATGATGGCGCTGGAGACATTGGGGTTCTGCAGCACCCACGCCACCGCGAGCCCAGCCAGTGAGAGGTCGACCTCCTTGGCCAACGGTTCGAGCTGGGCGACGCGCTCGAGCACCTCGTCGCGCAGGAACCGCATCGTCCCGCTGTCGTCCCCGGCAGCACGTGAGCCCTCCGGGGGAACGGACCCGGGCTGGTACTTGCCGGTGAGCACACCGCCCGCGATCGGTGACCAGACGACCTGCCCGATCCCGAGCTCCTGGCAAGTCGGGACCACTGCGCCTTCGATGACGCGCCACAGCATGGAGTACTGCGGCTGGTTGGAGACCAGGCTGATGCCGAGCTCGTCGGCGAGCAGCTTGGCCTCGCGGATCTGGTCCGCGGTCCATTCGGAGACACCGATGTAGAACGCCTTGCCGGCCCGCACGATGTCGGCGAAGGCCTGCATCGTCTCCTCGAGCGGCGTCTCCGTGTCGTAGCGGTGCGCCTGGTAGAGGTCGACGTAGTCCATCTGCAGTCGACGCAGGGAGGCGTTGATGCCTTCCATCATGTGCTTGCGTGACAGGCCGCTGTCGTTCTTGCCCCTGCCCATCGGCCAGTAGACCTTGGTGAACACCTCGAGGCTCTCGCGCCGCTCACCCTTGAGGGCCCGGCCGAGCACCTCCTCGGCGCGACCACGCGCGTAGACGTCGGCAGTGTCGAACGTCGTGATGCCCTGGTCCAGCGCCTCACGGACGCAGGCCGTGGCCTGGTCCTCCTCGATCTGACTGCCATGGGTCAGCCAGTTGCCGTAGGCGATCTCACTGACGTAGAGGCCGCTGCGGCCAAGTGTCCGGAACTCCATGGCGTCGACCCTACGACGTGCTGCCTCGCGCGTCGGAGGGGGTCAGCCCACGCCCGGATCAGCAAACCGTCAGCGGGCGCGACCGCGTGTCTTCATCCGGGGTGGCGGCAGCCGGAACCGGCGGATCTGCATGCTGCGCATCAGGGCGTAGGGCATGGCGCCACGGCGCGGTTCGTCGGGCATGGTGCTGGACAGCCCGCGCCGCATCCGCAGTGCCAGGACGACCGAGTCCACCAGGATGAGCACGACAAGAGCCAGCCACAGCGTGCCGCCGAACAGCTTCATCTGCGCGGTGCCGAATGTCGTGAGCGCCAGGATCAACAGGGCGAGCGGTAGGAAGAACTCAGCGACCGAGCGGCGCGAGTCGACGAGATCCCGCGCGTACTTGCGTACCGGTCCCCGGTCGCGGGGCGGCAGATGGCGCTCGTCGCCGGCCTTGAGCGCCTCCATCTGCTTGCTGCGTTCGGCCCGGCTGCGCTCGCGAGACTGCCGGTAGGCCTCCTTGCGGTCGCGCGGAGCCGTGATAGCGCGACGGCGACCTCGCTCGGCCTCGCGGCGCTTCGGGGTGGCACGGCCCTTGCCGCCCTCCTTGGCGATGGCCTCGGCCTCGCTCGTCGTACCGCGCCGACCTGTCGCCAGGGAGCTGGTCGATGCCGAGGAACCACGGCCCTTGAGTCCGAACACGGGGACAACCCTACCGAGGACGTCCAGCGGCCCGTCGGCCCGGAAGTTCTCCCGGGAACTAACCCGCCCCTCAGGTCGTCGGGCGATCTAGGGTGGGGACGGCAGCACGTTTCCACGAAGCGATAAGGGGCCGACCGTCCGATGAGCGTGATGAAGCGACTCTCGATGATCTTCCGCGCCAAGGCCAACACGGCCCTGGACCGCGCCGAGGATCCGCGCGAGACCCTCGACTACTCCTACGAGCGCCAGCGCGAGATGCTCACCAAGGTCCGGCGGGGCGTTGCCGACGTCGCCACGTCGCGCAAGCGGCTCGAGCTGCAGGGCCAGCAGCTGGCGCAGCAGGCGGAGAAGCTGGAGGCGCAGAGCCGCCAGGCGCTGTCCGCCGGGCGCGAGGACCTGGCACGCGAGGCGTTGACCCGGCGCTCGGCGATCCAGAGCCAGCAGAACGACCTGGCTGCGCAGCACGCAAGCCTGCAGGCCGAGGAGGAGAAGCTGACGCTCGCGGCCCAGCGACTGCAGGCCAAGGTCGACGCCTTCCGCACCCGCAAGGAGACACTGAAGGCCACCTACACCGCCGCCGAGGCGCAGACCAAGATCGGCGAGGCGTTCTCGGGCATCTCCGAGGAGATGGGCGACGTCGGCATGGCCGTGCAGCGGGCCGAGGACAAGACCCAGGCCATGCAGGCTCGCGCCGGCGCGATCGACGAGTTGCTCGCCAGCGGTGCGCTCGACGACGCCAGCGGGACCGCCAAGGACGACATCACGGTCGAGCTCGAGCGGATGTCCAGCTCCAACGACGTCGAGCTCGAGCTGGCGCGACTCAAGGGTGAGCTCGAGCCCGGCAAGGCTCCGGCGGCCATCGAGGGGGCAGCCGACGACGCGCAGGCACCGGCACAGCAGGCCGCACCTCACGAAGCCACGCCCCAGCAGGGGGACAAGCCGTGATCGTTCGCATCCTGGGTGAGGGGCAGTACAACCTCGACGACGCACACGCCGACGTCCTGAACTCCCTCGACGCCGGTCTCGAGTCGGCGGTCGAGTCCGGCGACGAGGCTGCCTTCCGCGCCGCGCTGTCCGACCTGCTCACCAAGGTCCGGACCCTCGGTACGCCCCTACCCGACGACTCCCTTGAACCCTCCGACGCCGTGCTCCCGTCGAGCGACTCCGACCTCGAAGAGGTACGCGAGATGCTGACCACGACCGACGAGGGACTCATCCCCGGCTGATCGGCTGACCATGTCCCGCACCCGCTTCCCCGCCGATCGTGGCCTCATCGCCCGCATGGGTCTGACGATGTTCCTGCTCGGGCTGCTCTTCGTCGTCCTCGGCGCACTGGTCGTCTACCGGTTCGGTTCCGTGGGGCTGATCTTCGTCGTCGGCTTCCTGGTCGTGCAGTGGTTCTTCAGCGACAAGCTGGCCCTCTACGGCATGGGCGGACGCGTCGTGACCCCGGAGCAGGCACCCGAGCTGCACGGCATCGTCGACCGGCTGTGCGCGATCGCCGACATGCCCAAGCCCGCTGTCGCCATCGCCGACAGCGACGTACCCAACGCCTTCGCGACCGGACGGTCACCGAAGAAGGCGGTGATCTGCGCGACCACCGGCATCATGCGCCGGCTCGACGAGCGCGAGCTCGAAGGGGTGCTCGCGCACGAGCTGTCGCATGTCGCTCACCGCGACGTGACGGTGATGACGATCGCCTCGTTCGTCGGCGTGCTGGCCGGCTTCCTGACCCGCATGGTGCTGTGGAGCGGCATGAGCCGCCGACGCGACAACAACGGGCCGCCGGTCGTGCTGATCGTGCTGGTGGTGAGCGTCCTCGTCTATGCGGTGAGCTTCCTGCTCACCCGGGCGCTCTCGCGGTACCGCGAGCTGGCAGCCGACCGCGCCGGGGCCTACATCACCGGCATGCCCTCGGCCCTCGCGTCCGCCCTGGTCAAGATCAGCGGGGAGATGAGCCGCATCCCGACCCGCGACCTGCGGCAGGCCGAGCCGTTCAACGCGTTCTTCTTTGCGCCGATCAGCAGCAAGGGTCTGAGCCTGTCGTCGTTCTTCGCCACCCACCCGCCGCTGGAGAAGCGGCTCGACCAGCTCGGCCGGATCGCCGGCGAGCTGAACCGGCCCGCCTGACGTGGGACTGCTCGACAAGGTCTTCGGGCGTACGACGCCGGTGCGCCCCAACCTCGACCAGCTCTTCGCCGTCCCCGGCGCCGCCCTGACCATCGAGTCGGCGCTCGGCTTCCGGCCGACCGGGCTCGGCTCGGTCAGCTTCCGTGCCGTCGAGGGCAGCGCCGCGTCGTCCGTCACCGACGACGCGCAGGCGCTGCTGGACGCCGACGCCGGGCCCAAGGTCGAGCGCTCGGTCGACTCCTTCGGCTACACCTGGCTGCTCGTACGACACGACCCCAGCGACGTGGCGGGACTCGTGACCGCCCTGCACGCGGTCAACTCCAGTCTGGAGAACGCCGGCTTCGGGTCGTCCCTGCTGTGCTCCCTGGTGAGCTTCACCAGCGGCGATCGCAAGCTGGCCCTCGTCTACCTCTACAAGCGGGGCACCTTCTACCCGTTCGCCCCACTCGACGGCCAGCGCCGCGACAACGCCCTCGAGCTGCAGGTGCGCGCGTGCCTCGCCGACGACCTCACCATCGAGCCCGACCTGTCCCGCTGGTTCCCCGTCTGGGGCGCCCCCGGCCTCTGACCCGCGCTGTGCGGCCTGCCGGTGCGGCCCGGCGGCACTCGGGAGCCGCGCACCGGCAGACTGGGGGCCATGCGGATCGTGGTTGCGCCCGACAAGTTCGCCGGCACGCTGACGGCCATCGAGGCGGCCGAGGCGGTCCGGGAGGGCTGGCTGCAGACGGCGCCGGGTGACGAGCTCGAGCTGGTACCGCTGTCCGACGGCGGGCCGGGGTTCCTGGACGTCCTGCAGTCCGACCTGGGCGGCACGGTCCACGCGACGACGGTCACCGGGCCGCTGGGCGTCCCCACCCCGGCCCCGCTGCTGCAGGTCGACGACACGGCGTACATCGAGGCCGCGCAGGCCTGCGGGCTGCATCTGGTCGACCCTGAGCAGCGGGACCCGCTGGCGTCGTCGTCGTACGGCGTCGGTGAGCTGATCGCCCTTGCCCTCGAGGCGGGGGTGCGCCGCATCGTCGTGGGGGTGGGCGGAACGGCGAGCGTCGACGGGGGCGCCGGGCTGCTCGCCGCGCTGGGGGCCGGTCCGCGCGACCAGCTCAGTCGCGGCGGGGGTGCCCTCGGGGAGCTCGCCGGCGAGGTGGACCTCACCACCGCGCGCCGACGGCTGGAGGGTGTCGAGCTCGTGGCAGCGACCGACGTCGACGCGCCGTTGCTCGGCAGTGAGGGCGCCGCCCACGGCTTCGGGGCACAGAAGGGCGCCGACCGGGCGGGCCGGGACCAATTGGAAACCGCCCTGCGGGTCTGGGCGACCGCCACCGACGGAGGTGTGGCTGTGCGCGGGGGAGCCGGTGCCGGTGGCGGTATCGGGTTCGCACTCCTGCTGCTCGGAGCCACCCGGGAGCCGGGTGCCCAGCTCGCCCTCGACGCCGTTCGGCTCGAGGAGCGGGCCCGCCAGGCTGACCTGCTGATCACGGGGGAGGGCGCGTTCGACTGGCAGTCGCTGCGGGGCAAGGTCGTGGCGGGCGTCGCCCGCACCGGGCAGCAGACCGGGCGCCCGACCGTCGTGCTGGCCGGCCGGGTCGAGGTCGGGCGGCGGGAGCTGTCCAACGCGGGCATCGACTCGGCCTACGCGATCGTCGACATGCCCGCACGTGAGCGAGGTCACACGGCCAACGAGGACCTCCGCGCGCTCGCAGCGCGCGTTGCTCGCACATGGTCGCGCTGAGCGGGCACATGCTGTGTAACCATGGGTGGGGGAATGGGTGACGGAGCTTCCCTGTTCGCCCCGAAGGACCGTTCGACATCCATACCCAGACACTTACGCCACGGTGATCAGGAGCAAGACATGACCGTTCAGGACCAGACCACGCAGGGCATCGTGCTCACCGCCGAGGCCGCGAGCAAGGTCAAGGGCCTGCTTGAGCAGGAGGGTCGCGACGACCTCCAGCTGCGTGTGGCTGTGCAGCCGGGTGGCTGCTCCGGCCTGCGTTACCAGCTCTTCTTCGACGAGCGCTCGCT
>JAVEDJ010000134.1 GCA_030841025.1 Actinomycetota bacterium
AGGACGAGAGCGCCGAGGACGACGAGACGGGCGAGGGCGGCACCCGCCGGCGCCGTCGCCGGCGCCGGCGCGGCGCTGGCGAGGAGGGCGACGCCCCCGCGACCACGGCCGACGACCCGCCCAACACCGTCGTGCGCGTCCGCGAGCCACGCAAGAGCACCCGCAGCAAGAGCGAGGGTGACGGCGACGGCGTCCGTGCGATCAAGGGCTCGACCCGGCTCGAGGCCAAGAAGCAGCGGCGCCGCGAGGGCCGCGAAGCCGGCCGCCGGCGCCCGTCGATCATCACCGAGGCCGAGTTCCTGGCCCGGCGCGAGTCGGTGCACCGCACGATGATCGTGCGGCAGAACGGCGAGCGGACGCAGATCGCCGTCACCGAGGACGGCGTACTTGTCGAGCACTACGTCACCAGCGCCACCAACAGCGCGCTGGTCGGCAACGTCTACCTCGGCAAGGTGCAGAACGTCCTGCCGTCGATGGAGGCGGCCTTCGTCGACGTGGGCAAGGGCCGCAACGCTGTGCTGTACGCCGGCGAGGTCAACTGGGACGCAGCCGGGATGGAGGGCCAGCCCAAGCGCATCGAGCAGGCCATGAAGTCCGGCGACGCTGTCCTGGTGCAGGTGACCAAGGACCCGATCGGGCAGAAGGGTGCCCGGCTCACGAGCCAGGTCTCGCTGGCCGGCCGTTACCTGGTCTACGTGCCCAACGGCTCGATGACCGGCATCAGCCGCAAGCTGCCGGAGAACGAGCGGGCGCGCCTCAAGGGCATCCTGAAGAAGGTGGTGCCCGACGGCGCCGGCGTCATCGTCCGCACGGCGGCCGAAGGGGCCAGCGAGGAAGAGCTCGGCCGAGACGTCACCCGCCTGGCTGCTCAGTGGGAGGACATCGAGAAGAAGGCTGCCAAGAGCACCGCGCCGGCTTTGCTCTACGGTGAGCCCGACCTGACGATCCGGGTCGTGCGGGACATCTTCAACGAGGACTTCGCCGAGCTGATCGTCTCGGGCGACGACGCCTGGGACATGCTCCACCCGTACGTCGAGCACGTGGCGCCCGACCTCGTCGACCGCATGTCGCGGTGGTCCGAGGATCAGGACGTGTTCGCCGCCAACCGGGTGGACGAGCAGCTCGGCAAGGCGCTCGACCGCAAGGTATGGCTGCCCAGCGGCGGCTACCTCGTCATCGACCGCACCGAGGCGATGGTCGTGGTCGACGTCAACACCGGCAAGTTCACCGGGTCCGGCGGCAACCTCGAGGAGACCGTCACCAAGAACAACCTCGAGGCGGCCGAGGAGATCGTGCGTCAGCTCCGGCTGCGCGACCTCGGCGGCATCATCGTCATCGACTTCATCGACATGGTGCTCGAGAGCAACCGCGACCTGGTCCTGCGGCGCCTGACCGAGTGCCTGGGGCGTGACCGGACCAAGCACCAGGTCGCCGAGGTGACCTCCCTGGGTCTCGTCCAGATGACCCGCAAGCGGGTCGGCCAGGGCCTGCACGAGGCGTTCTCCGAGACGTGCGAGCACTGCAACGGCCGCGGCTTCCACATCCGCAGCGAGCCGGTCGACGCGAAGTCGGACGGCTCGGACGCCTCCAAGAGCTCCGGTCGGGGCCGCGGACGCACCGGCAAGAGCGAGACCGCCAAGGTCGCCTCCAGCGGCCAGGCGAAGCCGACACCGCTGTCGCTGCCCAGGCCGGAGCCGGTCGAGGCCGCCGAATCGCCTGCCGCCGACGAGGTCACCACCTCTCCGGTCGCGGTCGAGGATCCCGTCGAGCCCGCCGTGGGCGAGCCGGCCCTGGCCGCGGTCGCCGGGGCCGGGGCCGCGCTGACCCCGGAAGAGCTGGCCCAGGTCGCGGAGGCAGGGGCGCCGGCAGCGCCGCCCCGCGCCCGCCGTCGGCGGCGGGCGACCGGCTGAGGCGGCTCGGTTTGACCGGTGCGGGCTTCGGTTCGTACCCTGGAGTCTCGGTGCCCCTGTGCACCTCACCTGCGCGCGCCCGATGGTCGGTAGACCTCGCGCCTCGCGCGGGTCCCGAACAACGAGCGAGGAAAGCGGGTCGGAGTCCCCGATGGTTTACGCGATCGTCCGTGCTGGAGGCCGCCAGGAGAAGGTCTCGGTCGGAGACGTCCTGGAGATCGACCGCGTCCACGCCGAGCCGGGTGACTCCGTCGAGCTGCCGGTGCTGCTCCTGGTCGACGGTGCGGACGTCACCTCCGACAAGTCAGCGCTCGCAAAGGCGATCGTGACCGTCGAGGTCGTCGCCGCCACCAAGGGCCCCAAGATCGACATCCTCAAGTACAAGAACAAGACCGGCTACCGCAAGCGCCAGGGGCATCGCCAGAAGCACACCCAGGTCAAGGTCACCGGCATCGACACCGGCGCCTAGCAAGGCGCCTAGTCCCACCCTCTTTCTTCCTCAGCAGCACTGCTGAGCAGCACGAGCGAAAGGCCGCAGCGATGGCACACAAGAAGGGCGCGTCCTCGACGCGCAACGGTCGCGACTCGAACGCGCAGCGCCTCGGCGTCAAGCGTTTCGGTGGCCAGGTCGTCAACGCCGGCGAGATCATCGTGCGCCAGCGCGGCACCCACTTCCACCCGGGCGACGGCGTCGGAAGGGGCAAGGACGACACCCTGTTCGCGCTCGTCGCGGGCGCCGTCGAGTTCGGCAGCCGCCGCGGTCGCCGCGTGGTCAACGTCGTCGGCGCGGAGTAGCGCAGGCGCACCACGCACCACAACGCAGTACGTAGGTCGAGGGCGGTCCCGGCAACGGGCCCGCCCTCGTCGTCTGTGAGCAGATCGCTCGCGAACGACGGAGAGGGAGGTGACCCTGATGGCGACATTCGTCGACCGCGTGGTGCTCCACGTCAGTGCCGGTGACGGCGGGCACGGGTGCACCTCCGTTCACCGCGAGAAGTTCAAGCCCCTCGGCGGGCCCGACGGCGGCAACGGCGGCCGAGGCGGCGACGTGACCCTGCTCGTCGACCCGAACACGACGACCCTGCTCGACTACCACCACTCACCGCACCGCAAGGCCACCAGCGGCCGCCCTGGTGAGGGCAACAACCGCAGTGGCGCCGACGGTGACGACATGGTGCTGCTGGTGCCCGACGGCACCGTCGTGATGACCCCGCACGGCGAGGTGCTGGCCGACCTGGTGGGCGCCGGGACGTCGTACGTCATCGCCCACGGCGGTCACGGCGGCCTCGGCAACGCCGCGCTCGCGTCCGCGCGACGCAAGGCGCCGGGCTTCGCGCTCCTGGGTGAGCCCGGTGACGGCGGCGACGTCGTGCTCGAGCTCAAGACGGTGGCCGACGTCGCCCTGGTGGGGTTCCCCAGCGCCGGCAAGTCCAGCCTGGTCGCCGCCATCTCGGCGGCCCGGCCCAAGATCGCTGACTACCCGTTCACCACCCTGGCGCCCAACCTCGGTGTGGTCGAGGCGGGGGACGTCCGCTTCACCGTCGCCGACGTTCCCGGCCTGATCCCCGGTGCCAGCCAGGGCAAGGGGCTGGGCCTGGAATTCCTGCGGCACGTCGAGCGCTGCAGCGCCATCGTGCACGTCATCGACGCGGCGACCATCGAGCCCGGGCGCGACCCGCTCACCGACCTCGACGTCATCGAGGCCGAGCTTGCGGCGTACGGCGGCCTCGAGGGCCGGCCGCGCATCGTCGCGCTGAACAAGGTCGACGTGCCCGACGCCCAGGAGATCGCCGCGATGGTCACCGACGACCTGCAGGCCCGTGGCTTGCGCGTGTACCCGATCAGTGCCGCGACCCGCAGCGGACTGCGGGAGCTGTCGTTCGGGATGGCCGAGCTCGTGACCAAGGCCCGCGCGGAGGCTCCGGCTCCCGAGGCCACCCGGATCGTGCTGCGGCCCCGTGCCGTGGACGACAGCGGGTTCACCGTGACCCGCGAGGACACGCCCGACGGTCCCCGCTTCGTGGTCACCGGTGGCAAGCCGGCCCGCTGGGTGCGCCAGACCGACTTCTCCAACGACGAGGCCGTGGGCTACCTTGCCGACCGGCTGAACCGGCTCGGGGTCGAGGACGCGCTCGTCAAGGCAGGCGCCCAGGCCGGTGACGAGGTCGTCATCGGTGAGGGGGAGCAGGGGGTGCTCTTCGACTGGGAGCCCACTCTGCAGGCCGGCGCCGAGCTGCTGCACGGCCGCCGGGGAACCGACCTGCGGCTCGAGGGTCGGTAAGAGGGACCGTGGCGCGCCGATCGGTCAGCCAGGCGCAACGCGTCGTGGTGAAGGTCGGCTCCTCGTCGCTGACCACGGCGCAGGGCGGGCTGGACGCCGAGCGGCTGAACACGCTGGTCGATGCCCTGGCCGCGCATCGGCTCGGTGGCTCACAGCTCGTGCTGGTCTCCTCGGGTGCCATCGCCGCCGGGCTGTCCCCTCTCGCGCTCTCCCGTCGCCCGCGCGACCTCGCGACGCAGCAGGCTGCCGCCAGCGTGGGGCAGGGCCTGCTGATGCACCGCTACACCGAGTCCTTCCGGCGGCACGCGCTCACCGTCGGCCAGGTGCTGCTGACGTCTGACGACGTGGTCCGCCGCGCCCACTACCGCAATGCCGCCCGCACGTTGCACCGCCTGCTCGACCTCGGCGTCGTACCGGTGGTGAACGAGAACGACACCGTGGCCACCGACGAGATCCGGGTCGGCGACAACGACCGGCTGGCCGCACTGGTGGCCCACCTGGTGCACGCCGACCTGCTGGTGCTGCTCTCGGACGTCGACGGCGTGTACGACGGCCGGCCCAGCGACGCCGGGTCACAGCTGGTGCGATCGGTCCGGTCCGCGGCCGACCTCGACGGGATGCGGATCGGGCACACGGGTACGTCGGGGGTGGGCATCGGCGGGATGGCGACCAAGGTCGAGGCGGCCGGCATCGCCGTCGAGGCGGGGATCACCACGATCGTCACGTCCGCCGCGCTGGCCGGCGAGGTGCTGGCCGGTGCCGAGGTCGGTACCGTCTTTCACCCGGTCGGCTCCCGATCGTCCCAGCGGCTGCTGTGGCTGGCGCATGCCTCGACCCCTCGCGGGCGGCTCCGGCTGGACGCCGGTGCCGTCGCGGCGGTCGTGCAGCGCCGGTCCTCCCTGCTGCCCGCAGGCGTGACCGCGGTCGAGGGTGACTTCGCGGCCGGAGATCCGGTCGACCTCCTTGACGAAAACGGCCACGCGGTGGCCCGCGGACTGGTCAACTTTGACGCGACAGAACTTCCCGGGCTGCTGGGCAGGTCCACACGCGACCTGGCCCGCGAGCTCGGACCGGCGTACCGGCGCGAGATCGTCCACCGCGATGACCTCGTGCTGCTGCGCCGCTAGGACGAAGGACGGGCCGAACAGGGATGGTGGATGTGGCACATCGAATGATGACCACGGACCAGACCACGCCGCCGCCGGAGCCCCGCCCTATGTGGCACGTGACGCTCACGGTCGTGGGGGAGGCCGTACCGGTGCGCCAGATCCGAGGGGCGCTCGAGCGGCTGACCCACGAGCAGCCGTTCCTGCTCTCCGCGCGGTACGCCTCGGACCGGGCGGAACTGCGTTACTGGGAGGAAGCGCGCGACCTCGAGGACGCCGCAGCGCTCGCGCTGCGCCTGTGGGGCGAGCACCGCACCAGCGCCGATCTGCCGCAGTGGCGCGTCGTCGGACTCGAGGTGGTCGACCGAGGCACCTTCCAGCAGCGCGCCATGGACACGCCGGCACCGGCGCTCGTGCCCGCTGGCGGCGTGCGACCCTTCTGACCGACCGCTGACCCGCCCGGCGGAGATCTGCCGCAGGCCCGTGGGAGACTTTCCGGCAGTCCGGGTACCGCTGGTCCCCGGAGCCCTCAGGCCACCGGACCTGCGAACCGAGAACTAGGGAGTGCGACCCGATGATCGTTGCCGCCGTGCTCGCCGAGACGGAGCAGAAGGGCAGGAACCTGCCCCTCGAGCCGTGGGCGATCGGAGTAGGTGCCTTCCTCCTGCTGTCGCTGCTGCTGCTCATCACCCTGAGTTTCGGCAAGGACCGCTGAGTTCGGGCCTCGATCTCCCGCTAGGGTCGGCCGCGTGGACGGGCCCCCGGTGAAGCTGCGCCTGGGCGTCATGGGTGGCACGTTCGACCCCATCCACCATGGCCACCTGGTGGCGGCCAGCGAGGCGGCGACCCGCTTCGGCCTGGACGAGGTCGTCTTCGTGCCGACCGGCCAGCCGTGGCAGAAGAAGGGCGCTCGGGTTTCCCCCGCTGAGCACCGATACCTCATGACCGTGATCGCCACCGCCTCCAACCCCGATTTCACGGTCAGCCGGGTCGATCTCGAACGGCCCGGGCCCACCTACACGATCGACACCCTGCACGACCTGCGCGCCCAGCGCGGCCCCGACGTCGACCTGTTCTTCATCACCGGAGCCGACGCGCTCGCCATGATCTTGACGTGGAAGGACTCGGACGAGCTGTTCGAGCTCGCCCACTTCATCGGCGTCACGCGCCCCGGCCACGACCTGTCGGGCGACGGTCTGCCCGCCGACCGGGTCAGCCTGCTCGAGGTGCCGGCCATGGCGATCTCCAGCACCGCCTGCCGCGAGCGTGTCCGGCGCAACGAGCCCGTCTGGTACCTCGTGCCCGATGGCGTGGTGCAGTACATCGGCAAGCACCGGCTCTACCGCGACAACGGCTCAGCGCCGAGGGACCCGGCATGAGTGGCCGGCACCGCCGGGTTGAGCCGGACGCGCTCGCCGGCGTCGACATCGCGCAGGCATGGGAGCCCGGCCCGGTCCTGGACGTCGCCGAGGCGCCGGAGGCACCTGTCGAGGCCGCTCCTTCCCCTCAACCGGCAGATCCGCCCGCTGAGCTGACGGCAGTCGGCAGCGGCGAAGAGACGTCGTCGCAACCCGCAACGTGGGTGACGCCTATCGCGTCGGGCTCGCCACCGGCCGCGGTCATCGGGCGCCGCGACCGCGCGGCCGAGCGCGAGGCCCGGCGCGCCAAGGCTCGCCGTCGCATGCTGACCATCGTGGGGGCCGCGCTCGCCGTCGTACTCCTCGTGGTCGGCGTTGGCGCCGCTCTGCTGCGGGGCGGCGGGGACGCCACCACCGGCGCCACCGGGACCGCCGCCACCGGTTCCGCCGGTGCGGCCGAGCAGCGGACGCTGCTCGTGCAGGCCGCCGGACCGGACGGTACGGCGGCCGCCAGCGCCCTCGTGGGGCTCACACCGTCGAAGAAGTCGGCGACCGCGGTGCTGGTCCCCTCGGGCCTGCTCGTCGACGTGGCCGGCTCGGGGAGCATCCCCTTCGGTGAGGCCCTGGCGTTGGCCTCGGAGGCTGCCTCCAGCGACGCGCTGACCGACCTGCTGGGCGTGCGCGTGCAGGACCACTGGGTGCTCAGCACCGGGGGCCTGGCCGCCCTGGTCGACAAGGTGGGTGGTGTGCAGGCCCAGGTCGACGCCGACGTCGTCGTCAAGGACGCCCAGGGGCGCGACGTCGTCATGGCGCGGGCCGGCAGCCAGCGGCTGGCCGGTCCGGCCGCGGCGGCGTACGCCACCTACCTCGCGGAGGGCGAGAGCGAAACCGCACGGTTGGCGCGCTTCAACGAGGTCCTGGACGCGGTCGTGCGCGCCGTGCCCGGCACCGTCGACCAGGTCACGGCCACCCTCACCGCCCTCGGCGCCGGCTCGAGGTCCGACCTCCCGCCGGCGCAGCTGGCCGCCCTCGTGGCCGACCTGCGCACGGCGGCCGGCGGCGGGGGAGTGCGCTACGAGGTGCTGCCCACCAACGAGATCGACACGGGCGCCACCGTCGGTTCTTACGGGCTGGACTCCTCGAAGGCAGGGGCCCTCCTGCAGTCGTTCTTCGCCGCCTCGCTGCAGACCGATGCGACCGGTGACGCGGTGCGGGTGCTGGTCGAGAATGGCGTCGGCACCCCCGACCTGATCGAGAGCGCCCGCGGCAAGCTGGTCGCCAAGGGGCTGCGGTTCGTCAACGGTGGCAACGCGGCCACCCTCAACGACGAGCGCAGCGTGGTCCTCGTGGAGGACGGAAGTGAGAGGAGCACCCAGCGCGGCCAGCGTGTCGCGGCCGCTCTGGGCCTGCCGGCCAGCGCGATCGAGGTCAATCCCCGGGGGCAGACCGTGGCCGACGTCATCGTGATCTTGGGGTCCGACTTCAAGCCGTGAGATCCTGGGAGGGACAGCGTCGCCGGTGGAACACCCGCCGTCGACCGCATCACCGCTGAGGAGTCTTTCCCACGTGCCCATTTCCACCAGATCCCGAGAGCTCACTG
This sequence comes from Actinomycetota bacterium, assembly GCA_030841025.1. Classification (GTDB taxonomy): domain Bacteria; phylum Actinomycetota; class Actinomycetes; order JACCUZ01; family JACCUZ01; genus BP-173. The sequence continues at coordinate 8,256 of JAVEDJ010000134.1, forward strand.
TCGCCGCCGCCGAGGCGGCCTCCGACAAGCTTGCCGAGGACATCCTGGCCTTCGATGTGAGCGAGCAGCTCGTCATCACGGATGCGTTCCTGCTCTGCTCCGCCCCCAACGACCGGCAGGTCAAGGCCATCGTCGACGCGGTCGAGGAGCGGCTGCGTGCCATGGGCGCCAAGCCGGCCCGCCGCGAGGGTGAGCGCGAGGGGCGGTGGGTGCTGCTCGACTACGTCGACATCATCGTCCATGTGCAGCACGCCGAGGAACGTGTCTACTACTCCCTCGAGCGCATCTGGAAGGACTGCCCCACCGTGCCGCTGCCGGAGGAGGTCCGTCGTGGGCGCTCGCGGCACGACGTACGGGGCGACTCGGGTGCCCAGGGGGCGGCGTCCTGACGGTTCGGCGGGGGTTCTTACCGCCGACGAGCCGTGACGACCGGCACGCCCCCGGCCGATTCGTCTGCCGCTCCGGCATTCGTTAGACTGACGCGTCCCGCTCCGGCGGGTGCATGATCCTTGGGGCTGTGGCGCAGCTGGTAGCGCACCACACTGGCAGTGTGGGGGTCAGGGGTTCGAGTCCCCTCAGCTCCACCCAAGGTGACCTGGGCGTTTCCTCTGCGGAGGAGGCGCCCAGTGATCGTTCTTGTGGCAAATTTGTGCCAGTGGCTTCAGGGACCCCACAGCGTGGTCCCCATCCGGTCGGCTGCCTCGCGGGCGAGCTCGGGCATCACGTGGCTGTAGGTGTCGGTGGTCGTGCGCATCTGGGAGTGGCCGAGCAGCTCCATGACGACCCTCGGGTGGACTCCGGCGCTGAGCGGCAGCGTGGCCGCGGCGTGCCGCCTGTCGTTCGGCGGCCTGTTCGTGACGGTGGGCTTCGAGGGCCTCGGTGAGCTGCTCGGGGAGTGCGACGTCGCGCAGGGCAACCAACGGGCAGCCCTGGGACGCCGGAGCCAGGTTCGGCTACGAGAATCCCGAGTACCGCTCCCCACCCGTCCGGTGCGCGTGGTCAACTCGTGAGTACCCAGCGGGCCGGCCGATCAGGATCGGGGTCATAGCGGCAGACCGCGCCGGTGGTGACCGTGTCACGGAGAAGCCGCCCGACCTGTGGGTCGGTTGTCTGGATGCGGTCGATGGCACCAGCAATCGCCTTGCGTACGGCGACCCGGGCCCGCTCACCAGCGGCGCCGGAGCTGCGCTGCCGGCTGCCCAGCCCCACTGCTGCGCGCAGTTGGCCCAGCAGCGCTTCCTTCTCGTCCTCGAGTCGCGCGACACGACCGGTGTCGGCCCAGGATCGAGCCTCGCCCAGCTCACCGTCGAGGTCGGCGAGCCGCCGCCGATAGGACTCCAAGGCCTGACGGTCGAGCAGGTCGCCGGTCCCACCCTCGACGAGCCCGGCGCCGGGATGTCCCGCCACAGCGTCGGAGAGCTCGAGCGCAGCAACATCCAAGCCGGGGCGCTCGAGGAGCAGGCGGAGGTAGTGCAGCCCCTTCACGTCACGGACGGCGGTGACCGCACCTTCGAAACCGACCCACCAGACGCCTTCCTCGCCTGGTCGCACGTGCACGACGAGGGCTGGCCGTTGCTGCGGGAGCCCCGAGCCCTGGACGCGCCCCAGCCACCACGGCGCGCCCATGCGCTGGTAAGCGGCAGCTGCTCGCGACGACCACAGCGACTCGTCGTCGTGACCGAGCAGCCGGCACGCTCTCCCGAGGAAGTCGTCGACGACCCCCGCGAACGCCACCCCGCCGCCATTCACCACGGCACGGCCCGCATACGGCTCAAGGAGGTGCCGTGACTTCTCGGCCAGTTCCTCAGCACCGACAGCGACGGCGACCTCCGCCAACGACGTCACGCTCAGCAGCCAGTCGACATCGCGGGCGATGCCGCTGAAGTCGGCGCCGGCGAGTTGGTGCAACAAGCTACGGGCTCGCGCCAGGTCCCCCGCCTCCGCCCACAGGATCGCGCCGGTGGCGGCGATGGAGGTGACCGACTCGCTGAGGCCGAACGCCTCGAAGCTCGCCGCCTCCCTGGCGAGCGCGACACTGTCTGCAGACTGCCGGGCGATGCCCGCCGTCAGCTCGCGGGCGATCGCATACGTGTCGGACTCACCAGCCTCGGTGCCTGCGGCGACCGCGTCGCTCCTGGCTTGCTCGGCGGCTCCCAGATCCCCCGTGAGGAGGGCGTACATCCCGCGCCGAGATGCAGCAAAGAAACGCACCCGAGGCGTTCCGGTTTCCGCTGCCAGCACGTCGAGTGCGCGCAGCTGCCGCCGCACCGACGGCGCGTCCAGGTTCTCGAGAGCAGTGGTCAACCGCCACAGGTGTGCGGACATCCGGCTCTCGGCGTCGGTCACGTGCGCGACCGTGTCCTCCAACATCGCGGTGATGCGCAGCCGCTCCTCGAGGTCGTCCGGGCCCCAATGGACGAGCAGCTGGGCATCGAGGGCTTCAGCGAGGAGGGCAGGGTCATCACGCTGCTCGGCGTCTGCGAGCGCTTCCGCGGCCAACGACGCGGCGCGCGCGGGGTCGCCGCCGTACGCCCAGGCCCGGGCCACCGCGACCGCCAGCCTGGTCCGCTGGGCACCCCGCGCGGCGGAGTATGCCTCGAACAGGAACGCCGGCGCCCGGCCGGGGAAGGTTCCGAACCGCTGTGCCGCCGCCAGGGACAGCGCCGCCGCTGCCATCGCGTCGACGTCACCCGCGGCCCGGGCCTGGTCGTACGCACGCACCTGACGGGCGCGGACATCGTCAGCGACCCCGATCGATGCCACATCGGTCGGCGAGCCCCGCGAGTCACCGCCGGAGGCGTTCACGACGTGATCGTAGGAGCCTTTCGAGCCCGATCAAGGCCTGATCAGCGACACTGCGGCGGCGTGCTCCGCGACCCGGGCGGTGTCCCAGTCGCCGGTGCAGTACACCGAGAGCCCGGTGATGCCCTGTTCGGAGACATCGGCGCGGATCAGCTCACGGGAGTACCACTGCTCGCCGCCCGAAGCCCAGGTCTCCTCGACCTCGAGCACGAACCCGGACGCAGTCGGGTCGAACCGCTGTCTCGGTACTCGCCCCGGGCTCGGGTGGCCTGCGCGACGTGAGGCGACGACGTCAGCAACGCCTTCGGCTTGCAACCGCCAGGTCGGCATCGTGAAGTCCAAGAAGACGTCGGGCGCGAACAGCTCGTCCGGAGGGCTTCCGGTCTCGAGGAAGACGACCAGACCGTCTGCCATCGTTCGCAACCGCTCGGTCGACGCCTCACTGGTCGTCGTACCGAGCGCGGTCATGGGGTCACCGTCGACTGCGGCGCCATGTTCGCGCCCACAACCGCCATCGTGGCCTGCAAGGCCTCGGTCGGACTGAACTCGATCAGCTCGGTACCGGCGTGCGGGTGAGGCAGGTGACCGGGGGCGAGGTAGTAGACGTCACCGGCGGTGAAAGACTCCTCCCCGTCGGCGTACCGTGCGTCCAGCCGGCCGGAGACCACCACTCCCCAGTGCGGGCACTGGCAGCGGTTCTCTGGCAGCCCACGGAACAAGGGCGCCGGATCCGCGTCGGTGTGGAAAGTCTCGAAGGAAACGGTGTAGCTGCCGAGCTCGACGTAGCGCCCGGTCACCTCCGGCTCGTCGAGCAGGATCGGTGCTTCCTCTTTGCGTGCGCGCGGCATGGCTGCCTCCAGATGTGCTGGGAACTATGGACAACCCAAAGGCGTGAAGTTCCACGTCACACTGTGAACAGCCCGATTTCCCGTTCGTTGTCGGCGTCCAGTTCGCTCAGCGCTTACATCTCCAGCGACGTCGTCCGCTTACATGACACGCCAGGACAAAGCCGATGCACTCAGGGCGACTCACGCCAGGCTTGCGGAGGCTGGAGTGCCGTGCTCGTCCGTTTCTGGCGCACACAACCGGATCCCCTGACTGTCTCGTCCTCTCGAGCGGGCCACGGCGTGGTGGGACACCGTCGCGGGCCCTGACCCGGAGCGAACCCGTCGAGCCCGGACATGGCTCGAGAGATTGCGGCTCCGTCTCGCTAGACCGTCGGTGACCACGACGGTCTACGACGACCGCCCCGGACATGTCCTGACCGATGGCTGCCGGCTCAGCGGGCGCAAGATCGTCCTTGTGCGAATCTTGTGCCATCCGCTGGCGTCCGTAGGCACGTATCGGGGTCCGCGAGGGGCATCGGTCAGGTGCCGACGTACGCCGCGAGGTGCTCGCCGGTGAGGGTGGAGCGGGCGGCGACGAGGTCAGCGGGTGTGCCCTCGAAGACGGTCCGGCCGCCGTCATGGCCGGCGCCGGGGCCGAGGTCGATGATCCAGTCGGCGTGCGCCATGACCGCCTGGTGGTGCTCGATGACGATGACCGACTTGCCGGAGCCGACGAGCCGGTCGAGCAGGCCGAGCAACCGCTCGACGTCGGCGAGGTGCAGGCCGGTGGTCGGCTCGTCGAGGACGTAGACGTCGCCCTTCCCGGCCATGTGGGTGGCCAGCTTGAGCCGCTGCCGCTCGCCGCCGGACAGCGTGGTGAGCGGCTGGCCGAGGCTGAGGTAGCCGAGCCCGACGTCGCTGAGCCGCTGCAGGATCGCGAGGGCAGCCGGGATGCGCGCCTCGCCGGCGCCGAGGAACTCCTCGGCCTCGGTCACCGACATCGCGAGCACCTCGGCAATGTTGCGCCCACCGAAGGTGTACTCCAGCACCGAGGCCTGGAACCGCTTCCCTTCGCACTCCTCGCAGGTGGTGGCGACGCCGGCCATCATCGCCAGGTCGGTGTAGATGACGCCGGCGCCGTTGCAGGTGGGGCAGGCGCCCTCGGAATTGGCGCTGAACAGGGCCGGCTTCACATCGTTGGCCTTCGCGAACGCCTTGCGGATCGGGTCGAGCAGTCCGGTGTACGTCGCCGGGTTGCTCCGTCGCGAGCCGCGGATCGCGGCCTGGTCGACCGAGATCACCCCGTCCCGCCCGGACACCGAGCCGTGGATCAGTGAGCTCTTGCCCGAGCCCGCCACCCCGGTGACGACGACCAGCGCGCCGAGCGGGATGTCGACGTCGACGTCCTGCAGATTGTTGGTGCTGGCGCCGCGCACCTCCAGCACCCCCGACGGCGTCCGCACCGATGGCTTCAGGGAGGCCCGGTCGTCCAGGTGCCGCCCGGTGAGCGTGCCACTGGCCCGCAGCCCCTCGACGGTGCCCTCGAACACCACCTCGCCGCCCTCGGTGCCGGCGCGCGGGCCGAGGTCGACGACGTGGTCGGCGATCGCGATCGCCTCCGGCTTGTGCTCCACGACCAGCACGGTGTTGCCCTTGTCCCGCAGCCGCCGCAGCAGGTCGTTCATCCGCTGGATGTCGTGGGGGTGCAGCCCGATCGTCGGCTCGTCGAAGACGTAGGTGACGTCGGTGAGCGAGGAGCCCAGGTGGCGGATCATCTTGACCCGCTGCGCCTCGCC
>JAVEDJ010000144.1 GCA_030841025.1 Actinomycetota bacterium
GTCGGCCTGCTCGCCGACGACCCCACCCTCGAGCCGCGCGACGTGCTGGTGATGTGCCCCGACGTCGAGACGTTCGCGCCGATCGTCGCGGCGACCTTCGCGATCGGCGGCGAGGACGACGCCGCCCACCCCGCGGCCAAGCTGCGAGTGCGGCTCGCCGACCGAGCGCTCCGGCAGACCAACGCGCTGCTGGCCGTGCTGTCCCAGCTGCTCGAGCTCGGCACCGCCCGGCTGACCGCAAGCCAGGTGCTCGACCTCGCCGGCACACCCGCCGTACGGCAGCGGTTCGGTTTCGATGACGACGAACTCGACCGGCTGCGCGACTGGACTGTCGCGGCCGGAGTCCGTTGGGGCCTGGACCGCGAGCACCGCACCACCTGGCAGCTCGGCGACGTCGAGCAGGGCAGCTGGCGAGACGGGCTCGACCGTTTGCTGCTCGGCGCCGCCATGGAGGGCGCACTCGACAGCTGGGGCGACGTCGTACCGCTCGACGACGTCGACAGCGCGGACATCGACCTGGCCGGCCGGCTCGCCGAGCTGGTCGACCGGCTCGCCGCCGCCCAACAGCTGATGTCGACGAGGCACACCGCACCGGACTGGATGACCGGGCTGGAGGCCGCCGTCAGCGGGCTGGCCACGACGACTTCCGACACCGCGTGGCAGCTGCTGCAGCTGCGCGGCGAGCTCCGCGACATCGCGGAGGCGGCAGAGGGCAGCACCGCGCTGCTCGGCCTCGCCGACGTACGAGCACTTCTCACGAGCAGCCTGGCCGGCCGGCCCACCCGGGCCAGCTTCCGCACCGGCACCCTCACCGTCTGCACCCTGGTGCCGATGCGCTCGGTGCCGCACCGGGTCGTCTGCCTGCTCGGTCTCGACGACGGCGTCTTCCCCCGGCAGAGCAGCCACGACGGCGACGACGTGCTGGCCCGCGACCCCTGGGTCGGCGAGCGCGACCCGCGCAGCGAGGACCGCCAGCTGCTGCTCGACGCGATCTGCGCGGCCGAGGACCACCTGGTCATCACCTACACCGGCGCCGACGAGCGCACCGGCGCGCCGGTGCCCCCGGCCGTGCCGCTCGGTGAGCTGCTCGATGCGCTCGACCGCACCGCGACCGGGCCCGACGGCGCCCGGGTCCGCGACATCGTCACCACCCATCACGCGCTGCAGCCGTTCGACCCGCGCAACTTCGAACCGGGCACGCTGCTGCCAAGGCGGTCGTTCAGCTTCGACCCTTTGTCGTACGCCGGTGCGCGTGCCGCCGCGGGACCGCGCAGCGAGCCGGTGCCGATCTTCGCTGCCCCGCTGCCACCGCAGGCGGAGGGCGACGTGGAGCTGGCCGACCTGCGGCGCTTGCTCGCGCACCCGGCCCGCGGCTTCCTCCGGCAACGACTCGGCGTGGCGGAGACCCGTGGCGAGGACGAGCCGGCCGACGCCCTGCCCGTCGAGCTCGACCCGCTCGAGCAGTGGGACATCGGCGAGCGGGTGCTGCACGAGCGGCTGGCCGGCCTCGACCCCGCCGACTGCCTGGCCCTCGAGCAGCATCGCGGCAACCTGCCGCCGGGCCCGCTCGGCATCGCCTACCTGCGCGACATCGGGCCCAAGGTCGAGAGCCTCTTGCAGGCCTCGACCCTCGATCGCGCGCACCCGCCCGAGTCGCACGACGTCGACGTGCGCCTCACCGACGGCGCCCGGCTCACCGGCACCGTCAGCGGCGTGCGCGGCGACACGCTGCTGTCGATGACCTACTCGCGCCTGGCCGCCCGGCACCGGCTGCTCGCCTGGATCGACCTGGTCGCGCTGACCGTCGCGCGGCCCGACCACGTCTGGCGCGCCGTCGCCGTCGGCCGGGGCCGCGGGCGCAAGGGCGCCCAGCGCAGCGTCTTCGAGCCATTGACTCCCGCCGAGGCCGGGACCGCGCTGGAGGAGCTCGTCGCGCTCTATCGCGCCGGGCTGCGCTCACCGCTGCCCCTACCGGTCAAGACCGCCGCGGCCTACGCCGACCGCCGCAACCACTCCGACACCCCGACCGCCCGGGAGGGCGCCGAGCGGGAGTGGCTCACCGACCGGTTCCCCGGCGAGCAGGAGGACGCCGAGCACGTCCTGCTCTACGGGCCGCACGCGCCGCTGACCGTGCTCACCGCCCAGCGCCCGGTGGACGGCGAGGGCGGCCCGGGCTGGCACCGCGACGAGACGGACCGCTTCGGTCTGCTCGCCCGGCGGTTGTGGGGCCGGCTGCTCGACGCCGAGACCGTGGTGCTGCTGTGACCGCGGACTCTCCCGCGCCCGAGCCGTTCGACCTGCTCGGCCCGCTGCCCGACGGCACCACCGTGCTGGAGGCAAGCGCCGGCACCGGCAAGACCTTCACCATCGCCAACCTGGTGGCCCGCTACGTCGCCGACGGCGTCGCGATGGAGGAGCTGCTCGTGGTCAGCTTCAGCCGTGAGTCGACCCGCGAGCTCCGTGAGCGAGTCCGCGAGCGGCTCGTCTCCGCCCGCGACGGGCTGGCCGACCCGGCGAGCATCTCGCCCGACGACCGGGTCCTGCAGCTGCTCGCCGACACGGACCGGACCGACATCGACGTACGCCGGCGACGGCTCGAGGAGGCGCTCACGGTCTTCGACGCAGCCACCGTGACCACGACGCACGGCTTCTGCCAGCAGGTGCTGCTCGCGCTCGGGACCGCGGGCGACCACGACACCGGCGCGGTGCTCGTGGAGAACATCGGTGACCTGGTTGCCGAGGTGGCCGACGACCTCTACCTGCGCAAATGGGGTGCGGACAGCTCCCAGCCGGCGGACATGAAGCGGGCCGAGTTCCTCGAGCTCGCACTGGCGGCGGCCATGGACCCGGCAACCGAGCTGTTGCCCGATACTTCCACCGGCGGCATGCCGGGCCAGCGCGCCCGCATCGCCGGCGCGGTCCGCGCCGAGGTCGACCGTCGCAAGCGACGGCAGCAGCTCATCGACTACGACGACATGCTGATCCGGCTGGCCGACACTCTGACCAGCCCGGCCTCGGGACCGGTCGCACGGGAGCGGCTGCGGGCGCGCTACCGGGTGGTGCTGGTCGACGAGTTCCAGGACACCGACCCGGTGCAGTGGACCATCCTGCGCGAGGCGTTCCACGGCCACCGAACCCTCGTGCTGATCGGCGATCCTAAGCAGGCCATCTACGGCTTCCGGGGCGCCGACGTGCACGCTTACCTCGAGGCCCGGGCCACGGCGTCCGTCGTCCGCACCTTGCCGACCAACTGGCGCAGCGACAGAGCTCTGCTCGACGGGATGTCCGCGGTCTTCGGCGGCGCTGCGCTCGGCGACGAGCGGATCAGGGTGTTGCCGGTCGAGGCCGCGCACGACGGACGGCTGGTGTCTGCACCTGTGCCGCTGCAACTGCGGGTAGTGCCGCGCGACGGGCTGACCCTGCTGAAGAACGGCACCGTCAAGACTGCCCAGGCCCGCGACGTCGTCGCCCGCGACCTGGCCGACCGCGTGGTGTCCCTGCTCTCCGGCGAGGCGTGCGTCCATCCGCGGGACGGCAGTGACGAGCGGCCGGTGCAGCCCAGGGACATCGCGGTTCTGGTGCGTTACAACAGCCAGGCCCAGCTCGTGCAGCAGCAGCTGCGTGCGGCCGGCGTACCCGTTGTGCTCACCGGCAAGACGTCGGTCTTCTCCACGCCGGCGGCCGCGGAGTGGCAACGGCTGCTGGAGGCGGTCGAGCAGCCGCACCGCACCACCCGGGTACGCCGGGTCGCGCTGACCTGCTTCGTCGGACTCGACGCATCAGGGCTCGACGCTGCCGGCGACGACTTCGCCGACGACCTCGCGCTGAAGCTGCGGATCTGGGCGCAGGTGCTCGAGGACCGGGGCGTCGCGGCGATGTTCGAGGCCGTGTCGTTGTCCGAGCAGCTGCAGCCGCGCATCCTCGGCCAGGTCGGCGGCGAGCGGCTGCTCACCGACCTTCGGCACATCGCGCAGGTGATGCACGAGGCAGTGCTGGAAGGGCAGCTCGGGCTCACCGCGCTGCTGGTGTGGCTGCGGCGCCGACGCGAGGAGGCCGCCCGCGAGGGAGGGCAGGAGCGCAGCCGCCGGCTGGAGACCGACGCGGCCGCGGTGCAGATCATCACCGTGCACACCAGCAAGGGCCTGGAGTTCCCTGTCGTGATGGTGCCGTTCGCCTGGGACAACTGGGGCGGCCGCGAGCCGTCGACCGCGGTCTTCCACGACGAGCACGACCACAGGGTGCGCGACGTCGGTGGGCCGGGCAGCCCCGACTGGAAGGCGCACGTGCAGCAGCACAAGCAGGAGGAGACCGACGACGAGCTGCGGCTCACCTACGTGGCGATGACCCGTGCCCAGTCGCACCTGCTGCTGTGGTGGGCGCCGTCCTACAACACCCCCACCGCACCGCTGCACCGGCTGCTGTTCCACGACTCGGATGCGCTGGCGCCGCTGTCGATCACGGTGCCCGACGACGCGACCGCGCTGGCTGCCTTCCGGGCGCGGGCGCGCAGCGGCGGCGGGCTCGGCGTCGAGGTGGTGCGGGAGCGGCCGCCGGTGGTGTGGTCGCCGGACGTCGAGCCCGCGCCGGCGCTGCAGCTCGCGACGTTCAACAGGTTCCTAGACACCGGCTTGAGTCGCACCTCATACAGCGCACTGACCTCGGAGTCGAACTCGCAGAGACTGGGCAGCGAGCCGGAGGTCTCTCAGAAGGACGAAGAGGCC
>JAVEDJ010000148.1 GCA_030841025.1 Actinomycetota bacterium
GCCGCCAGGTAGCGCGGTCCGGTGAGCGACCGCAGGGTGTGCATCGCGGCGGCGCGGTAGCGCGCGCGGCGCTTGGCGACGGGGTCGGCCAGTGCCAGTTCCAGCAGTGCGGATGCCAGTACCGCGCCGGCGCTCGCGTCCCGGAACGTGGCCCTGCTGCGGGCCAGGCCGTAGTCCCAGTAGGGGACGCCGTCGGCCGGCAGATGGCGCAACGCGTAGTCGGCGGTCCGGCGGGCCACCGTGAGCATGCGCCGGTCACCGGTCTCGCGGTAGGCGGTAGTGAAGCCGTACACCGCCCACGACTGTCCACGCGCCCACGTCGAGCTGTCCCGCCACCCCTGCACCGTCCCTCGCCAGAGTCGACGCCCGGTCGTCTCGTCGAAACGCACGGAGTGGAAGGTGCTGCCGTTGGGGCGCACCAGCTGGTCGCGGGTCGTGAGCGCGTGCCGCACGGCGATGTCGCGCAGGCCAGGCGAGCCGCCGTTCTTCGCGGCCCAGAAGAGCAGCTCGAGATTGACCATGTTGTCGACGATGACCCGGACCTGACCCTCGGGACCGTCCCAGCTGCGGATGGTCCGGGCCGCCGGGACGTACCGGCTGGCCAGCGACTCGGCCGCGGTGAGCAGGGTGCGCCGCGCCGCGGGGTCGCCGGTCAGCCGCAGGTCCTGGCCGATGCTGTCGAACAGCACGAAGCCCAGATCATGGGTGGAGGTGTCCTCGGCGCGCGACGCGAGATCCGCCTGGCGCGCTGCGGCCCGCCGCGCCCACGTGCGGTTGCCCGACAGCTCGTAGGCCTGCCACAGCTCACCGGGGAAGAACCCGGCCATCCAGCTGGAGGCCGGCAAGGTGTGCCACTGTCGGCCACCGGGGGCCACGACGGGGTAGCGGCGCGGCGGAGTCAGCCGGGCGGTGTGCGCGAGCCGGTCGAGGGCAGAAGTCCGTGCCGCGCGGAACGCAATCTCGGTGGGGGACTCGGCCGGGTTGGGTGCGGCGCTCGCCGGGTTGCTCACCGGGGGCGCCAGCAGCCCGGCCGTCACGAGCGCCGTGATGCCCCACAGGGCGGTACGTCGGCGCGGCCGGCGCGGCGGCGTGGACCGTGGCGAGGTCAAACCTGGTCGGGGCACCGGCCAAGGCTAGGCATGCTGGCACCGGCACCGCACGTCTCACCCCCGGCGGCGGACCGTGTCGCGCATCGCCGGCCGGTCCTTGGCGGCTGCCCCGCGCACGGTAGGCGCCGCCCATGACTTCTCCAGCGCAACCACGATCGCCGTGCTCGGGACCGGCACCATGGGCGCACCCATTCGCACGAAACCTCGCCGCTCCTGGGTGCAGTCCGAAACGCAGGTCGCGCACGCGAACACCCGGACCGCATTCGGAAGGCCCCATCGAACGGGTGCTGCGCCATGTGTGGGTGTTGCGCGTCGTCGAGGGGGCAGCCGAGGCACAGAAGCTGGTCATTGCCCGGTCGTGGGGTCTTGGGCGGGGCGACTAGGCTGGTAAGGAGCCACCGCTACGCCGTCGAGCCCGGCAGGAAGAGGCGAATCGCGCCGTGTCACAGCCCGAGGAAAAGCACACAAAGACGCTGTCCTCCTTCGGTCCCAACGAGTGGCTCGTCGACGAGATGTACCAGCAGTACCTCACGGACCCCGACTCGGTGGACAAGGCGTGGTGGGACTTCTTCAGCGACTACCGCCCGACTGACGCGCCGAGCGGCTCGGGCAACGGCGCCTCCGCTGCCCCGGCCACCACAGACGGCGCCAGGCCGGCCGAGGCGGCCGAGCCGATCGGTGCCTCCGCCGGTGCGCCCGGCCCCGGCCCGAGCGCCACCGTTGCGCCGAAGCAGCCAAGTGGCCCCGTGGCCGCCCGCGCCGAGGGTGCCACCGCAGCGCCGCCCCAGCAGGCCACCGAGCCGACACCGGTGACCCCGACCGCACCGACCGCCAAGGCGTCCGGCCGTGACACGAGCAAGCCTTCCGGCGAGGACAAGAAGCCGGCCCGTGGCGGTGTCGATGCCGTGGCGCTCAAGGGCCCGGCTGCCCGCGTGGTCACCAACATGGAGGCCAGCCTCGCGGTCCCCACGGCCACGAGTGTGCGAGCGATCCCGGCCAAGCTGCTGATCGACAACCGCGTCGTGATCAACAACCATCTCGAGCGCGGCCGCGGCGGCAAGGTGTCCTTCACCCACCTCATCGGCTACGCCGTCGTACGCGCCCTCGCCGAGATGCCGGAGATGAACTACGGCTTCGGCGAGAAGGACGGCAAACCAGCCGTGCTCAAGCCCGACCAGGTGAACTTCGGGCTCGCCATCGACATCCAGAAGCCCGACGGCACCCGCACCCTCCTGGTGCCCTCCGTCAAGGGCGCCGGCTCCATGGACTTCGCGCAGTTCTGGTCGGCCTACGAGGACATCGTGCGCCGGGCGCGCACCAACAAGCTGACCGCCGACGACTTCGCCGGGACCACGATCAGCCTCACCAACCCGGGCACCATCGGCACGGTGCACTCGGTCCCGCGGCTGATGGCCGGCCAGGGCACCATCGTCGGCGTCGGCGCGATGGAGTACCCCGCCGAGTACCAGGGGGCCGCCCCCGAGACACTCGCCCGGCTGGCGGTCAGCAAGGTCATGACCCTGACCTCCACCTACGACCACCGGATCATCCAAGGTGCCCAGTCGGGCGACTTCCTGCGCCGCATCCACCAGCTGCTGCTCGGCGAGGACGCTTTCTACGACGACGTGTTCCGGTCGCTGCGCATCCCCTACGAGCCCATCCGGTGGGTGCGCGACATCTCGGCCTCGCACGAGGACGACGTCGTCAAGCAGGCCCGCGTCCAGGAGCTGATCCACGCCTACCGCGTGCGCGGTCACCTGATGGCCGACACCGATCCGCTCGAGTTCCGCCAGCGCTCGCACCCCGACCTCGACGTCGTCAGCCACGGGCTCACCCTGTGGGACCTGGACCGCGAGTTCGCGACGGGCGGCTTCGGCGGCAAGCCCATGCTGCCCCTGCGCAAGATCCTCGGCGTGCTGCGCGAGTCCTACTGCCGGCGCATCGGCATCGAGTACATGCACATCCAGGACCCCGAGGAGCGGCGCTGGATCCAGGAGCGCGTCGAGGTCCGCCACGACAAGCCGAGTCGCGAGGAGCAGCTGCGCATCCTCGCCCAGCTCAACTCGGCCGAGGCCTTCGAGACGTTCCTGCAGACCAAGTACGTCGGCCAGAAGCGCTTCTCCCTCGAGGGCGGCGAGTCGGCCATCCCCCTGCTCGACCAGGTGATGGCCTCCGCCGCCGAGGCGGGCCTGGACGAGGTCACCATCGGCATGCCGCACCGTGGCCGGCTCAACGTGCTGGCCAACCTCGCCGGCAAGTCGTACGGCCAGATCTTCCGCGAGTTCGAGGGCAACCAGGACCCGCGATCCGTGCAGGGCTCCGGTGACGTGAAGTACCACCTCGGCACCCAGGGCACCTACGAGGCCGGCGACGGCAAGAAGACGAAGGTCTACCTCGCCGCCAACCCGTCGCACCTCGAAGCCGTCAACCCCGTGCTCGAGGGCATCACCCGGGCCAAGCAGGATCGCATCGACAAGGGCGAGAGCGGCTTCACCGTCATGCCGGTGCTGATGCACGGCGACGCGGCGTTCGCCGGTCAGGGAGTCGTGGCGGAGACGCTCAACCTCTCCCAGCTGCGCGGCTACCGCACCGGCGGGACGATCCACCTCATCATCAACAACCAGGTGGGCTTCACGACCTCGCCCGCGGCGTCGCGGTCCTCGTTCTACTCCACCGACGTCGCCCGCATGATCCAGGCGCCGATCTTCCACGTGAACGGCGACGACCCCGAGGCCTGTGTCCGGGTCGCCAAGCTGGCCTTCGAGTACCGCCAGACGTTCAAGAAGGACGTCGTCATCGACATGGTCTGTTACCGCCGCCGCGGGCACAACGAGGGCGACGACCCGTCGATGACCCAGCCGCTGATGTACTCGCTCATCGAGGCGAAGCGCTCCGTGCGCAAGCTGTACACCGAAGAGCTGATCGGCCGCGGCGACATCTCCGTCGAGGAGGCCGAGCAGGCACTGCGCGACTACCAGGGCCGGCTAGAACGGGTCTTCACCGAGACCCGCGAGGCGGCGGAGCCCTCGGCGGGCAGCACCGGAGAGGGTCTCGAGCCGCCGGCCGAGCAGAACGCCTCCGTCGGCCCCGCCAAGCTGGAGTCGGCGGTCGACCTCGAGATCATCAAGCGCATCGCCGACGCGCACGTCAATCTCCCTGACGGCTTCACGGTGCACAACAAGCTGATGCCGCTGTTGCAGCGTCGCGCCGCGATGGCGTCCGAGGGCGGCATCGACTGGGCCATGGGCGAGCTGTTCGCCTTCGGCTCGTTGCTGCTGGAGGGCCGGCCGGTGCGGCTGGCCGGGCAGGACTCCCGGCGCGGCACGTTCGTCCAGCGTCATGCGGTGCTCACCGACCGGCACACCGGCGCCGAGTGGACGCCGTTGGCGCACCTCGACGAGGGACAGGCGCGGTTCTGGGTCTACGACTCGCTGCTCTCGGAGTTCGCGGCGATGGGCTTCGAATACGGCTACTCCGTCGCCCGGCCTGACGCGGTCGTGCTGTGGGAGGCCCAGTTCGGTGACTTCTTCAACGGCGCCCAGACCATCGTCGACGAGTTCATCTCCTCCTCGGAGCAGAAGTGGGGACAGCGCTCGAGCGTCGTGCTGCTGCTGCCGCACGGCTACGAGGGACAGGGCCCTGACCACTCGTCCGGCCGCATCGAGCGGTTCCTGCAGATGTGCGCCGAGGACAACATGACGGTCGCGATGCCGTCGACGCCGGCGTCGTACTTCCACCTGTTGCGCTGGCACGCGCACCATGAGCCGCGACGGCCGCTCATCGTCTTCACGCCCAAGTCCATGCTGCGGCTCAAGACGGCGGCGTCGGCGGTGGAGGACTTCACCTCGGGCACGTTCCGACCGGTCATCCCCGAAACCGGGAGCGGCATCGACCCGGCCAACGTCCGACGGGTGATCCTGTGCTCCGGAAAGGTCTACTACGACCTGCTGGCCGACCGGGCGAAGCGGGCCTCCGACGGCGGCGACCAGGTGGCGATCCTGCGTGTGGAGCAGCTCGCGCCGCTGCCGGCGGACGAGATCGTGCAGGCGCTGTCGGCCTACCCCGAGGACGCGCAGATCGTGTGGGTGCAGGAGGAGCCGGCCAACCAGGGCGGCTGGCCGTTCATGGCCCTCAACCTGCCGGCACACCTCGGCGGCCGCCAGCTGGTGTGCGTCTCGCGCGCGGCCGCGGCGTCGCCCGCGACCGGCTCGCACAAGAAGCACGAGGGCGAGCAACGGGCCCTCGTCGAGCGCGCTCTGACCGTCTGAGCGCGGCGGTGTACTTCACCGACCGCGGCATCGAGGAGCTCGTGGGTCGTCGCGGCGAGGAGTCCGTGACCTTTGAGTGGCTCGCAGCACGGCTGCAGGAGTTCGTCGACCACAACCCTCAGTTCGAGGTCTCGGTCGAACGGCTGGCCACCTGGCTGGCCCGCCTGGACGACGAGGACGACTGATGGTGCTCGTGAGGTATAAAGCCCCATCATTGATCATCTCGGAAAGAGGGCAACCGCGTGACGACGCTGAAGATGGGCTGGGCGCAGACCGCGCCGCGGATGGGTGAGCGCGCTGCCGCCGACGGGCAGGGCATCCCCCAGGGCCCCCGCCACGCGGTGCGCGCCGACAGTGACGTCGCGCTGTGCGGCGCCCACATCGTGACGCGGGACCGCCAGGACCGCGAGTGGCCGGGCGGCGCGCTGGCCGGCGTCCTGTGCGCCGACTGCCGGCAGCACGCGGCGACCGCACAAACCTGATCGCTGTCCCGGCCGATCACCCTTGACAACCGCCTATCGCGATATATCGTGGTCGTCCAGACGCGATACATCGTGACAGGAGACGACAGTGAGCCAGTGGCGGATCGACACCCCCCAGTCCCTCGACCTGGAGGGAGTACGGCGGCTGAACGTGCGGCTGGTCGCCGGCAGCGTCGACGTGGTCGGCAGCAGTGAAGGAGCCGAGAGCGGTGCGGCGCACCTCGAGGTCAGCCAGGTCGAGGGTCCCCTGCAGGTGACCCTCGAGGGCGACACCCTCACCATCGCGCACGAGCGGCTGACCTGGGGCGGGCTGTTCGACTGGGGCGGCAACCGCAGGGCGACGGCGGTGGTGTCGGTGTCGGTCCCCGAGGGCTGCCCCGTCGAGCTCGGCGTCGTCTCCGCGGACGCGGTGGTCTCCGGCATCACCGCCGCGACAAAGGTCAAGAGCGTGTCCGGCGACGTCACCCTGGACGGTCTGCGCGCGGACATCAGCTCGCAGACCGTGAGCGGCGCCCTCGAGACACGCCACCTGCACGGCGATCTGCACTTCACCACGGTCTCCGGTGACCTGACGGTCGTCGACGGCTCCAGCTCGCAGGTCAAGGCCGAAACCGTCTCGGGCGACGTCACCCTCGACCTTGATGTGCAGCCCGGTGCCCGGCTCAACCTGTCGAGCGTCTCCGGCGACGTGACCATGCGGCTGCCCGAGTCGGTGAGCCTGCAGGTCGACGTGAAGACGCTGAGTGGCCACCTCACCAGCGCGTTCGACGGCGTGCGCAGCGAGAGCAAGCCGGGCCGCTCGACCCTGCGCGGCAGCCTCGGCTCAGGGGACGGCTTCCTGCAGGCCAAGACGGTGTCCGGCGACGTCACCCTGCTGCGCCGAGGGTCGGCATGAGCCCCGTCTTCGGGCACGGACGGCTCCGGCTGTACCTGCTCAAGCTGCTGGACGAGAGCCCCCGGCACGGGTACGACGTCATCCGCGAGCTCGAGGACCGGTTCATGGGTCTCTACACCCCCAGCGCCGGGACGGTCTACCCGCGGCTGGGCCGGCTCGAGGCCGAGGGGCTGGTGACGCACGAGGTCAGCGAGGGCCGCAAGGTCTACCGCATCACCGACGCCGGCCGCGCAGAGCTGAACGCGCGCCGCGGCGAGCTCGACGACCTCGAGGCAGAGATCGCCGGGTCGGTGCGCGACCTCGCGGCCGAGATCCGCAGCGACGTCCGCGGCTCGGTCCAGGACCTCAAGGCCGAGCTCAAGTCGGCCGCACGCGACGTACGTCGGCAGGCTCGGGCCGAGGCCCGCACCGCGAACCGGTCGAGCCGGCCGGAGATCGCCGAGCTGGAGCGCATGGCCGAGTGGCTGCGCGGCGAGCTGCGCAACGAGGCCCGCCGCAGCCTCCCGGACGCCGCGGTGATCGCTGAGGTGCGACAGGTGCTCGATCGCGCCCTCGCCGACGTACGACGGGTCCTGGCCGGCCCCAAGGCTGGGGACTGACCGGCCGTCGGTCAGCCGCCGCTCAGCCCGCGGTCAGGGCCACCCGGCCGAGTCCAACGGGTGCGGCTCGTAGAGCTCGAGCAGCCAGCCCGGCACCGCGTCACCGCACGCGTCGTGATCGTCCGGCGCTCCTTCGAGCAGGGCCGACCGGTAGCTCAGGGCGCGGCTCACCCCGCTGACGCGCAACGCCAGGTCGCACGCGTGGAGGAGCGTGCTGCGGTCGTGGTCGGCGGTCCAGGGCTCGATATAGGCATCCCGCAGCCGCAGCAGCTCAGGGTCGCCGTAGGACAGCTGGTGCCGGTCGGCCACCACCCGCAGCGCGACGAGCAGAACGGCGAAGGGGTGCGCCACGGACGCGTCCCCCCAGTCGAAGACGCGGTAGCGGCCCCCGGGCCGCTCCGGCAGGAACACGTTGTTGTCGTGCAGGTCGTCGTGCTGCAGCGTGGCGGGTATGCCGGTCGCTGCCAGCTCGTTGCTCAGCACCGCGTAGCGCGACGCGTCGGAGCGCAGCTGGACGAGCTGCTCCTGCGAGAGCCCGTCCGGTCGGCCGAGCCCCAGGGCCGCGGTGTCGTCGAGCAGCTCGGCGCGGATCCCGGCCAGCCGCTCGGGCCGGACGTCCGGCACCCCCAGGGCAACCAGCTCGTCGGCA
Source organism: Actinomycetota bacterium (assembly GCA_030841025.1). GTDB lineage: Bacteria > Actinomycetota > Actinomycetes > JACCUZ01 > JACCUZ01 > BP-173. Next base: position 8,003 of record JAVEDJ010000148.1, read on the forward strand.
TGCTGCGCGAGGTCGCGCTGCAGCGTGCCGTGGTCGACCAGGATGTCGCGCCAGTGGGCCACGTCGGTGCGGCCAGCGTGAGCCGCCCGCAGCGTCACACCCCCGTCCGGAAGGAGCAGCCAGCCGCGCCGCGGGTCGACCGCGAGGGGCTGCAGCACGTGGCCCGGCGCCCACTGCGTCAAGGCGGTGAGCAACGGCCCCTCGTGCGCCGTGCCGAGCGCGTTGGCCTTGAACCAGAGCGGCCCGGCGTCGGTCGGTACCCGCAGGACCGTCGACCACGCGTAGGCGTGCAGCTGCTCGGGCGCACCGGCCCGGAGCACACCCAGCTCAGCCAGCTGCTCGTCCACCCAGCGCAGGGCCTCGGCACGCCAGGCCGGGTCGCGCCACCGCCGTGACGCGAAGTCGTGCTCGAGCACGTGATGGCTCAGGAGCCGGGGCGGGTCAGCACGATCTTGCCGAAGACGTCACCGGAGGCGAGCCTGGCAAAGCCTTCGCGCGCTTCCTCCAGCGGCAGGCTGGTGTCGATCTGCGGGCGGACACCCGTCGTCTCGAGGAATTGCGCCACGCGGAGCAGCTCGTCGCGGGTCCCCATGGTCGAGCCCACGATCCGCAGCTGCAGGAAGAACACCCGCCGCAGGTCGGTCTCCGCCTTGTGGCCCCCGGTCGAGCCGCTGACCACGATCGTGCCGCCGGGCCGCAGGGCCTTGACGCTGTGCTCCCACGTCGGCGCGCCCACGGTCTCCATGACGGCGTCGACCCGCTCCGGCAGCCGGGCACCGGACTCGAACGCCTGGTCGGCTCCGAGCTCCACGGCCCGGGCGCGCTTGGCCTCGTCACGGCCGGTCACCCACATCCGGTAGCCGGCCGCGCGGCCGATGGCCACCAGTGCCGTCGACACGCCTCCCCCGGCGCCCTGCACCAGGACCGTCCCGCCCGGCTGCGCCCCCGACTGGGTGAACAGCATGCGGTAGGCCGTCAGCCAGGCCGTCGGCAGGCACGCAGCCTCCTCCCAGCTGAGGCCCGCCGGCTTGGGCACGAGGTTGCGGCGAGGTACGACGACCACATCGGCGAGCGTCCCGTCGTACCTCTCCGAGAGCAGCGACCGCTTCGGGTCGAGGGTCTCGTCGCCGCGGAAGTCGGGATCGCCGATGATCGCGTGCACGATGACCTCGTTGCCGTCGGGGTCGACGCCGGCACCGTCACAGCCGAGCACCATGGGCAGCGAGTCGGCCGACAGTCCCACGCCGCGCAGGCTCCACACGTCGTGATGGTTGAGCGAGGAGGCGCGCAGCCGCACGGGCACCCAGCCGTCGGGCACCTCCGGCTCGGGCCGCTCGCCGACCTCCAGGCCGGCGAGCGGGTCGTCAGGGTCGATCTTCACGGCGCTGGCAGCGAGCATGCGGTGAACCTAGCCACGCACCGGGTCGCTCAATCCTCCGGGGCGGCCAGGACGCCCGGGACGGCCCGCTTCACGACGAGCCGTCAGGGTCGCGTGACGCCTTCGCGGTGCGCCGCCGCAGCCACCGCCGCCGCGACTGCGGGCGCCACTCGCTCGTCGAACGGGCTCGGGACGATGGAGGTCTCCGTGAGCTCATCGGCCACGACCGCGGCAATCGCCTCCGCCGCGGCGAGCTTCATCCCCTCGGTGATGGTGACGGCGCGTGCGTCCAGGGCCCCGCGGAAGACGCCCGGGAAGGCCAGCACGTTGTTGATCTGGTTGGGGTAGTCACTGCGGCCGGTGGCCACGACGCGCGCGTGTCGTGACGCCACGTCCGGGTGGACCTCCGGCGACGGGTTCGCCAGGGCGAAGACGATCGAGTCGGCCGCCATCGACGACACGGCCTCCTCCGCCACCACGCCGCCGGAGACACCGATGAAGACGTCAGCACCACGCAAGGAGTCGGCGAGCGTGCCCGTGAGCCCGCTCTTGTTGGTCGCCGCAGCGAGATCACGCTTGACGTCGGTCAGGTCCGGCCGCCCGCCGTGCAGCACGCCCTTGCTGTCGGACACCGTGATGTCGCCGATGCCCGCCTCACGCAGGATCGTCGTCACCGCCACTCCAGCCGCGCCGGCACCGGAGACGACGGCGCGGAGGTCGCCGAGCGTTCGCCCCGTGAGCCGTGCGGCGTTGCGCAGGGCAGCTAGCACGACGATCGCCGTGCCGTGCTGGTCGTCGTGGAAGACGGGGATGTCGAGCAGCTCCTTGAGCCGCGACTCCACCTCGAAGCACCGTGGTGCCGAGATGTCTTCGAGGTTGATGCCGCCGAACCCGGGAGCCAGGCGGACCACGGTCTCGACGATGGCGTCGACGTCGGTGCAGTCCAGACAGATCGGCACGGCATCGATGCCACCGAACTCCTTGAACAGCACGGCTTTGCCCTCCATCACCGGAAGCGCCGCCTGTGGACCGATGTCGCCCAGTCCGAGGACGGCGGTGCCGTCGGTGATGATCGCGACCACGTGCGACTTCCACGTGAGGTCGTACACCAGCGCCGGGTTCTCCTGGATCGCCGAGCACACCCGGGCGACGCCCGGTGTGTAGGCGAGCGACAGGTCGTCCTTGTTGCGCAGTGGCACGGTGGAGGCGACTTCCAGCTTTCCTCCGACGTGCAACGCAAAGGCGGGGTCGTGCTCGTCGTACGGCGGACTCGTGCCGACCTCGACGTTCACCGGTTGCGCCGACTCCTGCATGTCACAACAGTCCTTCCCACAAGACAAAGAGCCTCACTTGGCACCGCACGCGCTGGGACGGCGGATGACACACGTCCGAGCGTCGGCTCATGATCTGGGGGTTGCCCGACGCGCCGAGTGTGGCACATCGCCACCAAGGAAGATCAGTCGAGTGCGGGCACTGCGTGCGCGTCACGCCCATGGCTCGAGGCCGAGCGGGCACCCTCGAGCGAGGTGTCGAGCGGCAGCGTCATGCAGCGGATCGAGCCACCGCCCTTGTGCAGCTCGCTCACGTCGGCGGTGACCACATGGAATCCCCAGCGTTCCAGGTGACCGGCCACTCGCTTCGGCACCCCTTGCGGCATGACCACGACGTCGCCGACCACGATGGAGTTGGCGCAGAAGGTATAGGCCTCGTCCTCATCGATGACCAGCGGCTCGGGAACCAGCTCCCGGACGGTCGCGCGGCCGGCGGCGTCCCACGCGGCCGGCGCGATGATCGCCTTCGTCTCGTCGAGCGGGCAGAAGCTGAGATCCAGGTGATAGAGCGCCGGATGTACGACGCCGACCGTTGCGACCCCGACACCGAACGTCGTGGCCAACACCTTGTGCGTGCTCGCGTCCGTGCGTGGGCCGGCGGCGACCACGAGCTTGTCGCCGAAGAGGAAGGCGTCACCCGCTTCGAAGGCGCCGGCGCCCGCGTCGGCGATGCGCGTCGCGCGGTACCCGAGCTCGCCGAACCACCATTCCGCTGAGTCCACCTCCGGCTGGCGCTGGTCGAAGCGGAAGTGGGACAGGGCGACGTGGTCGCCGTCGACGAAGCCGTAGTTCATCGCGTAGACCATGTCTGGCGTGTCCGGCCGTTGACCGATGAGCTCCACCGTGGCCCCCGCACTCTCGATGGTCGCGGCGAGGGCGTCCCACTGTGTCAGGGCGAGGTCGGTGTCGAGCGGCGCATCGACGTCCATCCATGGGTTGATGGCGTACTCCACGCGGAAGTGCTCCGGGCGGCACATGAGGTACCGGCGACCCCAGGCCAGGGGTGCTATGGACGCCATCGCTTGCCTCGCGGATTTCGTCGGATTGTCGGACAACCTGAGTGTGAGGCCACCACCCACTACTGTCAAACCAGCCGGCGAGTCAACGAGGAGTGCATCCGCCGTGGTGACCGTCCCAGCGATAGATCGTTCGAGCACGACCGACAGGGTGGCCGAGGCCCTGCGCGCGATGCTGTTCACCGGCGAGCTCTCCCCCGGCGAACCACTGCGCGAGGTGAGCCTTGCCGACGCGTTCCAGGTGGCCCGGTCGACGGTGCGGGAGGCGCTACAGGTGCTGGCGGGTGACGGGCTGGTGACGCGCTACCCCCACCGCGGCGTGGTCGTCACCGAGCTGACCGGCGACGACATCGCCGAGATCTTCGGCGCCCGGCTCGTGCTGGAGAGCGCCGGCGTACGGGCCGGCAGCGAGGGGGCTGACCTGGCACCGGTCGCGGAGGCGCTGGCGACCTACGCCGCGGCGACGGCCGGCAGCGACCAGGCCGAGATCACCCATGCCCACCTGGAGTTCCACACCTCGCTGGTATCGCTTCTCGGCAACGCGCGGCTGGTCGCCAACGCCGACACGCTTACCGGCGACCTGCGGCTGGCGCTCGCGTCGGTCGAGCGGCGCCGCGCAAACGCACGCCAGCAGGTCGCTGATCACCGCAGGTTGCTGCGACTGATGAAGACAGGCGACACCGACGGCGCCCTCAGCGAGCTGGACCGTCACCTCACGGCCGCCCGCGCCTCCGTGCACGAGCAGGTCAGGGAGCGCGACGCCGTTTCGCCGGGCAGCTAGGCGCCGTCCACCGAGGGCAGTGGCGGGCGGGGTCGGACCCGCCCTGCCCGTCGTAGCGGCCAGTAGCGCACCCACGCGATCGCCACCACGTCCGACGTGGCCACGGCACCGACCTGCCACGAGTCCACACCCTCCTGCGGGTTGTCGCGCTCCACCCACCAGCCGCCGTCCGCTTCGTAGGCCAGCCGCTTCACCGACAGTGGCCGTCCACCGGGCAACCGCACGACCGCGATCCGGCCCACGCGCGGGCGACCGCCCGGGACGACCACCAGCCGGTCTCCCTCGCGCAGGGTCGGTTCCATCGACCGGCCGCGCACGAGGACGTGGCCGATCGCTATGCGGGGGAACATGCCGTGATCCTCTCGCGGAACGGCGCCGGGACGGCACGCAGAGATGGTCCGGATAGGCCCAGCCAGGGCGGGTAGGGGCGGAGACAATGCACCGATGGAGCGTGAGTAATGTCGATCTCGGATCCCCGGTCCCGGCCAAGTCCGGCCGCCGCCCGCCGGGGAAAACGTGAAGGGACTGATGAACGTGCGCCTGTTCACCTCATTGAAGACCCGGCTTGCACCCGTCGAGGTGTCCGCCCACTGCGACCTGCCCTGCGGCGTCTATGACCCCGCGCAAGCGCGCATCGAGGCCGAGTCGGTCAAGGCGATCTGCGAGAAGTACGCCGACAACACAGACGAGGCCTTCCGCACGCGCGCCATCCTCATCAAGGAGCAGCGCTCCGACCTGGTCAAGCACCACCTCTGGGTGCTGTGGACGGACTACTTCAAGCCCCCGCACTTCGAGAAGTACCCCGAGCTGCACGGCCTGTTCAACGAGGCCACCAAGCTCGCCGGCGGCGGTGGCGGGACCAAGTCCAGCCTGGACGCGGGCACGGCGCAGCAGCTGCTCGACAAGATCGCCCAGATCGACAAGATCTTCTGGGAGACCAAGCAGGCCTAGCCCCCTGCGGCCGCGGCGTATCGGCCTAGGCGACCGCGAGCGACGTCAGCTCGGTGATCAACAGGTCGATACGCGCGGTCAGCTCCGACGCGGCATCCAGGTCATGGCGGCTCAAGGCCGCATCACGTGCCAACCGTGCATCACGCAGATGCGCCTCGATGTCCGCACGACTCAGTAAGCGCTGCATGGCTCGCACCACCTTCTATGGTGCAGGCCCGCTCGGCCAAGACCCGGATACGGGCCTGCACCTCGCAGTGTGCCCGCGAGCGCACGATTGACCATCGTGCAGGAGTACTAGTGCAGACACGCGACCCCCGTGCGCTCGTCGACACCATCACGGCCCGGTGGAGGGTGCGGTGAGCGTGCTCGTCGTGAGCGGCACGGGCACCGGCGTCGGGAAGACCGTGGTGACGGCGGCCATCGCTGCCCTCGCCGCGACCCGCGGTTCGCGCATCGCGGTCGTCAAGCCGGCACAGACCGGCGTCGGCGCTGACGAGGCCGGCGACCTCGACGACGTACGACGTCTGGCCGGTGTCACCGACCTGCACGAGCACATCCGGTTGCGTGACCCGCTGTCCCCCGCCGCCGCCGCCCGCCGGGAGGGTGTCCCAGCGCTGGACCTGCGCGACAGCGCCGCCAAGGTTCGCGCGCTGGCCGACGACCGTGACCTGGTGGTGGTCGAGGGCGCCGGGGGTCTGCTCGTGCGCTACGACGAGGACGGCGCGACGATCGCCGACCTGGCGCGTGCGGTGCAGGCTTCCGTGCTGGTCGTCGCGGACCCTGCCCTGGGCACGTTGAACCACACGGCGCTGACCCTCGAAGCCCTTGCGCACCGCGGCATCCCGCTGGCCGGTGTCGTCCTCGGGTGGTGGCCGCGCGACCCTGACCTCGCGTCCCGCTGCAACATCCGCGACCTGGAGACGCTTGCCGCCCGGCCGCTGGCCGGCGCCCTGCCGGAGGGCAGCGGCGTGCTGGACGCGCCCGACTTCCTGCTGGTGGCGCGCGACGCGCTGGGTCCGTCGTTGGGTGGAGCCTTCGATGCGGCAGACTTCCGGCGTGCTCACGACTGACGAGATCCTCACGACCGCCCGCGACCAGGTTCTCGACGCTGGCCGGGGGCTCGAGCAGGCGCAGGTGCTCGCGGTCCTGTCGCTCGACGACGAGTCCCTGCCGGCGCTGCTGGCCCTCGCGCACGAGGTGCGGCTGCGGTGGTGCGGTCCCGAGGTCGAGGTGGAAGGCATCGTCTCGGTCAAGACCGGCGGTTGCCCCGAGGACTGCCACTTCTGCTCGCAGTCAGGCCTCTTCCAGTCGCCGGTGCGCTCGGCCTGGCTGGACATCCCCTCGCTGGTGCGGGCCGCGAAGGAGACAGCGGCGACGGGAGCGAGCGAGTTCTGCATCGTGGCGGCCGTCCGGGGCCCTGATGCCCGGCTGATGGCGCAGATGCGTGAGGGTGTCGCCGCCATCCGGGAGGCTGTCGACATCAACGTCGCGGCCTCGCTCGGCATGCAGACCCAGGAGCAGGTCGACGAGCTCGCGCAGATGGGGATCCATCGCTACAACCACAACCTGGAGACGGCGCGTTCCTATTTCCCCGAGGTGGTCACCACCCACTCGTGGGAGGAACGCTGGTCGACGCTGACCATGGTGCGCGAAGCTGGAATGGAGGTGTGCTGCGGAGGCATCGTCGGCATGGGCGAGAGCCTCGAGCAGCGCGCGGAGTTCGCCGGCCAGCTCGCCGAGCTGGGGCCGCACGAGGTGCCGCTGAACTTTCTGAACCCCCGACCGGGGACGCCGTTCGGCGACCTGCCGGTGATGAGCGGTCCGGACGCCCTGCGGACGATCGCAGCGTTCCGACTCGCCCTGCCCCGAACCATCCTGCGGTACGCCGGCGGGCGTGAGATCACGTTGGGCGACATGGGAACGCGTGACGGCATGCTGGGCGGCATCAACGCAGTCATCGTCGGCAACTACCTGACCACTCTGGGTCGCGACCCCGAGGACGACCTGGCGCTCCTCGGCGAGCTCGCCATGCCGATCAAGGCGCTGTCCGACACCCTCTGATCGCGCTGGAACTACCCCTCGTCGCACTCGACGGCTCTCGGTCTGTTATTGCCGGACAAACGGGACTAGCCTCCGCCCGACCGAGTCTCCTGCGCAGGAGGAACCGCCGTGGCCATACGCGAGCCCGCAGACCCTGCCTCCACACCCCCGTCGACCGCGCGCGCCGAGCGCAACGATCGCAGCCGCTGGAACTGGCTGCTGATCCTGCCCTTGCTGGCGACGTTGATCCCGCCGCTCTACAACCGCGAGAACCCCAGGCTCTTCGACATCCCGTTCTTCTACTGGTACCAGCTGGCCGCGATCGCCATCGGCGTCTCGACGACGCTCATCGTCTACCGGAAGACGAGGGCCTGACATGTTCGACAACGTCAACGGCGTCGAGCTGACGGTCTTCGCGGTGCTCTTTGCAGCCGTCAGCGCGCTGGGCTTCGTCGCGGCCAGGTGGCGCAAGGCAGAGACCCTCGAGCACCTCGACGAGTGGGGGCTCGGTGGGCGCAACTTCGGATCGTGGATCACCTGGTTCCTCATCGGCGGCGACCTCTACACGGCCTACACGTTCGTGGCCGTACCCGCGCTGGTGTTCGGTGCCGGCGCGATCGGTTTCTTCGCCGTTCCCTACACCATCGTCGTCTACCCCATCCTGTTCCTCGTCCTGATCCGGCTGTGGTCGGTCTCGCACGTGCACGGGTTCGTGACCCCCGCCGACTTCGTCCGCGCCCGGCATGGATCCTCGACGCTCGCTCTGCTGGTCGCCATCACGGGAATCGTCGCGACGATGCCCTACATCGCGCTGCAGCTGGTCGGCATCGAGGCGGTGCTCAAGGCCATGGGCGTCACCGGCCACGTGCCGATCATCGTCGCCTTCGCCATCCTGGCGGCCTACACCTACAACTCAGGCCTGCGTGCCCCCGCACTCATTGCGTTCGTCAAGGACGCATTGATCTACGTCGTGATCATCATCGCGATCATCGTCATCCCCTACAAGCTCGGCGGCTGGGACGTGATCTTCGGTGCCGCGGAGAAGAAGTTCGCCGAGTCGCCGAACCCCGCTGACGGTGTCCTGCTGCCGGGACCCGCACAGCTGCAGTACGCCACGCTGGCCCTGGGTTCGGCGCTGGCGCTGTTCCTGTACCCGCACTCGATCACCGGCGTGCTCGCGTCTCGCGACCGCAACGTGATCAAGCGGAACATGGCGGCGCTGCCCGCCTACAGCTTCGTCCTCGGGCTGCTGGCCCTGCTCGGTTACATGGCCATCGCAGCCGGGATCAAGCCCATCACCAACAACGCGGGCAAGGTGGACAGCAACACCATCGTGCCGCTGCTGTTCGACAACATGTTCCCCAGCTGGTTCGCGGGCATCGCGTTCGCCGCCATCGGCATCGGCGCGCTCGTACCAGCGGCCATCATGTCCATCGCCGCGGCCAACCTGTGGACCCGCAACATCTACAAGGAGTACCTCAACAAGGACGCCACCCCCGCGCAGGAAGCGAAGTCGAGCAAGATCGCCTCACTGGTGGTGAAGGTGGGCGCGCTCCTCGCCATCCTGGCGCTGGACCCGCAGTTCTCGATCGACCTCCAGCTCATCGGTGGCGTGATCATCCTGCAGACCTTGCCGGCGGTCGCGATCGCGCTGTTCACGGGTTGGTTCCACCGGTGGGCTCTGGTGGCCGGCTGGGCGGCAGGCATGCTGGTGGGCTTCCTGACCCTCTACCAGATCCAGCAGAAGGTGTTCGGCCCGGACGGCACGGTCACGATCGCCAAGCAGCACTTCGGCGGCTCGGCCTTCCCGTTGTCCAAGCTCGGTTTCGACACGACGACCACGATCTATGCCGGTGTCCTCGCGCTGCTGGCAAACCTGGTCGTATGCGTCGTCGGCACCTGGATCCTGCGCGCCGTCAAGGTGCCCGACGGCGAGGACACCACCCGCACCAGCGAGTACTTCGCCGACCGTGACGATCCGCGGGTGCACGACGTCCCGGAGGTCGTGCACTGAGCATCACCCGCAACCGGCAAGCGACCTTCGGTCACGACACGCCGGGCGTTTCGCGGCCGAAGGTCGCTGGTCGAACGGGCAGCCGACGTGGCCCCCTGGTCAGGCCGGGCGGCTGTAGAAGGTCTTGCGGTAGCCCTGGGGAGTCGTCCCGACCCGCTTGACGAAGTGGTGGCGCAGCAGCGCGGCGCTGCCGAAGCCGGCGACCTCGGCGATCTCCTCGATGCCTCGCTCGCCCTCCTCGAGCAGTCGCTGGGCCAGGAGCACCCGCTGCCCGGTCAACCAGTGATGAGGTGTCGTGCCGGTCTCGGCGCGGAACCGGCGGGCGAAGGTGCGCGCCGACATGTGGGCGTACGACGCCAGCATCTCGATCGTGATGTCGTCGGACAGGTGCTCACTCATCCACTGCAGCGTGTCCGCCAAGGTGTCGGCCTGGACGGGGGGCAGCGGCGTCTCGACGTACTGCTGCTGGCCTCCGTCACGTTGCGGCGGCACCACCATGCGCCGGGCCAGCCGGGTGACCACGCGCTCCCCGAACTCCTTGCGCATGAGGTAGAGGCAGGCATCGATGCCGGCGGCAGTGCCGGCACTGGTCAGGACCCGGTTGTCGTCGACGTACAGCACGTCCGGGTCGACATCGGCCTCCGGGAACCGGCGGGCGAGCTCGTCCGCGTAGGTCCAGTGCGTGGTGCAGCGCCGTCCGTCGAGCAGTCCCGCCTCACCGAGGATGAAGGCGCCGCTGCACACGCTCATCACCCATGCGCCCCGGTGGACGGCCGCGCGCAGCTGATGGGTCAGCGCGGCGGGGACCGGGCTGTCGCGGCGGATCGCCGGCAGCGCGATCAGGTCAGCAGAGGCCAGCCGCTCGAGGTCGTGGTCGGCGGTCATGGTGAACCCCGAGGCCGTGCGCACGGGTGCGCCGGCCTCGACACCGCAGACGGCGAAGTCGAACGTCGGGAGCAGCGGCTCGTCGGGACGATCGAGGCCGAAGACCTCGCACAGCACGCCGAGCTCGAACATGAAGACCCCGTCGAGCACGGGGACGGCCACGTTGCGGATCACCACGTCAGTATGGCAGGAACTTGTGTCACTGTGTCAATCCTGCCACTGGTGGCACTATCCTAACGAGCGCAGAATTACTGCCATGACAGCCATCATCCTTCTCCTGGTCCTTGCCGTCGCTGTCGACCTCGTCGTCACGATGCGCGCCCTCCGCCGCGACAGACCACGTGCGGTCCCCCGCAGCCACTCCACGGAGTGGTCGGCAACAAGCCTGCCCTCGCACCCCAACACGGCCTGAGAGCCCGGTGCCGGGCGGCCACGTCGGCCGCCCGGCCCGCTCCCTAGGCTGACGCCGTGAAGCTGCGTCATGCCCTCCCCCAGGACTACTCCGAGATCGGTGAGCTGACCGTCGCGGCCTACGCCGCCGACGGCTTCCTCACACCTGAGGACGACTACGCCGCGGAGCTGCGCGGTGCCGCACGCCGAGCGGCCGAGGCGGAGCTCGTGGTCGCCGTCGACGAGCAGCACAGCGGGCAGGTCACCTCCTCGAGGCTCCTCGGCACGGTCACGTTCTGCCTGAGCGGCTCCCCGTACGCCGAGATCTCGCGCGCCGGGGAGGCGGAGTTCCGCATGCTGGCCGTGACGCCCGAGGCCCGCGGACGCGGTGTGGGGCAGACCCTCGTGCGCTGGTGCCTGGACCGGGCACGCGAGCAGGGCTGCACCGGTATCGCCCTGTCCAGCCTCGACCGCATGGACACCGCGCACCGGCTCTACCAACGCATGGGCTTCGAGCGGCTGCCGGAGCGCGACTGGTGTCCCGAGCCCGACATCACCCTCGTCGCCTACTACCTGCCGCTCACGGCATGACAAACGCCGCCACTAGCCTCAGTCCCGTGTTCTGCGACCAGTGCGGCGAGGACGCCACTGTCGGTGACCACGCTCGGTGCGAGCTACGGCGAGCGCTGGAACCGCCGCGGTACTGCGCGCACTGCCGCCGCCGGATGGTGGTGCAGGTGGTGCCCCGCGGCTGGTCAGCGCGGTGCGTGGAGCACGGCACGCGCACGGCGTGAGTAGAGCCAGCACACGGCGTACGCCGGTGCGGGCGGGTGCCCGGCGACGCCGTACGCGCTCCGCTAGGCGACGAGACCCAGCCGGCGCAGCTCGACCGTGAGGTCGTGCGGGTTGGTCGATGCGGCCATCGCTGCGTCGAGGGTGATGACCCCGTCACGGATGAGCGCGACCAGGTGCTGGTCGAAGGTCTGCATGCCGTAGTAGGCACCTTCCTTGATCAGCGACTCGATCGAGGAGGTCTTGTCCGGGTCGGCGATCGCGTCGGCGATACGGCCGGTGTTGACGCAGACCTCCATCGTCACGCATCGGCCCTGCCCGTCGGCCCGCGGGACGAGGCGCTGGCAGATGATGCCGCGCAGCGAGGCGGCAAGCGAGAGCCGGACCTGCTTCTGCTCGTGTGGCGGGAAGAAGTCGATCACGCGGGTGATGGTCTCGGCGGCATCGGTCGTGTGCAGGGTCGACATCACGAAGTGGCCGGTCTCGGAGGCCGCCAGGGCCGCCTTGACCGTCTCGTGGTCACGCATCTCGCCGACCAGGATG
>JAVEDJ010000175.1 GCA_030841025.1 Actinomycetota bacterium
GGGTGGACCGGGTCTCGGCCGCCACAGGCGCCGGGTGGACCGGGTCTCGGCCGCCACAGGCGCCGGGTGGACCGGGTCTCGGCCGCCACAAGCGCCGGGTCGGTCGGTATTACGCGTCCGGGTAGAGGTTCTGCAGCCGGACCTGCCCGCGCGCGGCGACGCGTCCGTCGGCGTCGACGGTCTCCACGAGCCACACCTGCTGCGAGCGCCCCCGGTGCAGCGGGGTCGCGGTGGAGGTCAGCGTGCCGTCGCGCACGGCCCGGTAGAAGTCGGTGTTGTTGTTGACGCCGACCACCTGGCCCCGCTCGCCCATCCAGAGGGCCGCGCCGACGCTGGCCAGCGTCTCGACCACCGAGCAGTGCACACCGCCGTGCACGATGCCGTAGGGCTGGTGCAGGTCGGGCTTGGCGGTCCAGGTCGCGGTCACACGGTCGCCGCTGACCTCGCCGAACTCGACGCCGAGGTGCCGCACGAAGTCGCCGACGATGTCGCCGTCCAGGGGGGATTCGCTCACCGCCGCAGTATCCCGAACGCCCCTCGCCGTACGCCGCCCGGGTCCACAAACAGTCGACAAACCCTTGTCCTGTTCGCAAAGGAAGTGTAGAACTTGGAGGGAAGCCACCTCGAAGGAGACGGAATGACCACCACCGACGACCGCACCGGCGCAGCCCCGACGCCCACCGGGCCGCTGAGCAGGATCGACTACTCCGAGCGGATCCCGAACAACGTCGACCTGGCAGGCGACCGGCGGCTGCAGCGCGCCCTCGAGGGCTGGCAGCCCAAGTTCATCGACTGGTGGAAGACCCTCGGGCCCGCGCTGCCGACCAAGGACGTCTACCTGCGCACCGCGGTCGCGGTGGGGCGCGACGGCTGGGCGCACTTCGAGCACGTGCCGATGGAGGAGTACCGCTGGGGCATCTTCCTGGCCGAGCAGAACCCCGACCGCACGGTCGCGTTCGGCAAGCACCTGGGCCAGCCGGCCTGGCAGGAGGTGCCCGGCGAGCACCGCGCGGACCTGATGCGGCTGATCGTCATCCAGGGCGACACCGAGCCGGCCTCCGTCGAGCAGCAGCGGGTCCTCGGCAACACCGCGCCCAGCATCTACGACCTCCGCAACCTCTTCCAGGTCAACGTCGAGGAGGGCCGGCACCTCTGGGCGATGGTCTACCTCCTGCACGCCTACTTCGGCCGCGAGGGTCGCGAGGAGGCCGAGCAGCTGCTCAAGCGCAACAGCGGCGACCTCGACGCCCCGCGGATCCTCGGCGCCTTCAACGAGGAGACCACCGACTGGCTGCAGTTCTTCATGTTCACCTACTTCACCGACCGCGACGGCAAGTACCAGCTCGGCACGCTCAAGGAGTCCGGGTTCGACCCGCTCGCGCGCACCTGCGAGTTCATGCTCAAGGAAGAGGCGCACCACATGTTCGTCGGAACGACGGGCGTACAGCGCATCGTCGAGCAGACCGCCGAGCTGATGAAGAGCCACGACACCGAGGACGTTCTGCCGCACGGCGGGATTCCGCTGCAGATCATCCAGAAGTACCTCAACTTCCAGTACTCCGTCTCGATGGACCTGTTCGGGTCCGAGCAGTCCACCAACGCCGGCAACTACTTCACCTCAGGCCTCAAGGGCCGCTGGCAGGAGGCTCGTCGCAAGGACGACCACGTCCTGCTCGACATGGAGCGGCAGATGAACACCGTCATCGACGGCAGCATCGCGGAGCAGACGGTTCCGCTGCTCAACGCGCTCAACCTCGACCTGCGCGACGAGTACGTCGCCGACTGCGCCAACGGCGTACGGCGATGGAACCTGGCCCTGGAGAACGCCGGGCTGGAGCAGCGCCTGACCCTGCCGCACGAAGGGTTCCACCGAAAGGTCGGCACCTTCGCCGGCCACCACATCAGCCCCGAGGGCGAGCTGCTGGACGCTGCGACCTGGGAGCAGCGGGCAGTCGAGTGGCTGCCGTCAGCCGAGGACCGGGAGGCGGTCGCGTCGCTGATGGTGCCGGAGTACGAGTACGGCAAGTTCGCCGGCTGGATCGCGCCACCGCAGACCGGCATCAACGACCAGCCCGTGGAGTTCGACTACGTGCATCTTCGGGACGAGGCGCTGGCCTGACGCCGGTCGCCTGACGCGGCGTGGGAGGAATGGCGGGGATTCCTCCCGCGCCGCGACCTTCGTCAATCCCGACCTGCCGGTCAGGTCCGCTGCGCGGCTTCCCAGGTCATCCGGTCCCACGCGGCCTGCGCCTGGCGGTGCCAGCGGGCGTGCCGGTCGTGGAAGGTCGCGGCGGCGCGAGCGCCGGGCCAGGCATGGTCGAGCAGCTCGACCGGCAGGTCGGGGTCGAGGAACGGGAACCTCCGCCACTCCTGGACCATGCGGACCTGGGCCACGAACGCATCGTGTGCACCACGGACGGCGGCGCTCTCGAGGTGCTCGAACCGCTCGATGAACTGCAGGTAGCGCCGCTCGACCTCGTCCAGGTCCCAGGCGGACGCGAGGAACCGGGCCGGGTCGCCCACCTCGGCGGACGGGCCGACCCAGGCGAACGCCCGGTCCCGCAGGCCCAGGTCGTCGACGACCTGGCGGACCGCGCCGGCCTTCCCGGGGTCCGGGACGATCCACAGTCCGGGCGCCGGCGAGCCGAGGCCGAGCCAGGTCAGCCGCGTGCGAAGGCGGTGGCGCAGCTGTCGCTGCGCCTCAGGGATCCCCACGGTCAGCACCAGCCACTGCCCGTCCCACCGGCGCCGCTCGCGCATGAACCCGTAGATGCGCGCCGTGCCCTCGGACAGCAGCTGCGCGCCCTCGGGCGTCAGCGACCACCGCGTCCGGCGGCCGCGACGCGTCGGCTCGAGCAGCCCTTCGGCCGCGGTCCGGGCCAGTGCCTGGCGCGCCGACTTCTCCTCCACGCCGAGCACGCCGAGTGCCTCGACCAGCGCGCCGGTCCAGACCGGCTCGCCGCGCGGATGGACGAACTCGCCGAGCAAGGTCAGCAGCAGCGAGCGGGCGCTGGGCTCTCCGTCGGCCTCGCGACGTGGTGTCGGCGGCGAGGGGTCACCCCGCTCGGCTGGCCGCGCTGCTGCACGACTCACCATGCCTCCTTCGGGATACGGTCGCTACGACGGTGTGCCGGGCAGTTTCGCATCGAAGCCCACCGCACCGGCGGAACCGGAACAACGTACTACAAAGTCTTGACGGCACTCGAGGGTTGCGTAGAGTGTTGCCGTCGCCCCGCCCGGGCAGAAACGGAACCCGGTTCCCCCACTCCAGAGGTGCACCCATGACCGTCCTCGACGCTGCCGCGCAGTCCGCCCCGCAGGAAGGGGCGGCACCCGCCTCGACGCTCGCGGTCGACTTCGACACCGCCCCGGACCGCTACCGCCACTGGCGGCTGCAGACCGAGGGCGAGGTCGCGACCGCCACCCTGGCCGTGGACGAGGCTGGTGGCCTGGTGCCCGGCTACGACCTGAAGATGAACTCCTACGACCTCGGCGTCGACATCGAGCTCTACGACCTCGTGCAGCGGTTGCGTTTCGAGCACCCGGAGATCAAGGCGGTCGTGCTGACCGGCGGCATGGACCGCATGTTCTGCGCGGGCGCGAACATCCGGATGCTGGCCCAGTCCAGCCACGCCTGGAAGGTGAACTTCTGCAAGTTCACCAACGAGACCCGCAACGGGATCGAGGACGCCGCCGAGAACTCCGGCCAGACCTGGGTCGCCGCGCTCAACGGCACAGCCGCCGGTGGTGGCTATGAGCTCGCGCTCGCCTGTGACCAGATCGTGCTCATCGACGACGGCTCCTCCACGGTCTCCCTCCCGGAGGTGTCCCTGCTCGGCGTGCTCCCCGGCACCGGTGGCCTCACCCGCGTGGTCGACAAGCGGCATGTGCGCAAGGACCGGGCGGACCTGTTCGCCACCAAGGCGGAGGGCTACCGGGGCTCGACCTCGGTGGAGTGGGGCCTCGTGGACGCGACGACGCCGCGGGCGAGCTTCGACGAGGAGGTGGGCCGGCGCACCGCAGCGGCCGCCGCAGCCTCGACCCGGCCGGGGGACGCCCAGGGCATCACGCTGACGCCGCTGGAGCGCGAGGTCACCGACGACAACCTGCGCTATCCGTACGTGACCGCCGCAATCAACCGCACGGCGCGCCGGGTCGACATCACCGTGCAAGGCCCCGACGATGCACCTCCGCAGGACGCGGCCGCAGTGACCACGCTCGGCGTGGACTACTGGCCGCTCGCCGTCACCCGCGCACTGGACGACCTTGTGCTCCGGCTGCGCACCAACGAGCCGGACCTCGGCACCTGGGTGCTGCGCACCGAGGGTGACACCGAGAAGGTTCTCGCGTACGACCAGCAGCTGCACGACCTGGCGGACGACTGGCTGGTCAACGAGATCCGGCACTACTACAAGCGGACGCTCAAGCGCCTCGACGTGACCAGCCGGAGCATCATCGCGCTCGTCGAGCCAGGCAGCTGCTTCGCGGGCCTCCTGCTCGAGCTGGCGCTGGCTGCGGACCGGCAGTACATGCTCGAGGGCGTCTTCGAGGACGTCGACCCCGACGCGACGCCCGCGGCGCTGGTCCTCACCGCGAGCAACGACGGCGCCTTCCCCATGGGCAACGGCATCAGCCGGCTGCACTCCCGGTTCTGGGGACGCGACGACCTCCTGCACGCCGCCCGCGAGGTGCTCGGCCGGCCCCTCGACGCGGCCGGGGCCGCGTCCACCGGGCTGGTGACCATGACCCTGGACGACATCGACTACGAGGACGAGCTGCGGATGGCCCTGGAGGAGCGCGCGTCCCTCTCCCCCGACGCGCTCACCGGCATGGAGGCGAACCACCGTTTCGTGGGCCCCGAGACGGTGGAGACGAAGATCTTCGGTCGGCTGACCGCCTGGCAGAACTGGATCTTCTACCGGCCGAACGCCTCGGGACCTGAAGGCGCTCTGCGCAGGTACGGCAGCGGGCAGCGCGCCTCGTTCGACGCGACGCGGGTCTGACGGCGATGCCGACCGCGACGGACACCGACGGCGCCTTCAACGCCGCGACCTACCTCGTCACGCGCCACGTGCAGGAGGGCGCGGGTCAGCGGGTCGCCGTGCACGGCAGCGACCGCTCGCTGACCTACGCGCAGCTCGACGACCTGGTGGCCACGACGGCCGCCGGCCTGCGCGCCCTGGGCCTGCACCGCGACGAGCGCGTGGTGTTCCTGATGGCCGACGACATCGAGCTGCTGGCCGGGGTCCTGGGTGCGTTCCGGGCCGGGTTGGTGGCGGTGCCGGTGTCGACGATGCTGGGCGGGACGGAGCTCGGCACGATCCTCGCCGACTCGGGCGCCCGGGTCCTCGTCGCCACTCCTGAGTTCGCCGGCAACGCGTGCGATGCGGCGGCTGCGGCCCCCGAGCTGGAGCAGTTCGTGCTGCACGGTGACGCCGACCTCGACCTGCCTGGGCACGTCCGGTCGCAGACGTGGGAGGCGCTGCTGGCGCTGGGCCAGGGCCGGCCGGAGGCCGACCGGGAGCCGGCGACGACGACCGACGACTCGGCGGCTCTCTGGCTGTACACGTCCGGCACGACGGGCGCGCCGAAGGCGGCCATGCATCGTCATGCCAACATCCGTCACGTCTGCGAGACGTACGGCGAGCGGGTGCTGGGCATCCGGCCCGACGACCGTTGCCTCTCGGTGGCCAAGCTGTTCTTCGCCTACGGCATCGGGAACTCGGCCTTCTTCCCGCTCGCCGTCGGTGCGCAGACGGTGCTGGAACGACGTCGGCCCACCCCCGAAGTGGTCGCCGAGCGGCTGACGGCACAGCGGCCCACGTTGTTCTTCGGCGTACCCACCTTCTTCGCCGCCCTCGTGGCGAGCGACATCCCGGACGACGTCTTCAGCTCCGTCCGCCTTGCCACGTCGGCCGGTGAGTCGCTGCCGGCCATCCTGCAGGAGCGCTTCACGACGCGGTTCGGCGTCGACATCATCGACGGCATCGGCTCGACCGAGGCGCTTCACATCTTCCTGTCCAACCATCCCGACGACATCCGCCCAGGAACGACCGGCCGGCCCGTCCCCGGGTACGACGTCGAGCTGCGCGACAACCTCGGCGCCAAGGTGCAGCCCGGCACGCCCGGCAACCTGTACGTGCGGGGCGAGTCGATCGCCACCGGCTACTGGCGGCGGACGGACGCGACCCGGCTGGTCTTCCAGGGCGAGTGGTTGCGGACCGGTGACACCTACGTCGAGTCCGACGACGGCTACTTCACCTGCCTGGGCCGCAGCAACGACATGATCAAGGCGGGCGGCATCTGGGTCTCGCCGGCAGAGGTCGAGAGCCGCCTGCTCCAGCACCCCGCCGTGGCGGAGGTCGCGGTGGTCGCGGTCGCCGACGAGGAGGGGCTGGACAAGCCCGTCGCCGCGGTGGTGAGGACGGGCGAGGTGACCGCCGAGGAGCTGGTGCACTGGTGCCGCGAGGGACTGGCGGCCTTCAAGCGGCCACGGACGGTCGTGTTCGTCGACGAGCTGCCGAAGACGGCGACCGGCAAGATGCAGAGGTTCCGCGTCCGGGAGATGATGCAGCCCCAGCTGCGGCCACAGGCCCCGCCGGTGACCGGAGTCACCGCTGACCCCACCCCCACAGCCTGACACCGTTCTGCTCGCGTATCCCGCTGGAGGTCCCGTGCCCTACGTCATCGCGGCCCCGTGCATCGACGTCATGGACAAGTCGTGCATCGAGGAGTGCCCGGTCGACTGCATCTACGAGGGCGACCGCAAGCTCTACATCCAACCCAAGGAATGCATCGACTGCGGTGCGTGCGAGCCGGTGTGCCCCGTAGAGGCGATCAGCCAGGACCGGCGTGTCCCTGCCGAGTACACCGAGTTCATCGAGGACAACCAGGCGTTCTTCACCATCGCGCTACCGGGGCGGGACGAGCCGGTCGGCTCACCGGGCGGTGCCCGCAAGGCCGGGACGATCGGGACCGACACCCCGCTCGTCGCCGGGAAGTAGGGCTCGCCGTGCTGGACGGAATGCTGCTCGTGGACGCGCACGTCCACGTGCCCGTGCTGCCAACCCTGCGGCCAGCCTGGCTGCAGTGGGCTCGCGACTACGGCCGGGAGGGCCTTCTCGAGCAGATCTGGGACGGTGACGGGCGGCCCCGGCCCGACCGGTTGGACGCGCTGCTGGCCGCCGACGGCGTCGACGTCGCCCTGCTGTTCTGCGAGTACAGCCCGAGGGCCACGGGGATCCAGACGTTCGAGGACCTGCTGCCGTTGGTGGAGCACAACCCGCAGCGGTTCCGCCCGGTCGCCAACGTCAACCCGCATCTGCACTTTCCGCTTGCCGCGGAGGCGCGACGGCAGCTCGACGCCGGGGCCGCGGCGCTCAAGCTCCATCCCGTGCACGGCGGTTTTCGGTGCGACGACCCGCAGCTCTATCCGACCTACCAGCTGCTGGAGGAACGCGGCGTCCCGCTGGTGGTGCACTGCGGGACCAGCAGCTTCCCGGGGTCGGTGAACGAGTACGCCGACCCGGCGCTCCTGCTGCCTGTCGCGCGTCACTTCCCCAAGCTGGACATCGTCCTCGCCCATGGCGGCCGGGGCTGGTGGTACGACGCCGCGGCGTCGATGGCGCTCAGCCATCCGAACGTCTGGATCGAGCTGTCCGGCCTGCCGCCCAAGCGGCTGCCGAGCTACTACAGCCGGTTCGACCTCACCCGGCTGGCCCGGCGATGGATCTTCGCGACGGACTGGCCGGGCGTGCCGGGTACGGCGGTGAACGCGCGCGCCGTGGCCGGCCTCGGCCTGCCGGACGAGGTCGTGGCCGACGTGCTCGGCCGCAACGCCGTGCAGGTCTACGCGAACCTGCCGGTCGACCTCACGGGGCCCGCGGGCCTAATGAGGTCGGCCGAAGGAAACGGAGACACCTGAGATGCCGGTCTACGCGCTGGGTGACCTGGTACCCGTCCTCGGGCCGGACGCCTACGTGCACCCCGACGCCGTCGTGATCGGCGCGGTGGAGCTCGGCGAGGAGGCGTCGGTCTGGCCGGGCGCGGTGCTGCGCGCGGACTACGGACGGATCGTCGTCGGAGCCCGCACGTCGGTACAGGACGGAACGGTCATCCACACCACGGAGGAGTGGGCGACCCTGATCGGCGCCGACTGCGTGGTCGGGCACAACGCGCACCTCGAGGGCTGTGTCGTCGAGGACCGTTGCGTCGTCGGCTCGGGGTCGGTGGTCCTCAACCGGGCCCGCATCGGCACGGGCAGCGTCGTCGGTGCCAACGGGCTCGTCCCGGAGGGCCGGCAGGTGGAGGCGGGTCATCTGGCTCTCGGCGTGCCGGTGCGCACCCGGCCGCTGGACCCGCAGGAGCACGAGAAGTGGATCGACTTCGCCGTCCGCGCCTACCGCGAGAACGCGCAGCACTACCGGCACGCGTTGCGGCGCATCGACTGATCCGACGACGTGGCCCGGGGGTCACGCCTTCAGCAGTGCCTCCGCGAGCTCGGCCGGGCGCGTGAAGCACGCCTCGTGGCTGCCGGGTGTCTCGATCAGCGGCACACCCAGCCGCTCGGGGAACCGAGGCGCCCAGGCGAACTCCCCCGGCGGCAGCGCCACGTCCTCCGTGGGCAGCACGTAGCTGCGCTCGATCGAGCCGTCCAGTGGGGTGACTGTCTCGCGGAAGTAGCTCATCGGCTGCGGCACGAGCAGCTCATGGACCAGACGCTGCACCTCCGCCGAGGCGTCGTTCATGAACGCCGACTGCCACACCTCGAACGGCATCGACACGCTGTCGTTGCCCGATGCCTCGGCGAGCTGGGTGAACAGCTCGACGTACGGCGGCGGCACCTCGTCGAGCAGGCAGGCACCATCGGCCGGGACGAACGCGCTCCAGTACACGGCCTTGCGCAGCCGCGAGGTGAGGCGGTTCGCCGCGCCTGTGAGGGGGTAGCCGCCCCAGCTGTGCCCGACGAGGGTGACGTCGCGCAGGTCCTTGCGCTCGACCAGCTCGACCACGAAGTCCACCACGTCACGCAGGTGGTAGCGGGTGGGGTCGTCCCCGTCGGCGAGCCCGGGCAGGGTCGGTGTGAGCACCCGGTGGCCGGCGAGCCGCAGTCGCTCGGCGACGGGACGCGACGCCCAACCACCGTGCCAGGCGCCGGGGATGAGGACGAAGGTCTCGGGCACGCGGGCTCCAGCCGTCGGCGGGGGCCACCCTCAGGCCACCCGGTCGAGCGCCATGATGAATGGATGGACGACGGCCGTCAATGGAACGTATGCATGATGTCTCACCCCCCTGCCGCGGTGGTGGGCCATACTCACGCCGTGCTGCGGACCCTCCTCTCGGGGCGCCGCGGGTGAAGGCGCGGTCGATAGTGCTGGACCTGTTCGGCGACTACGTGCGCTATCAGGGCGGCGAGCTACGGATGAAATCGCTGCTCGCGATGACGGATGTCTTCGGCGTCAACGAGTCGACGACACGGATGGTCGCGGCACGGATGCGCCGCGAGGGGTGGTTCGAGGCACGGCCGGTGGGCCGCGAGACGACGTACGTCCTGACCGACAAGGCGCTGCGCGTGCTGAACGCGGGGCGCGAGCGGATCTTCCGCCGGAGCGCCGAGCCTTGGGAGAGCCAATGGCACATGGTCATCTACACCGTCCCGGAGAGCGACCGGCCGACGCGGGACCGGCTCCGCAAGGGTCTGTCGTGGCTCGGTTTCGGGCCGCTGGCGCCGTCGACATGGATCTCCCCGCACGACCGGCTCGGCCAGGTCGCGGAGATGTTTGCCGACGTCGACACGAACGTCCGCCTCGACCTGCTGACGATGGGCACCCAGGGACTCCCCCAGGACCGCGAGCTGGCCGCCCGGTGCTGGGACCTCGAGGCGCTGAACAAGGACTACCAGCGGTTCGTCCGCCACTACCTCGCTCGGCTGCCCGACTACCGCGCTGGTCTCGTCACCGGGCCCGCGGCCCTGCGCGAGCGGATGCAACTGGTGCACGACTACCGGCTCTTCCCGTTCCGCGACCCCGACCTGCCGCTGGAGCTGCTGCCGCCCGGCTGGGTCGGGCGCGAGGTGCACGACGTCTTCCTCGAGGTGCACGACCTGCTGCGCGAGCCGGCCGAGCAGTTCTACCGCCAGGTCACCGGTGCGGCTGAGTGATGCGGCCCCCGACCAAAGCGGTGGACGTTTGATGGACGGCCGTCACGGAGATGACATAGGTTGTTGTGCCACCAGGGGTCCTGGCCCCCCGGTGGAGGAGGTTTCGTGAGCCTGCGGCTCGCCTGCGTCGGCGCCGGCCCCGGCGGCCTGTTCCTCGCCACCCTCGTCAAGAGGGGACTGCCGGACGCCGAGGTCATCGTCCTTGAGCGCAACCGGCCCGAGGACACCTTCGGCTTCGGCGTCGTGTTCTCCGACGCGACGCTGGGCGCGATCGATGCCGCTGACCCGGTCCTGCGCGAGGCGCTCCGCGAGCACGGTTGCCGCTGGGACAGCATCGAGGTGCGGATGCGAGGGGCACGCGAGCGGTGCGCAGGCAACGGCATGGCGGCCGTGCGGCGTACGACGTTGCTGCGGCTGCTGCAGCAGCGCGCGCGCGACGCCGGCGTCGAGATGCGCTTCGAGCACGAGGTGCGCGACCTGTCCGAGCTGAGCGGCTATGACCTGGTGGTGCTCGCCGATGGCGCCAACAGCCGGCTGCGCGACGAGCACAGCGCCGCCTTCGGCCCCACCGCCGAGGTCGCCCGCGCGAAGTTCGTGTGGTTCGGCACCACGTACCCCTTCCAGGGGCTGACCTTCGTGCACGAGGGCGACGAGAACGGCGTGTTCGCAGCGCACGCCTATCCGATCGGCGACGGCCTGAGCACCTTCATCGTGGAGACCGACGAGGAGACCTGGCGCAGGTCCGGTCTCGACGCGTTCGACGTCACGGCGCCACCCGGACCCAGCGACGAGGCGACCCAGCGTTATCTCGAGCGGCTCTTCGGGGACCAGATCGAGGGCCATCCCCTGGTCGCCAACAACTCACGCTGGGCGAGCTTCCGGACCCGGCGGGCGCGAGCCTGGCGCGACGGCGCCCTTGTCCTGCTGGGAGACGCCGCGCACACGGCGCACTTCTCGGTCGGCTCGGGCACCAAGATGGCGATGGAGGACGCCGTCGCGCTGGCCGCTGCGCTGACGCAGCAGGACGACCTGGAGCAGGCGCTGTCCGACTACGAGATGTTGCGCCGCCCATCGGTCGAGAAGATCCAGGGCTCGGCGCGACCCAGCCTGTCCTGGTGGGAGAACTTCGGCCGCTACCACGACGCGTTCGAGCCGGTGCAGTTCACGTTCCACTTCCTCAGCCGCAGCATCGGCCGGGCCAAGCTGGCCCAACGCGACCCCGAGTTCGTCGCCCGGGTCGAGGCGTGGTGGCAGGAGCACCACGGAGCCGAACCGTTGGACACGCCGTTCGAGGTCGGGACGACCCGGCTGCCGGGGCGCCGGGTCGACGTACGTCCCGGCGGGAACGGCGCACCCCGGGAGCTCGCCGCGGGAGCCGGGAGCGCCCACGACGTGCGGCTGACCGCCGTGGCCGCGCCCGCCGAGGAGGCGGGCCTGCCTGCTGCCGTCGAGACACTCGACAAGGCACTGAACGACGGCGCGGCGCTCATCGCCGTGCACGGCGGCACGCCGCTCACCCGCGTGCTGCTCGCCGAGGAGGCCCGGCTGGTGCGCCGCGCGCCGGTGCTGCTCGTCGGCGACTACGACGACGACGCGGCGACCACCCTGCTGCTGTCGGGACGCACGGACCTGGTGGCAGCCGGTCGCGCAGCACGGAGCGTGGCATGAGCGACCTGACCTCGCTGTTCGCGCCCCGGGGCATCGCGGTGGTCGGTGCGTCGAGCCGGCCGGGCAAACTCGGGGCAGTCATGGTCGACGCGCTCGCGGGCTTCCCCGGGACGCTGGTGAAGGTCAACGCCCGGCGCCCCGACCGGGCCGTCGGCCTGGACCCGGACCTCGACACAGCGCTGGCCCGATCTGGCGGGCCCGTGGACCTGGTCATCTCGTGCGTTCCTGCCGCGGCGACTGCCGCGGTGGTCGCCGAGGCGGCCGCCCACGACGTGGGGGCCGTGCTCGCCTGCGCCGGCGGGTTCGCCGAGGCCGGTGCGGCCGGCCGGGAGCACGAGCTAGCCCTCGGCGCAGTGATCGCGCGCACCGGCGTACGGCTGCTCGGACCCAACACATCGGGCTTCCTCGTGCCGCACCGCGGCCTGACAGCGACGTTCGTCCCCGGCGTCCGCGACATCCCCGCCGGTGGTGTGGCGGTCGTGGCGGCCAGCGGCGGCGTGAACCATGCGCTCTGCTTCGCCCTCGCGCACGAGGGCATCGGGGTCCGGCTCGGGGTGGGCCTGGGCAACAGCCTGGACGTCACCCAGGCGGAGGTGCTCGATCACTTGTCCGGCGACCAGGACCTGCGGGCGGTGGCCCTGCACGTCGAGACGGCTGCGGACGGGCGAGGACTCGTCGAGGCGGTACGTCGGCTCACCGCGCGTGTCCCGGTCGTCGCGCTGGTGGTCGGGCGCAGCGATGTCAGCGATTTCGCCAGGTCGCACACCGGCGCGCTCGCGACCTCCTGGCGGGTGACCCGGGCGGCGCTGCGGCAGGCCGGTGCCGTGCTCGTCGACGACGAGCGGTCACTGGTCGACGCCGTCGCGGCACTCAGCCGCACCCGGCTGGCGCCGTCGGCCGCCACAGGCGTCGGCGTGGTCACCGCACAGGCCGGTCCCGGGCTCTTGCTCACCGATGCGCTGCAGAGCGCGGGCCTCGTGCTGCCGCCGTTGGCGGCGCACACCGTCACCCGGCTCGGCCAGCTGCTGCCGGACCTGACCTACCAGCGCAACCCGGTCGACACCGGACGCCCCGACCACACCCTGCCGGACGTCGTCCGGGCCGTTGCCGAGGACCCCGGTGTCGACGTCGTCGCGCTGTACGCCCTGCTCGAGCCCGTGCTGGACCTGCCCGCAGCCCTCGCCGGCACCCCCGGTCCGGTGCTGGCGGCCACGACCGGGCTGCTCGACGAAGTCGCCACCGTCCGCGCGGCGCTGGCCGCCGCCGGCGTTGCCTCGTTCACCACGGCGGCCGCGCTTGCGACGGCACTGCGGGCACTTCACGACGACGCCGTCGCACGGTGGCGTGCCGCGAGCCCCGCAGCCGTGGGCCTCGACCGCCGCCTCACCGTGCGTGAGCCCGTGGACGAGCACACCGCCAAGCAGCTGGTCGCGGGGCTCGGGATCGCCACGCCGCGAGGGGTGGCCTGCGGTGACCGGCGGACCGCGCACACCGCCCTCGATGCCCTGACCGGGCCCGTCGCCGTGAAGCTGCTCGACGCCGCCGTGCTGCACAAGACCGAGATCGGTGGCGTGCGGCTCGGCGTGCGCAGCCACGCCGACCTGGAGGCGGCTCTCGAGCACCTCGAGCGGGCCGGCGCGACGGCGTTCCTGGTCGAGGAGCAGGCGCCCCCAGGGCCCGACCTGCTGGCCGGCGCCCGGCGCGACCCGGTCTTCGGGCCGGTCGTGCTGCTCGGGCTCGGTGGCACGGATGCCGAGGCCTTCGATGACGTCACCGTCCGGCTGGCTCCGCTGTCGTCGCGCGAGGCCGGCACGATGCTCGACGACCTCGCCGCCCGGGCGCTGGCCGAGGGGTGGCGGAGTGGACCCGCGGTCGACCGGACCGCCCTCGCCACCGCGTTGGTCACGCTCGGCGAGGTCATCGCGAGTGACCCGACGGTCGCCGAGGTGGAGCTCAACCCGCTGCGGGTGCTCGCAGACGGGACGTTGCTGGCGCTGGACGCGGTCGTCCTGCCGTCGGTCTCCGAGCAGGAGCGCAGCTATGCGTGACGGCCTGGTGCCCTGGCCCGACGACGTCGCCCGGCGTTACACCGAGGCCGGTCACTGGCGTGGCCAGCCGTTGGGCTCTCGTCTGTGGGAGTGGGCCGAGCGCTCCGGCGCCGACCCGGCGCTCGTCGACGGCGACGTCCGGCTGAGCTACCGCGAGCTCGCGGAGACCGCCGACGGGCTGGCGCAGCGGCTCTCCATGCTCGGGCTGCGCGCCGGGCAGACCGTGCTGGTGCAGCTGCCGAACTGCTGGGAGCTCGTGACGCTGACGCTGGCCTGCTTCCGGCTCGGCGTTGCCCCGCTGATGGCGCTGCCCGCCCACCGCGGTCACGAGCTGCGCCACCTCGCCGCACTGGCCGAGGTGACCGCGATCGCGGTACCCGACCAGCTTCGCGGGTTCGACCACCAGGCGCTGGCACACGACGTCGCGGCTGCGACGCCGAGCGTGCAGCACGTGCTCGTCGTGGGCGAGGACGTGACGGACGGATCCGTCGACCTCCGCCCGCTGGCGCGGGCCGCAGACGACCTCCGGGCGGCCCGGGCGACCTTGGACGCGGCGGCGCCCAGCAGCCGCGACGTCGCGGTCTTCCTGCTCTCCGGCGGGACCACGGGGCTGCCGAAGCTGATCAGCCGTACGCATGACGACTACGAGTACAACGCCCGACGCAGCGCCGAGGTCTGCGGCTTCGACGCCAGCACGCGCTACCTGGTCGCGCTCCCCGCCGGGCACAACTTTCCCCTTGCCTGCCCAGGGATTCTCGGCACGTTCAGCTGCGGGGGCACGGTGGTGCTCGTGCCCTCGCCGGAACCGGAGCGCGCGTTCGCGGTCATGGCGGCGGAGGGCGTGACGGTCACCGCGGTGGTGCCCGCCGTCGCGCAGCGCTGGATCGAGGTCGTCGAGTCCGGGCAGCTGCCTTCGCCCGATTCGCTACGGCTGCTGCAGGTCGGCGGGTCCCGGCTGGTCCCGGAGCTGGCGCGCCGGGTCACCCCCGCCCTCGGCTGCCGGCTGCAGCAGGTCTTCGGCATGGCGGAGGGCCTGCTCAACTACACCCGGCTCGACGATCCCGGCGAGGTCGTGGAGCAGACGCAAGGCCGGCCGATGAGCCCGGACGACGAGGTGCGCATCGTCGACGAGGACGGTCTCGAGGTACCGCCGGGAGCGAGCGGCGCCCTGCTGACCCGCGGTCCGTACACCCCCCGTGGCTACTACCGGGCGGCCGAGCACAACGAACGCGCGTTCACCGAAGACGGCTGGTACCGCACCGGTGACGTGGTCCGCTGGCACCCGACCGGCAACCTCGTCGTCGAAGGCCGGGACAAGGACATGATCAACAGGGGCGGCGAGAAGATCTCTGCTGAGGAGGTCGAGGACCTCGTCTACCGGGTGGCCGGGGTGTCGCGGGTCGCAGCCGTCGCGGTCCCCGATCCCGGACTCGGCGAGCGGGTCTGCGTGGCCGTCGTCGCCGCGGCCGGGGCCGACCCGACGCTCGAGGGCATCCGCGCCGCCCTCACGGACCTGGACGTCGCCCGCTACAAGCTGCCCGAGCATCTCGTGCTGCTGGACGAGCTGCCGCTGACGAAGGTGGGCAAGGTAGACAAGCAGGCACTGCGCGACATCGTGCGCGACCGGCAACAGGCGCCCACGCCCACCGAACGGACCGACACCCAGTCGCCAGAACCTCGGACCCAGACCCACCAAGGAGGACCGCGATGAGCACCCGACGCTTCGCCGCGCCCGACGACCCTGCCCTCGACCAGCTCTATGCCGAGGTTGCCGAGGCGGATCTGCAGCCGCTGTGGACCCAGGAGGGGCTGATGCCCGGCGCCCCGCCGATCACGGACGTGGCCCACCTGTGGAAGTGGAAGACGCTGCGCGGCCTCGCCGAGTCCTCGGGCTCCCTGGTGCCGATCGACCGGGGCGGCGACCGCCGGGTGCTGAGCCTGTCCAACCCCGGACTGGGCGGGCTGCCGTTCGCGACCACGACGCTCTGGGGCGCGGTGCAGTACCTCGGGCCGGGCGAGGTGGCACCCGCCCACCACCACACCCCGGCCGCCTTGCGCTTCGTCCTCGAGGGCGAGGGCGTGTGGACCCTCGTCGACGGCGACCCCGTCTCGATGTCACCTGGCGACCTCGTACTGACCCCGAGCTGGCGCTGGCACGAGCACCACAACCCGGGTGACACCCCCATGCTGTGGTTCGACGGGCTCGACATCCCGATGGTGCGCGCCCTCGACGCCGTGTTCTTCGAGGACGGGCCCGACGAGATGACCAACCGCGCGGTCGACCCCGTCTCGTCCGCGGAGCAGTGGTACGCCGGTGCCCCCGGCCTGGTTCCCGTCGCCGGCCCGGGCGGCGCAGCCGCCCCGCCGGCACACTCCCCGCTGCTGGCCTACCGCTGGGCCGGGACCGACCAGGCACTGACCGCACAGCTGGCCGCGACCGGCCGCAGCGACGCCGCCGTACGCTTCACCGACCCGACGTCCGGACGGGACGTCATGCCGACGCTGCGCTGCGAGATGCACCGGCTGCTCCCCGGTCCGCGCACGCCCAGCACGCGGCGCACCGGCTCCTCCGTGTGGGTCACCTTCCGCGGGGCGGCCCGGGCCGTGGTCGACGGCCGGGCCTTCGAGCTGGAGGCCGGCGACATGCTGGCCGTGCCGTCCTGGACGGGCTTCGACCTGGAGGCGCACGAGCCGACGGACCTCTTCCGGGTTTGCGACACCCCCGTGCTCGAAGCACTGGGGCTCTACCGAGAAAACACGCTGGACCGACACCAGGACGTGAGCTGATGCGCTTCACCACGATCGTCGACGGCCAGGGGACGGCTGCGGCCAGAGTGGAGGGCGACAGCGTCGTCCCCCTCGCGTTCCCCGACGTCGCCGCGCTGCTCGCGGCGCCGGACTGGCAGTCCGCGCCGGGCGCCGGACCCGGCCGGGCGCTCAGCGAGGTCGTCCTCGCACCGCTGGTGCGGCCGGCCAAGGTGATCTGCGTCGGTCTGAACTACCGCAGCCACATCCTCGAGATGGGCCGCGACCTGCCGACGTACCCGACGCTGTTCGCCAAGTACGCCGACACCCTGACCGCGCCGTACGCCGACATCAGCCTGCCCCAGGTGTCCGACCAGGTCGACTGGGAGGTCGAGCTCGGCGTGGTCGTGGGCCGCACCCTGCGGGACGCATCGCCGGACGAGGCACGTGAGGCCATCGCCGGCTACACCGTCGTCAACGACGTCTCGATGCGCGATTGGCAGTGGCGCACGACCCAATGGTTCGCCGGCAAGAACTTCACGGAGTCCACCCCGGTCGGACCTGTGCTGGTGACTCCGGACGAGATCGACCACGCGCGGGACCTGCAGATCAGCTGCGAGGTGGACGGCGCGCCGATGCAGAAAGGCACCACCTCGGACCTGCTCTTCGACCCCGCCTTCGTGGTGTCCTACATCTCGCAGGTCACCACTCTGCGTCCGGGTGACCTGATCGCAACCGGTACGCCGGGCGGGGTGGCAGCCGGGCGGCCGGACAAGCCGTTCCTGCGGGACGGCCAGGTCGTCAAGGTCGAGATCGAGGGCATCGGCGCCTGCGTCAACACCTTCCGACGGGAGGCGCGGTGAACGGGCCGGTGAGCGCCATGAGCGCCGACGAGGTGCGCACTGTCAACGCCGAGCTGGACGCCGCACTGCTGACAACGGCAGAGCAGGTGAGCCCACAGAACCTGCACGACGTCCCCGCTGAGGGTGAGTGGTCGGCGGCCCAGGTCCTGGCACATCTGGGCGAGTTCCCGCACTTCTTCGCCGCCGAGCTACGTCGGTGGCGTGCCGACCCGTCCGCCGTCATCGGCCGCACCCACGACCACCCGGCACGCCTCGCCGCGGTCGGGGACCCGGGCGATCGGCTGGACGCGGCCCGGGCGGCAGTGGGCGAGGCGTTCGCTGATCTGGCCGACGCTCTCGCGGCGCTCGAAGACCACGACGTGACCGCGCCGACACAGAACGTGAGGTACGGCGAGGAGCCGCTCGCAGCGTTCCTCGACCGGTACGTCATCGGCCACAAGCAGGGGCACGTCGAGCATCTGCGCGCCGCCGTGGGGGACTGGTAGCCCGCTCGCTGAATCCTCTACAGAATGCTTGACGAACGTCACCGATTCGTAGACGATCATCGCCAGCCTCGCCCTGCACGCA
>JAVEDJ010000219.1 GCA_030841025.1 Actinomycetota bacterium
GGCAGGCCAAGGACTGGGACGGCTGTTGCTCACCGCCGCGTCCCTCGGAGTCGCCGCATCCCCGATGACGCAGCCGCTGGAGGTCCCTGACACCCGTGCCCGGCTGACCGCCGAGCTCGGCTTGCTAGGACACCCGCAGATGCTCTTGCGGCTCGGATACGGCGGGGAAGGCGGCGGCACGGAGACGCCCCGGCGGCCCGTGCAGGACATCCTTACCCAGCCCGACGAGTAGATCCCAACCGTGCCGACCACGGCCAGGCGAGGGGGGTCGGCCGAACGGCCCGCGGAAATCGAGGTCTTTCAGGCGCGGAGGGCGGGACCTTAGTCCCTGCTGCGGGCAGCGGCGCGAGCAGAGACTGGTCTCAGGCCCGCAGGACGGGCATCCGGCCAGTCACACCGACGGGTCGCAGAACCCGAAGGAGAAGCATCGCCATGCGCCGCAGAACATTCGATGTGCTGTTCACCGCGGGTGGGCTCGCGCTCGCCGTACTCCTACTTCTGGCCGGCGGCCTCCTCACCTGGGCCCACGGTTTCGTCACCGACCAGGTCACGACCCAGCTGACCCAGCAGCAGATCTTCTTCCCGCCCAAGGGTGAAGCCACCGCCGACCCGGCGATCGGTCCGTTCATCAACAAGTACGCCGGACAGCAGCTGGTCACCGGCGAGCAGGCCCGCGCCTTCGCCGACCACTACATCGCCGTACACCTGAAGGAAAGCGGCGGCGGCCTCACCTACTCCGAGCTCAGCAACAAGTCACGCGCCAACCCGAACGACACGGAGCTGGCCGGCCAGGTGCAGTCCGCCTTCCGCGGCGAGACGCTGCGGGGCCTGCTGCTCAACGCCTACGCCTTCGGGAAGATGGGCCAGATCGCGCTCATCGCCGCGATCGCATCGTTCATCGGTGCCGGCGTACTGCTCCTGCTGAGCCTGCTTGGTTTCGTGCACCTGCGCCGCGTCGACCCGGACGAAGAGATTCTCACCGTGTCCCCGCGACGCCCCACACCGGTCACCGTCTGACCGCACGAGTTACCCCGGTGCCATCACGCCCCGGGGGGAGCAAGGGCCCTTGCCGGCGACTCCCGGCGGGGGCCCTTGGCTGTGCCGGGACCTGCGCGCGCGGCAATCAGGACCCATCGCGCTGATCAGGCAGATCGGCACCGCGTCGGGGCACCCGCCACACGGCCGCGGTGCCGCCGTCCGGTCGGCGAGTGGCCGTGAATGACCCCCCGAACCTCTCCGCGCGCTCGGTCATGTTGGCAAGTCCGCTGCGATGGCCGTCCTCGGTGATGCCCACACCGTTGTCGGTCACGGTAAGCACCACATCGTCGCCTACGGCGAGATGCACGTCCGCTGTCGACGCCCGGGCGTGCCGTGCGACGTTCGACAACGCCTCCCGCACCACGGCGAGCAGGTGGGGACGCAGCTCCGCTCGCACTGCGCTGTCCACCGGCCCGTCCGTGTGCAACCGGGGACTGAAACCGAGCGCCGGTGCGACCACCGCGACCGCCTCCCCCAGCTCGCCTCGGAGGTCACGCGAGGTCGGCAGGGTGGACAGCTCGAAGATGGTGCGGCGAATGTCCTTGATGGTCGCATCGATGTCGTCGACCGCGCCGCTGACGCGCGTCTCCACCTCAGGCCGATCGGTGAGCCGGGCGGCACTCTCCAACGTCAGACCGACTGCGAACAGCCGCTGGATCACCAGGTCGTGCAGGTCGCGCCCGATGCGGTCGCGGTCCTCGAAGACCGCGAGGCGGCCACGGTCGGCCTGTGCCTGGGCGATCTGCAGCGCCAGCGCAGCCTGTTCCGCGAACGAGCCCGGCAGCCGCAGGTCGATGTCGCGGAACGCGTCCTGATGCGCCGGCGTCCAGCCGACCACAAGTACGCCGGCGGCCGTGCCGGCCGTCCGAAGGGGCAGCAGCACCAGCGATCCCAGCTGCGGCCAGCCGTCGTCGGGCGTGAACATCATGTCCCCGAGCTGCGCGAGGCTCGACTCGTCGTCGAGCACCACGGGCCCACCCTCCGAGAGCGCGGCGTCGATCACGGTTTGCGCGATCGGCACCTTGGTCCCCACGACCTCTGCGGGCAGCGGCCCCGAGGTGACCTCCACCCGCAGCCAGCCGCGATCATGCCTCAGCAGCACCGCGGCTACGTCGGCCCCCGCTGCCTCGCGCGCGCGGTCCGCCACCAGCTTCAGCGCGCCGTCGCGGTGTACCTCACCCAGCAGCGCCGCGGTGATCTCGGCGGCCGCCTCGAGCCAGCGCTGCCGCCGAGCCGCCTCTTCGTACAGCCGCGCGTTCTCGATGACCACGCCAGCCGCCGCTGCGAGTGCGACCACGATCTCCTCGTCGTCGGCGGTGAAGCCGTCGCCCGACTGCTTCTCCGTCAGGTAGAGGTTCCCGAACACCGTGCCGCGGATGCGGATCGGCACGCCGAGGAAGGTGCTCATCGGCGGATGGTTGGCCGGGAAGCCGAACGAGCGCGCGTGCTCGCCGAGGGTGTTCAGCCGCAGCGGCTCTGGCGAGTCGATGATGACGCCGAGGATGCCGTGGCCGCGCGGTAGATCACCGATCGCGACCCGCTGCTCGGCGGTGAGGCCGTGCGTCACGAACTCGCGCAGCCGCCGGTCCGGCCCAGACCCGAGAACTCCGAGGGCCCCGTAGCGAGCGTCGGCGAGCTGGCAGGCGGCACGCACGATGCGGCCCAGGACGCTGGCGAGATCGAGGTCCGCGGCGATGCCGACCACCGCGTCGAGCAGCCCGCGCAGCCGGTCCTGGGTGTCCAGCACGTCCCCGACGCGCCCGAGCAGCTCCTGGAGCAGGTCGTCCAACCGGGCGCGGGCGAGCGGTGACAGCCCGGCCGACGGCCCTGGACCTTGCTGCTCCGTCACGCTCACCCCACCGGCAGTCGCAGACCCCTCGTCGCGAGCGTAGCCCGTGCGGCCCCCACGGACGGACCGGCGACCCGCGGCGAGATGAGTCGTCCCCGGGTCGCCGTCGCGCCGATGCTCAGACGCCTTCCATCCGGTGGTAGGCGTGGCTGATCGCGCGCCCGAGGGCGCGGCCGGGGTGATGGAGGTGGTCGTGCTGTCTGGTCTTGCGGTACGCCGAGGTCAGACGCTCGCGACGGTAGGCGGCTTCGACGTCTGCATAGGGCAGGAAAACGGGGTTCATCAGGATCTCCCTGTGGAGCTTCTCTGCCGGGTCTGCTGATCCGACGACCTGGAGAGTGCTCGCCTGAGGAGGGGCCTTACATCAGGACAATGTCCTATCTCTGCTGCCGCACAATGTCCTATCTCTGCTGCCGCGTCGCCGAGGTCGGCTTATGCCTGAGCGAGACCGGCAGCAGTCTGGGCCCCGGCCGTATTACTACGGCCGGGGCCCGGAGGCGGGCCCCGGCAAGCAGCGCGGCGCTAGGGGAAGGCCTCGCTGCCGAGGCTCAGCCTGCCGTCGTGGTGTCCGCGGGGCTGTGGCCGCCACCGGTCTGGGTCCCCGTGACGGCGAAGTCCTTGCCGACCTGCACGATGACCTGGTCGCCGGCGCTCGTGACGATGTGCGCCTCATAGACGCCGTCGGAGTCGGTCTCGATCCGCTGGATGGTCGCGTTCGGATACTTCGCCAGCGCCGCCGCCTTGACCTTCGCGGCGGTCGTGCCGGTCAACAGCTGCTCGTCAGAGCGCATGGGCTTGGTCGGATCGAGGCTCTGCACCGTATCCGCCGCGTTGGTCGTGACCGCGGTCGTGGCGGCGGTGGCCGACGTCGTGCCGGCGACGGCTGCGCCGATGCCCAGACCGGACAGCAGCAGGGCGCTGGCGGCGACGGCCTTCTTGGCTTTGGTGGTCATGTTCATGGTTCTCACCTCGGGGGTTGGGCCCCATGTCTGGGGCGGTAGGAAGAACATCGCGTTCTGCCCTGGCCGGCCCCTGACCCACCGCTGTGCGGTTCCTGAGAACACCACGACTCACGCGTCGATGCCTGGCTGCGCCGGGACTACATCCTGCTGAGGATGTCCGTCTTCTCGGCCGCGAACTCTTCGTTGCTCAGGATGCCCGCAGCTCGCCGAGCTTCTTCAGCCACACGAGAAACGCCCCCTGACGCTGCGCTGCAGGTCAGGGGGCATTTTCCAGTGGTAGCCCCGACGGGATTCGAACCCGCGCTACCGCCTTGAGAGGGCGGCGTGCTAGGCCGCTACACAACGGGGCCACGACCAAGAGGAGTGTATCGACTGCGCCGACACACTCGACTCGCTGGGGTACTAGGACTCGAACCTAGACT
>JAVEDJ010000230.1 GCA_030841025.1 Actinomycetota bacterium
ATCGGCGAGATGATCGCCGAGGCCATGGACAAGGTCGGCAAGGAAGGCGTCATCACCGTCGAGGAGAGCAACACCTTCGGCCTCGAGCTCGAGCTCACCGAGGGCATGCGCTTCGACAAGGGCTACATCTCGCCGTACTTCGTGACCGACCCGGAGCGCATGGAGGTCGTCCTCGACGACCCCTACATCCTGATCGTCAACTCGAAGATCTCCGCGGTGAAGGACCTGCTGCCGCTGCTCGAGAAGGTCATGCAGTCGGGCAAGCCGCTCGCCATCATCGCCGAGGACGTCGAGGGCGAAGCCCTCGCGACCCTGGTCGTGAACAAGATCCGCGGCACCTTCCGCTCGGTCGCCGTGAAGGCCCCGGGCTTCGGTGACCGCCGCAAGGCCATGCTGCAGGACATCGCGATCCTGACCGGTGGCCAGGTCATCTCCGAGGAGGTCGGCCTCAAGCTCGAGAACGCCGGTCTCGACCTGCTCGGCCGCGCCCGCAAGGTCGTCGTCACCAAGGACGAGACGACGATCGTCGAGGGTGCCGGTGACACCGACCAGATCGCCGGCCGGGTCAACCAGATCCGCGCCGAGATCGAGAAGTCGGACTCCGACTACGACCGCGAGAAGCTGCAGGAGCGCCTCGCCAAGCTGGCTGGCGGCGTCGCCGTCATCAAGGCCGGCGCGGCCACCGAGGTGGAGCTCAAGGAGCGCAAGCACCGCATCGAGGACGCGGTGCGCAACGCCAAGGCAGCCGTCGAAGAGGGCATCGTCGCCGGTGGCGGCGTCGCGCTGCTGCAGGCGTCGACGACTGCGTTCGACAAGCTCGAGCTGGACAAGGACGAGCAGACCGGCGCGAACATCGTGCGCATCGCGCTCGAGGCTCCGCTCAAGCAGATCGCGGTCAACGCCGGCCTCGAAGGCGGCGTCGTGGTCGAGAAGGTGCGCAACCTCGAGGTCGGTCACGGCCTCGACGCGGCCACCGGTGAGTACAAGGACATGATCAAGGCCGGCATCATCGACCCGGCCAAGGTCACCCGCTCGGCGCTGCAGAACGCCGCGTCGATCGCCGGCCTCTTCCTCACCACCGAGGCCGTCATCGCCGACAAGCCGGAGAAGGCCGGGGCCGCGGCTCCGGGCGGCGGCGGCGACATGGGCGGCATGGACTTCTAGGTCCCGGCCACCTGGTCAGCACCACGATCCACGAAGGGGCGGTTCCCGGCGACGGGGGCCGCCCCTTCGTCGTGCCTGGGTGCCGCCGATCACCCGACAGCCGCAGGTCGAAATGGCCCTGCAGGGTCCGGTGAGAGGTCAGAGTGCGCCCACCGGCGCGACCACACAGCCGTGCTCCTCACACACCCAGTGCGGGTTCTCGCCGAGATCGGGAGTGACGCGCAGCTCGTGCGGCTCGTCGTCCTCCTCGTGCGGGAGGCCGCACAGGGGCCAGCGTCCGACATCTTCCAGCAGCTTCTCCTGCACGTCCTGCGCCACCAGGCACGCGACGTACGCCGCCCCGTCCGGCCACTGCTCCACCCACCAACGCCGCTCGGACAGCACGTCGTCGACGATCGACACCGAGCGCGCGGAGTCCATGGCACGCGCGCCGAGGTCGTGCAGCACGAGGGCGCGTGCGCTGAGCAGTGCGTCGGTCACGGCACCATTGTGAACATGACGGTGCTGATCGATGAGCCAATCTGGCCATTTCGCGGCGAGCTGTGGTGCCACCTGGTCAGTGACGTCTCCTACGACGAGCTGCACGGGGTCGCCCTGGCGCTCGGCATCCCCCGCCGCGGCTTCCAAGGCGACCATTACGACATCCCGGCCCGTATGCGCGACCGTGCGATCGCGCTGGGCGCGCAGCCGGTCTCGGGCCGAGAGCTGATCACCCGCCTCCGCGCATCCGGCCTACGCCGTCGGAAGGTCCACTAGACCGGCGACTCAACCGTCGAGCCGGGCGAGCTCCGCGGCGACGTTGGCGCGGGCGGCCGCCTCCCACTCGGTGCGCGCTGTGGTGGTCCGGAACAGTGGCTCATGTGCCAGGAGGGCGCGCAGTACGGCGGCGCGGCCGCTCGCGAAGTCGGCGTCGGACACGTGGGCGTACTCCGCGCGGACAGCGGCGGTGTACTCGTCGTACCGCCCCGGACCTGAGGCCAGGATCGCGAGGTCTGCGTCGCAGAGGACGGCGCCGTCGGCGTCATCGGCGGCGGCCTCGTGCGTCGTTGTCGCCCGCACCAGCCGGGCGACCTCGGCGACGCGGCTGTCGTCGACGCGAAGGCGCGCCAGGACTTTCTCGGCGAGTTCCGCGCTGCGCTCCTCGTTGTCCTGCGCTGTCGCGTCGTACACCGCGTCGTGGAACCACGCAGCCAGCCGTACGGCGTCGGCGTCCCGGGCGACGTCCGCGAGCTCGTCGACGTTGCGCAGCACCTCGTCGAGGTGACGGAGGTCGTGGTAGGCGCGGTCGGCGGCGGCGTACCGCGCGAGCAGGTCAGCACCGGCGCCCGCGACGTCTCCGCGGGCACCCACCCGCGAGGCGGTCCGGATCCATGCCTCCGCCAGATGTCTCACGGGAGGACAGTCTGGCTCAGCTCGTCGGGCAACGGACGGGAGTGCACGACGGTGAGTCCGGTCACTGCGCGGGTGAGCACGACGTACAGGCGGCGCAGACCCTGCCAGGTGCTGGTTTCTCCGTCGACGATCGCAGCGGGTTCGACGACCACGACATGGTCGAACTCCAGGCCCTTGGCCAGCGTCGCCGCCACGAGTGCGACGCGGTGCACCGCTTCGTCGGAGCCGAGCAGATCGTGCTCGATGCCTTGCCGGTGAAGGAGCTTGGCGAGCGCGGCGACGTCACCGTCAGCGGCGATCACACCGACGGAGCCCGGCTCCGCGAGGGCGGCGCGCACAGCGTCGGCCGTGACGGTGCCCGCGTCGGGCGTCGCTACGACGTCGAGGTGGCCCGGGTTCTCGCGCACCGACACCGGTGCGGCGACCCCTGGTGCGATGTGCGGCAGCAGGCGGCTGGCGAAGTCGATGACGGTGGCCGGCACGCGGTACCCCCGCTCGAGCACCTCGACGGCAGCGTCCGGCTTGCCGAGGTGCCGAAGACTGGTCGCCCAGTCCGTGCTGGCCCACGGAGTCGTGCCCTGGGCAAGATCGCCTAGCACCGTCGCGGCAGCCGTGGAGCACCGTCGGCCGACGGCACGCAGCTGCATCGGGCTGAGGTCCTGCGCCTCGTCGAGCACGACGTGCCCCAGGCTCGGCTCGCGGTCGACCAGGTCGGCGGCCTCGTCGACGAGCACGACGTCGGCGGCCGACCAGCGAGCGCTGCCGGGCCCACGTGGCGGCGTCGCCCACAGGATCAGCCGCTGCTCGTCCTCGGACAGCAGCCCGGCGGCGGCTTCAGCGAGCACCGCGGCGTCGGAGAGCAGCGAGAGCACCAAGCGCTCCGGCACGACCGCCGGCCACAGCTCGTCGACCATGGCCTTCACCGGTGCGCTGCGGGCGACGGTGTCCTGGACCCGGTCGTCCGGCGACTCGCCGGCAGCTTCCATCTTGGTCAGCACCGCGTGGGCCAGCCGCTGCGCGAGCATCGCGCGCGCGGCGCCGTACCGCACGTCGCGTCGCCGCAGCTCGTCCACGAGCTCGGTCAGCTCGTACGCCGGGACGCGCCACCGGCGTGAGCCACGGGTGGCCACCAGCGGATCGCGCGGAGGGCACAGCCGGGCGTAGACGGCGTTGCGGAGAACCTCTGCCATGCGCTCGTCGCCCTTGAGGGTCGCGACGGCGTCGTCGTCGGTTCCCCGCACCCGCATTCCCCGGGCGACGAGCTCCTCGACAGTGACCTGCTTGACGTCCACCTCACCGAGCGCGGGGAGCACCGCCGCGATGTAGGACAGGAACGCGGCGTTCGGACCGACGACGAGTACGCCGCCGCGGCGCAGCCGATCACGGAACGCGTACAGGAGGAACGCAGCGCGGTGCAGGCCGACCGCGGTCTTGCCGGTGCCGGGTGCGCCCTGCACGCAGACGGTCTCGTGGACGCCGGCGCGCACGATGACGTCCTGCTCCGGCTGGATCGTGGCGACGATGTCGCGCATCGGCCCGACACGCGGCTTCTCGATCTCGGACGCGAGGATGCGGCTCTTGCGTGCATCGCTCTCGCGAGGCTCGACGAGGTGCTCGTCCTCATAGGCGGTGATGTGACCGCGCTCGTAGCCGAACCGGCGGCGCAGGGCGACGCCCATCGGCTCGGTGCGGGTGGCGCGGTAGAAGGCGCGGGAGATGTCTGCGCGCCAGTCGACGACGACCGGGTCGCCGTCGTCGTCGTGCACGTGGCGGCGCCCGACGTAGAACGTTTCCGGCGACGTATCCGGGTCCGTGGGCGCAGTGTCGATACCGGCAGTGTCGATGCCCGACATGTCGAGACGGCCGAAGAACAACGGCGTCTCCGGGTCGTCGACCAGGGCTTGGGCGCGCTGGTGCAACGCACCCTTGAGGTACTCCGTGGCGACGGCTCCGCCGCCGGCCTTCTCGGCGTCCAGGGAGAGGGTGCGCGCACGCATCCGGGCGAGCTCGGCGCGGGCCGCGGCCAGGTAGGCGCGCTCGGCGGCCAGCGCCTCGGGTATGTCAGGTTCGGTCTTCTCCGTTGCAGGCATGGCTACGCGACCTCTCGTCGAGGGTGGGCATTCGCGGTGGGCGCGGCAGCCTACTGCCGACCGACGGTGGATGGCCAGGGCGTTCCCCGGGCCCGACACCGCCGCGCCAACCGTTGGCGTGCGCTCTCGTGCAGCTGTTGACGGGGACGCCACTCGTGGACGGCCACAACGACCTGCTGTGGGAGATTCGGGAGCAGGTGGGTTATGACTTCGCGGCGATCGAGGTCGGCCGGCCGGGAATGCTGAGCACGTGGCGGCCAGCCTGCAGCAGGACCCGTGGTCCGTCGCTCGGGCGGCTCTCCGATCTCGCGGAAACCGGGTCAGGGGTGCTCGGTGGTCTGGGCGCGGGCGATCTCGGTGAGCGCGGAGTGCAGGACGGTGTCGAACGCCTCGTCCGCTGCTGTGAGCAGGTGAGCGACGAGCAGCGGCGCGTGCTGGGCGACTCCGAGCGGAGTGACCGGCACCGGCTCCTCATCGGATGGGAAGACGCCCAGCGCGCCACTGAGCACCAGCAGAAGCGCGTTGACGTCGACGTCGGGGAACCACGCTGAGCCATCGGAGATGCACCCCGCGATCACCGCCTGTGCATCCTCGCCGGAGAGCCCGTCGGGATGCAGCTGCTCCAGCAGCGACCGGGTCACCGCACCCAGCACCAGACCTACATGGTCCGGGTCCAGAGCGGCGAGCCGCGCCGCCGCCACCAGGAACTCCGCATGGTCGCCACGTCCTGCCGCGGTCACCGCGTCACCGGCGCAGCCGACAAGCACGCGGACAACCGGGGGGTAGGTCGGTCGGGGCACGCGCCTCAGCCAGCGTCAGGCTTGGACAGGTCGCCGAGGTCACCGATGTCGTCGCTGTCGACGATGCGGTATGCGTAGCCCTGCTCCGCCAGGAACCGCTGCCGGTGGGCGGCGAAGTCCTGATCGACGGTGTCGCGCGCCGTGACGGCGTAGAACCGTGCGGTGCGACCGTCGGACTTGGGTCGCAGGATCCGGCCGAGCCGCTGCGCCTCCTCCTGCCGCGAGCCGAACGTGCCCGACACCTGGATCGCTACCGTCGCCTCGGGCAGGTCGATCGAGAAGTTCGCGACCTTCGACACCACCAGCAGCGAGACCTCGCCCGTGCGGAACGCGTTGAACAGCCGCTCGCGTTCCTTGACCGTCGTCTCGCCCTTGATGACTGGCGCCCCCAGCCGCTCGCCGAGCTCGTCGAGCTGGTCGAGGTACTGCCCGATCACCAGCGTCTGCTCGCCGCGATGCTGCTCGACGATGCGCTCCACCACGCGGTTCTTCGACGGGGTCGTCGAGCAGAAGCGGTAGCGCTCCTCCGGCTCCGCGGTCGCGTAGGCCAGGCGCTCCGAGTCGGTCAGCGTGACCCGCACCTCGACGCAGTCGGCAGGTGCGATGTAGCCCTGCGCCTCGATGTCCTTCCACGGCGCGTCGTAGCGCTTGGGACCGATCAGCGAGAACACATCACCCTCGCGCCCGTCCTCGCGCACGAGGGTCGCGGTCAGACCGAGCCGACGGCGTGCCTGCAGGTCGGCGGTCATCCGGAAGATGGGTGCCGGCAGGAGGTGCACCTCGTCGTACACGATGAGGCCCCAGTCGCGGGCATCGAGCAGCTCGAGGTGGGAGTAGACGCCTTTCCGTCGGGTCGTCATGACCTGGTAGGTGGCGATCGTGACCGGTCGGATCTCCTTGCGGGCGCCGGAGTACTCGCCGATCTCGTCCTCGGTCAACGAGGTGCGAGCGAGCAGCTCATGCCGCCACTGCCGAGCAGCGACGGTGTTGGTCACGAGGATCAGCGTCGTCGCACCGGCGGTGGCCATGGCAGCGGCGCCGACGATGGTCTTGCCCGCGCCGCACGGCAGTACGACGACGCCTGACCCGCCGTGCCAGAAGCCTTCGACGGCCTCCGCCTGATAGGCCCGCATCTCCCAGCCGTCCTGCTTGAGGGAGATGGGGTGGGCCTCGCCATCGACGTAGCCGGCGAAGTCCTCGGCCGGCCAGCCGAGCTTGAGCAGAACCTGCTTGAGATGTCCTCGCTCCGACGGGTGGACCGCGACGGTGTCGCGGTCGACCCGTTCGCCGACCAGCGGCAGGACCTTCTTCGACCGGATGACCTCCTCGAGCACCGCCCGGTCGCTCGACGCGAGGACGAGACCGTGCACGGGGTGCTTCTCCAGGCGCAACCGGCCGTAGCGGTCCATCGTCTCGGCCACGTCCACCAGCAGGGCGTGCGGCACCGCATAGCGGCTGTAGCGCAGCAGCACGTCGACGACCTGCTCGGCGTCGTGCCCGGCGGCGCGGGCGTTCCACAGGCCGAGCGGGGTGAGCCGGTAGGTGTGCACGTGCTCCGGCGAGCGCTCGAGCTCGGCGAACGGGGCGATCGAGCGGCGGCACTCGCCGGCAAGGTCGTGGTCGACCTCGAGCAGCAGCGTCTTGTCGGACTGCACGATCAGGGGACCGTCGGTCACTCAGTGCCTCTCGGTGATGGTTGCGTGGGATTCCCCAGTGTCAACCATGGAGAGGTCCCGGGGCTTCCGTCGGCCGGTTGCCCGGTCATGACACCGGCTGGTCGATGGCCGCCGCGCCGGTGATGCGGTGCACCGCGAACCGCCGCATCTCCTGCCGCAGGTGGTCGAAGGCCTCGACGAAGCCCCCCTCGACCAGCTGTGGCTCGATGAGCCGCTGAGTCGCCTGGCCGTGGGCGTCGACGTAGCCGATCCACAGCGTCTCGCCGGTGGCGGCTGTGTCCTGCAGGAGGGCCAGCACGTCCACGGTCGGCGACGAGGGCGGCCCACCCATGCCTCCCGCGGGGCGTTTCACGACCGTGCGCGCGTGGTCACCGGCCCGGATCGCGCGTACGGCGGCGCTGAGCACCGTCGTGGGCAGCTCGGTCACCGGTGCGGGGCTGGGCAGCCGGCGCGGCGGCGAGGTGCGCCGCGCGTCCGGGCGGCGCACGACGATGTCGCCCTCGGGGCTCTCGGCCGCGGGGGCGTGTCCCATCTCGCGCAGCCTGGTGAGGACGGTGTCCGCCGGTGCCTGGGCTGCCAGCACGGTCGGGGCGAGCCGCCGCAGCCGCAGGGTCGTGACCCTCCGGTCGGCCAGGATCTCGCTGAGCAGGCCAGGGTCGTCGCAGCGCAGATAGGCCGACGCCACGCCCACCCGCACGCGACCGTGCCGGCGGGCGATGTCCTCGACCAGGTAGGTCAACGGTTGAGGCACGGGGGTGCGCGAGTGCGCGGCCAGCAGCTCAAGCACCTCGGCCGCGGACCAGCCGAGGTCCAGTGCCCGGCGGACGCTCGCGTCACTGAACCGATAGACGGTGGCGCCGCCGCGCGACTCCACGTCGGCGAGGACGCCGAGCCGCTGCGCAAGCTCACCGGTGAGCGGTCCGGGTGCGACAGCGGTGAGGTCCGCCTGCAGGAGCACATGGTCGAGCGGCTCAGGCAGTAGCGCCTCCAGCGCTGCGACGGCCCCGTCGTCGTCTCCCGCCGCCAGCAGCCGCCCGTGCTGCCCCAGCGCACCACCGGCAGCGAGGCCGAGCAGCTCGGCCTCGCGCAAGGTCCAGGTCACCAGTCCGTCGCGCAGCCGGCCGAACAGGCGAGGGGTCCGCCAGCGCAGTCGGTCGCGGACCGACTCGGTCGAGGTGGCCTGACCCGGCGGCAGGGCGAGCAGCGAGTCGAGCACGTCGCGTCGGACGGCCGGCGCGATCGACCGCGCCAGGTCAGGGCCGAGAGGAGCGAGGACCTTGCCCCGGTTGTCCTTGCTGCCGGACAGGCCAGCGACGCGCATCGTCGTCAGCCAGCCGGACGCCAGCGTCCACCACCGGGATGCGACCGACTCGGTGCGCCACCCGTCGTAGATCGTGGTGGGCAGCCACACCTCGTCGATGTCGCCGCCGGTGCCCAGCAGCCCGGCGGCGTGGGCCGCCTCGACCAGGAAGTTCAGGTGCTCCTGGTCCACGTCCAGCACCGCGGCCGTGCGCGCGCGGTCACGTACGCCGAGACCACCGCTGCGCAGCGCCTTGGGCGGGTCGCTCGCCCACGTGTCGAGCAGGTCGTCGACCAGCCGCACGAACGTCGCCGCCGCGCCTGCGGCGGTGTGGTCGGTGCGCTCGGTCGGAGCCTCGGTGAGCACCGGGGAAGGAGCTTCGCTCGCGGTGTCGGCGTGCACCCGGCCGCCACGTAGGTACAGGCCCACCTCGCGCGGCAGCACGACGGTCGTGGCGTCGACGGCGATGAGCAGGCCGTGGGCGAGCAGCCACTCGACGGGGGTCTGCGCAGTGGCCCGACCGACCGGCCGGTCGGCGCGGCCCAGGCGGCCATTGGGCGAGGTGGTGAGGGCCGCGAGGACCTCGTGCACGCCGGTGTCGGCCGTCGCCAGCAGGGCCTCCAGGAGCGGTACGTCGGACAGGTGGCGGGCCACCGTGCGCGCGTCTTGGACGGGGTCGCCCGACGATGCCAGGTCGAGGTCGGCGAGCAGCCCGGCGAGCCGAGCCGGGCCGTAACCGCGCAGGGCCACTTCCGCCGCGGGCCCCAGACCAGCCGGGTCGCCGACGATCTCGCGCACGG
This sequence comes from Actinomycetota bacterium, assembly GCA_030841025.1. Classification (GTDB taxonomy): domain Bacteria; phylum Actinomycetota; class Actinomycetes; order JACCUZ01; family JACCUZ01; genus BP-173. Next base: position 9,223 of record JAVEDJ010000230.1, read on the forward strand.
TGCGGGCCACCGTGAGGTCGTCGTCGGAGCCGTAGACGAGCGCCTGGCGGCGCAGGGTGTCGAGCGCGCCCGCGACGTCGTGGTCGACCAGCTGCTGGATCGCGACGACGGTCGACCGGTCCGGCAGTGCCACCGCTGCGTCGAGCACCTGGAGGGTGAACTCGTCGAGGTGGTCGAGCGCACGCTGCACCGAGGGGCGGGTCGTCGCGCGGGCCGCCAGCGCGGCAAGGTCGGCCGGCACGGGGGTGCGCAGGTCCGGCCGCTCACGCAGCAGCGCCACCAGGGCGTCGTCGTCGCGAGCGCGCAGCTCATCGGCGAGGCTGCGCGACCGCGTGTCGGACATCGGACTGGTGGACATCCGACCCACGGTACGCGCCAGGCCCAAGGCGCCGCGGTGTCGCAACGGTTCCGTAACAGGTCGGTTAGCCTGTGGAGCCACGTCACCCATGAGGAGCATGGCTTGCCGAACGACCGTCCGATCTTCGTCGTGGGCTGTCCACGGTCCGGCACGACGATGCTGGGCCTGATGATCCATGCGCACCCGCGGCTGGCGATGCCCCCCGAGTCGCGGTTCCTGATCCACACCTGGCGCCGCCGGCACGACTTCGGCGATCTGCAGACGGAGGAGCAGCGGCTCGCACTCGCCGACGCGATCACCCGCACGGGCTCGATGATCCGGGAGCTGGGCCTGCGCAAGAAGGAGACGATGGAGGCCATCCTCGAGGCGCCGCCGACGATCGGGTCGGCCCTGGGCACCGTGTTCAAGATGTACGCCGACCTGCACGGAAAAGCGCGATGGGGTGACAAGCGTCCCGTCTACTTCCGTGAGGTCGATGTCCTGCGGCGGCTGTTTCCGGACGCCCAGTTCATCCATGTGATCCGGGACGGGCGGGCCAATGTCGCATCGCTCAAGCGGATGCCGTGGTGGCACTACACCAGTGTCAGCGCGATGTCGATGTGGTCGCAGGCCGAGTCATGCATGCGTCGTAACGCATCGAAGCTGCCGGCCGACACGTTCCACACGATCCGCTACGAGACGCTCGTGGCCGACCCCCGTCCGGTGCTCGAGGAGATGTGTGCCTTCCTGGAGGAGGACTTCCACGAGGCGATGCTCGAGCCGCACAAGGTCAACAACGTCATCCCTGACCGGAAGGTCTGGCACGAGAACCTCAAGCGAGGTGTCAGTCAGGATCGGGTGGAGTCGTGGCGCACCGAGCTCGAACCGTGGGAGCTCGGCCTGATGGAGACCGTGGTGCGACGCAAGCTGCGGCGACACGGCTATGAGATCTCCGGGGCGGGGCGTCGCCCCACGATGACCGAGCTGCGTCGCTACGCCGCCGTGGCCAGGGAGAGCCGAAGCCAGTGGAGCAGGCGCTGGTCCTACGAGGCTCGCGAGGCGCGGGCCGCTACCTATCCCGTCGCGGCGCAGCTGACGTCACGGCAGAAGGCACTCGCTCTTCCGTAGCAGCCGCACAGGCTGCAGGATGCGGTCATGACTGACCCGACCGCGGCCACCGGCTCCCCTCCCGCCTCCGCTGACTCCTACGCGAGCGGGCCGTCCGCCGTACCGCTGCTCGGGGAGACGATCGGGGCCAATTTCGAGCGCACGGTCGCGCGGTTCGGCGAGCGGGAGGCGGTGGTCGACTGCGCATCCGGCCGCCGACTGACCTACAGCGAGCTGGACGGCCAGGTCGACAACGTCGCGCTGGGGTTGCTCGCGCTCGGCGTGGCGAAGGGCGACCGGGTCGGCATCTGGGCGCCCAACTGCGTCGAGTGGGTCCTCGTGCAGTACGCGACGGCAAAGATCGGCGCTGTCCTGGTCAACGTGAACCCGGCCTACCGCACGCACGAGCTCGGCTACGTGCTGAAGCAGTCGGGCGTCTCGGTGCTGGTGTCGGCCACGATGTTCAAGACGAGCGACTACGCCGCGATGATCGAGCAGGTACGCGGTGACTGTCCCGACCTGCGCGCCGTCGTCCTCATCGGCACCGACTCGTGGACCGAGCTGGTCGACCGTGCCAGCACCGTTGCCCTCGAGGTGCTCCGTGAGCGGATGGCCGGGCTGACCTTCGACGACCCCATCAACATCCAGTACACGTCGGGGACCACCGGCTTCCCCAAGGGCGCGACGCTCTCGCACCACAACATCCTCAACAACGGGTTCTTCGTCGGTGAGACGTGCGGTTATACCGAGCGGGCCCGCATCGCGAGCCCGGTGCCCTTCTACCACTGCTTCGGCATGGTGATGGGCAACCTCGGCACCACCTCGCACGGTGCCTGCATCGTGATTCCGGCGCCGGGCTTCGACCCGGCGGCGACCTTGCAGGCCGTGCAGAGCGAACGATGCACGTCGCTGTACGGCGTGCCGACGATGTTCATCGCCGAGCTGCAGCATCCCGACTTCGCGTCCTATGACCTGTCCTCGCTGCGCACCGGAATCATGGCCGGGTCGCCGTGCCCCGTCGAGGTGATGAAGCGCGTCGTCTCGGAGATGCACATGGAGGAGGTGACCATCTGCTACGGCATGACGGAGACCTCGCCGGTGTCGACCCAGACGCGCCGCGACGACGACCTCGAGCGACGTGTCGCCACCGTCGGCTCGGTGCACCCGCACGTCGAGGTCAAGGTGGTCGACCCGGAGACTGGGCTGCTCCGGCGTCACGGTGAGCCCGGCGAGCTCTGCACACGTGGCTACTCGGTGATGCTCGGCTACTGGGACGAGCCCGAGAAGACGGCCGACGTACTCGATGCCGCCGGGTGGATGCACACCGGTGACCTCGCCACGATGGATGCCGCGGGCTATGTCAACATCGTCGGCCGCATCAAAGACATGGTGATCCGCGGGGGAGAGAACGTGTACCCGCGCGAGATCGAGGAGTTCCTGTACTCGCACCCGGACATCGCCGACGTGCAGGTGATCGGTGTGCCCGACGAGAAGTACGGCGAAGAGCTCTGCGCGTGGGTCCGGATGCGCGACGGTGCCGAGCCGTTGACCGTCGAGGCGCTGCAGTCGTTCTGCACCGGGAAGCTCGCGCACTACAAGGTGCCGCGCTACGTGCAGGTCGTCGACGAGTTCCCGATGACGGTCACGGGCAAGGTCCGCAAGGTGGAGATGCGCGAGCGGTCGGTCAGCCTGCTCGGCCTCGAGAACGCCGCCGCGGTCCGCAACGCGTGACAGGCGCCGGGCGGGGCGGGCACGACGGCCCAGCACTGACCCGTGCGGCGCCGCATAGCGGGGGACGGGCGGGGGTAGGCCATAGGGCGACCTAGGAGGCCGCCCATGAACGCCACCGGCATCGTGATCCTGCTCGTCCTCATCATCCTGGCCGCTGTCGCGGTCGCAGTGATCCTGGCCGCCAAGCGGCGCAAGCGGGACCAGCTGCAAGACAGGTTCGGACCCGAGTACGACCGGGCCGTCGATCAGCACGGCAGCCGCAAGGAGGCGGAGAGCCACCTTGCCGACGTCGCGGACCGGCGGGACGCGCTGGAGATCACCGACCTGTCCCCCGAGCAGCGAGCGGACTTCCGCGACCGCTGGGTCGTCGTCCAGACCGCCTTCGTCGACCAGCCCTCCCGTGCGGTGCAGGACGCCGACCGTCTCGTGGCGAGCCTGATGCGCGAGCGCGGTTACCCGGTCGACGACTTCGACACGAAGGTCGACATGGTGGCGGTGGACCACCCGCAGGTGGCCGAGCACTACCGCGCCGCCCACTCCGTTGCCGGGCGCACGGACCGGGGCAGCGAGGGCAGCACCACCGAAGAGCAGCGACAGGCCTTCGTGCACTACCGCGCTCTGTTCGCCGAGCTGCTCGACGACGGTGACCACGGTCGCCACGCCGGCAGCGAGACGGGGCCCGCCGCGCGCGACGTCGACCTCAACGACCGCAACCGCTCGGACGCCAGGCCGAACAAGGAGTAGTCGTCAGCCCCGCCTAGTGTGGGGCCCGTGGCACCTCTCGTCGTCGGGTTCGACCTCGACATGACGCTCATCGACACACGGCCCGGTATCGCCGCCGTGTGGGATGCGCTGGCGGCCGAGACCGGTGTCTTCATCGACAGTCGAGACGCCGTCAGCCGCCTGGGCCCACCCCTGGACGAGGAGCTGCAGCGGTGGTTCCCACCCGAGCAGGTGACTGCGATGGGCGACCGCTTCCGGGCGCTCTACCCGGGTCTGGCGGTGCTGCCGACAACAGCGTTCGAAGGTGCCCGCGCCGCCATCGACGCCGTACACCGCCTCGGGGGCCAGGTCGTCGTGGTGACGGGGAAGTACGAGCCCAACGCCCGGCTGCACCTGGATCACCTGGGACTCGAGGCCGACGCGCTGCACGGTTGGCTCTGGGGTCCGGCCAAGGCGGAGGCGCTCTTGAAGCACGGCGCCACGATCTACGTCGGCGACCACCTCGGTGACATCGCGGGCGCGCGGGCGGCGCACGCCCTCAGCGTCGCCGTGCCCACGGGCCCGATCAGTGCGGACGAGCTGCGCGCGGCAGGGGCGGACGTGGTGCTCGACGACCTCGGCGCCTTCCCCGCCTGGCTCGACGAGCACGTTCTCGAGCAGCGCATGGCCGACCTCGATGCCCAGCTCGCTCGACTCGGCAAGGTCACGGTCGCCTTCTCCGGCGGCGCTGACTCGGCGTTCCTGCTCGCCTCGGCCGTCCGGGTGCTGGGCCCGGACAATGTCGTCGCCGCCACCGCGGTCTCCGGCAGCCTGCCGGGCACGGAGCTCGAGGCTGCCCGGGCCTTCGCGGCCGACCTGGGGGTGACGCACGTCACGCCGGCCACCCACGAGCTGGATCGGCCCGGGTACGCCGAGAACGCCGGCGACCGCTGCTACTTCTGCAAGGCCGAGCTGCTCGAGGTCGTGCTGCCGATCGCCGCTCGGTACGGGCACGCTCATGTCGCCACGGGCACCAACGCGGACGACGCCGTCGCCGGCTTCCGGCCCGGCATCGCGGCCGCGGCCGAGCGGGGCGCGGTCACCCCGCTGCTGGACGCGGGGCTGACCAAGGGGCAGGTGCGCACGGCCAGCCGCCGCCGGGGCCTGCCGACCTGGGACAAGCCGGCGGCCGCCTGCCTGTCCAGCCGCATCGCCTACGGCATCAACATCACGCCCGCCCGGCTGGCGCGGGTGGAGCGGGCGGAGGCGGCGTTGCGCGACGCGCTTTCCACGGCGGGGATCCCCGTACGGGATCTGCGGGTCCGTGACCTCGGGGACACGGCCCGCATCGAGGTGGACCACGACGCGGTGGCCACGGTGTCGGCGGCCGGGGACGTCCTCGACGCGGTGCGGACGGCCGGCTTCGACGCGGTCGAGGTCGACCCCCGCGGCTTCCGGTCAGGAGCGCTGAACGAGCTGCTCGCCGAGCCCGAGCGCTTCCGCTGATTCGCGCTGGCCTGGGAGCCGGGGTCCGCGGCGGGTTAGGCTGGCTGGCCGCCGGTTCTCCAGGCACCGCTCACGCCACCGGCATTTCCCGACGATTCCGAGAAGACAGCAGAGGTGACCCGTGCCTACCGGCAAGGTCAAGTGGTACGACACCGAAAAGGGCTTCGGCTTCCTCACCCGCGACGACGGCGGCGACGTCTTCGTGCACCGCGACGCGCTGCCGCAGGGGGTCGAGACGCTCAAGCCCGGCTCTCGGGTGGAGTTCGGCATCGTCGACGGCCGGCGCGGCGAGCAGGCCCTGACCCTGAAGCTGCTCGAGCCGGTGCCGTCGGTGGCGGCCGCCGCGCGCAAGCCGGCCGATGACATGGCGATCATCGTCGAGGACGTGATCAAGCTGCTGGACAACGTCGGCAACTCGCTGCGCCGCGGTCGCTACCCTGACAAGTCCGTCGCCAGGAAGACCGCCGCCGTGCTGCGCGCCGTCGCCAGCGACATCGAAGCCTGAGCCCTCGCCGCCCGGCCGCAGTTTCGACGCGTTTCCCCGGCCGAGGCGAGTCCCGAAGCGCTCAGGGCCGAGGTGGCCGCGACGGGATCAGGCGTCGGTCAGGTGCTGGCGGCGGATCTCCCGGATCGTGATCACCAGCATGGTGACCAGGCCGGCCGCGGCGATCCCGAGCCCGAGGCGGCCGTTGAGCGGGAGCGCGATGCCGATCGCGCCGCCGACGACCCAGGCGAGCTGCAGCACCGTCTCCGAGCGGGCAAAGGCAGACGTGCGCACGGCTTCCGGGACGTCGCGCTGGATGACGGCGTCCAGGGACAGCTTGCCCAGCGACTGGGCCAGCCCCGCCGCCAGCCCGACGCCGAGCACGGTCAGCACGCCGTACATGAACGCGCCGGCGACGGCCGCGACGGTCAGGATGCCCAGCACTACGACGATCACCAGCTCGGGCCTGGTCCGCAGCCGGGAGCCGATCGTGGTGCCCGAGGTGCTGCCGACGCCGGCAGCCACCGCGACCAGGCCGATCGCGACCGTGTCGTCCAGACCGCCGATCGGGTGCTCGCGCAGCAGGAAGGCAAGGAACATCGTCAGGAAGCCGGAGAAGGCCCGCAGCGCGCCGTTGGCCCGCAGCGCGAGGATCACGGGACCCCCCAGGCTGGTGCGCCGCGGGATCGGCCCGGTGTCGTCGAGCGACAGCGTGGTCCGGGTCTCGCCGATGGTCGAGTCGACCCGCGCCGGCAGGCGGAAGGCCAGCACCGCCCCGGCACAGAACACCAGGAAGGCCACGCGCAGCGACCACGCCGGAGACACCTGCGCCAGGCCGGCCGCCACGCCAGCGCCCAGCGCACCCGACACGATCCCCGCGAGCGAGATACGTGAGTTGACGGCCACGAGGGTTCCGCCCTCGGGCAGTAATCGCGGCACGGTGGCGGAGCGCGTGACGCCGTACGCCTTCGAGGCGACGAGACAACCGAACGCCGCCGGATAGAGCGACAGATCGGCGCTCGCGATGGCGCCGGCGAGCACCCAGACGCAGAAGGCCCGCGCCAGCATCGTCACCGCGATGGCGTAGCGACGGCCGTGGCGGAACCGGTCGAGCAGCGGACCGATCACCGGGGCCATCACCGCGAACGGCGCCATGGTGATCAGCAGGTACAGCGCCACCCGGCCCCGGGCCTCACCCGTCGGCACCGAGAAGAACAACGTGTTGGCCAGCGCCACGGCGACCATGGCGTCGCCCGCCGTGTTGACGCCGTGCAGCTCGATCAGCCGGCCCAGTCCGGACTCGCCCGCGCCGTGCGCGTGGGTCACCCGGCGGATGCGCCGCCCGGTGCCCATGGCGACGGAGCGGGTACGACGCCCGGCGGTGCGGCTGCGTTGCGCCGCTCCACGCGAGAGCCCACGAAGTCGCTCGCGCCGGGGGTCCACGAGCCCATCCTGCCGGTTCCGGCCGACCCGGTCCGACCGCCGCGCGTTCGCGTTCGCCTCAGGCATGGGGGAGAATGCTCTCTCGTGACCGAAGTGATGACCGAGGGCTCCGCACCGACCCGCCGCGCCGCAACTGATGCGACGCTGGCCGCCGCGGTCGAGCTGGCCCGCCAGGCCGCCGAGCAGGTCGCCGCACCGGGCCACGTCGGCGAGCACCTCGGCGCCTACAACGACGGCGAGCGCCTGGTCACGCACGACTTCGCCTGCCTCGACCCTGCCTACCGCGGCTGGCGCTGGGCCGTCACCGTGACGCGCGTGTCCCGCAGCAAGAACGTGACGGTCGACGAGGCCGTCCTGCTCCCCGGAACCGACTCGCTGCTCGCACCCGCCTGGGTCCCGTGGAACGAGCGGCTCAAGCCCGGCGACCTCGGCGTAGGCGACCTGCTCGTCACCGAGGAGGACGACGACCGGCTGGAGCCAGGCTTCACCGCGACCAACGCGCCGGCCGATGACCTGCCCGCGGAGGTCGAGGACGTCGACCGGGTCGCCGTCTGGGAGCTCGGCCTCGGTCGGGCCCGGGTGCTCTCGGCCATCGGTCGCGATGACGCCGCCGACCGGTGGTACGCCGGCGATCACGGCCCCAACGCCCCGATCGCCCAGGCCGCTCCGGCGCCGTGCGCCACCTGCGGTTTCTTCCTGCCGCTCGCCGGATCGATGCGACTGCTCTTCGGGGTCTGCGCCAACGAGTACTCCCCGAACGACGGGCAGGTCGTCTCGGTCGACCATGGGTGTGGTGCCCACTCCGAGGTAGCCGTGCTGCCCGGCCCCATCGAGATCACGCCACCGGCCGTCGACGAGATCGGCTACGACGTGATCGCACTGCATCCGGTCGAGCACGCTCCCGGGTCGGTCGACGACACCGCACCGGCCGAGGACCTCGGCCACTCCTGAGTCTCGTGGCTGCTGCCGCGGACCCGTTCGGGACCGCCGACCTCCGGCGCCGTGTCCTCGACGCCTGGGCCGCCGCCCCGGCGCGCTTCCGTGAGGACGCCAACGCCGAGGAGGACCTGGCGCGTGGTAGCTACCGCGACCGCGTCGTGGTCGAGCTCGCGCAGAATGCCGCGGACGCCGCCGCCCGAGCAGGCACCGCCGGCCGGCTCCGCCTGCGGCTGGACGGCACGACGCTGGTCGCCTCCAACACCGGTGCGCCGCTCGCCCCGGCCGGGGCCGAGTCCCTCGCAACACTGCGAGCCTCGGCCAAGCGCGACACGGCCACCTCGACCGGACGGTTCGGCGTCGGCTTCGCCGCTGTCCTGGCGGTCACCGACGAGCCCCGTCTCGCGTCCTCGACCGGTGCGCTGCGCTGGTCGCTCACCGAGGCTCGCGATGCCGCCGCCGCGCTGCCGTCGCTGACCGACGAGCTGGCCCGACGCCGAGGACACGTGCCCGTGCTGCGGCTGCCGCTGCCCGCGGACGACGTACCCGAGGACGGCTTCACCACGACCGTGCGGTTACCGCTGCGTGACGACGACGCGCTGGCCCTGACCCGCCGCCTGCTCGACGACGTGGACGACGCCTTGCTGCTCGCCCTACCGGCCCTGGCCGAGATCGAGGTCGACGTCGACGGCGCGGGGCGGGTGGTCGCGGGCGCCGCGCGATGGCACGTGCTGCGCCGCTCCGGCGACCTGGACCCACGGCTGCTGGCGGACCGTCCCGTCGAGGAGCGCGACCGCCCGTGGTGGTCGCTCACCTGGGCGCGTCCGGTCGCCGGACAGCCGGTGCCGGCGACCCTGCACGCTCCCACGCCGACCGACGAGGCGCTCGAGCTGCCCGCACTGCTGATCGGGTCCTACCCGCTCGACCCCGGCCGCCGGCACGTTGCGCCGGGCCCGCTGACCGACTTCCTGACCGCCGAGGCGGCCGCGGCGTACGCCGAGCTGGCGATCGAGTCGGACGACCCACTCGCGATGGTCCCGGCGCCGGTGGCCGTCGGCGCGTTCGACGGCGGGATCCGCGCAGCCGTCCTGGCCGCGCTGACGGCGGCACCGGTGCTCCGGTCGGTCGACGGTGACCGGGTGCACCCCGCGGACGCCGTGTCGGTGGTCGGCGCCGGTGACGCGCTGCGGCAGGTGCTGGCCGGCGTGCTGCCGGGCCTGGTCGCCGACCATCGGGCGCTCGCCCGGCTCGGCGTACGACGCCTGGCGCTGGCGGACGTGGTCGACCTGCTCGCCGACCTCGACCGTCCCGCCCGCTGGTGGCGCGAGCTCTACGCGGCGCTGGCCGACGGCGGGCAGGTCGAGTCGCTGGGCTCGCTGCCGGTGCCGCTCGCCGACGGGCGGCTGACCCGCGGCCCGCGCGGCCTGCTGCTGCCGGGTGTCGACCTCGACCTGCCGGCCGGGCTCGGCTCCCTGGGCCTGCGCGTGGTCGATCCCGAGGCCGCGCACCCGTTGCTGCTCCGGCTCGGTGCGACCGAGGCGACCCCGCGCATCGTGCTCGACCAGCCGGCCGTGCGCGCGGCCGTCGAGAACGCCTGGGACGACGACGACCCGGGCCAGGTGAGCTCGGCGGTCCTCGCCCTGGTGGCGGCCGCCGCGATCGAGCCGGGCGAGCTGCCCTGGCTCGGTGACCTGCCGCTGACCGACATCGACGGCGAGGACGCCGCCGCCCGCGAGCTGGTGCTGGCTGGCTCGTTGCTCGACCAGGTGGCCGAGCCCGACGCCGTCGGCCGACCCGATGCCGACCTCGTCGCGCGATGGGGCGCCGACGTGCTGGCCGCGGTCGGGGTGCTCGGCTACCTCGTCCTGGTCCGCGAGCACGACGTGCTGCTCGACCCGCAGGCCGACGACGGCGTGCTGGACCTGGCGGACAGCAGCGACTGGGCCCGCGACGTCGCGGCGGCCACGTCCTCGGCCGCAGCCGTCGTGATCCCGGAGCTGACGGCACTGCGCGATCTCGACCTCGTGCGCGACGACGCCTGGGGCACGGTGCTCGCGCAGATCGCGGCCGATCGGGATCTGCGGCGGGCGGTCCTCGAACCCACCTGGGTGGTGACCGACGACGGCAGCCGGGCGTCCGTCCCGTCGTACACCGCCTGGTGGTTGCGGGAGCACGCGCGCCTCGACGGGCGACCGCCCACTGCCTTCGCGATCGCCGCGGCCCACGACCTGATCGGGCTGTACGACGCGGCGCCCCCGCTCGACGCGCGTATCGACGGCCCGCTGCTGGAGGCCGTGGGGATGCACACGTCCGTGAGCTCGCTGCTGAGCCGCCCCGACGGCGTGGCCGACCTGCTCGACCGGTTGGCCGACCCCGGGCGGGTGGTCGGCGACGCGGCGCTGGCCCGGCTGTACGACGGTCTGGCCCAGGTGGACCCGAGCGAGGTGACGCCGCCGGCGCGGGTGCGGGTCCGGTCGCAGCGGATCGTCGACGCCACCGACGCCGTCGTGCTCGATGCGCCGCACCACCTGCAGCTCGGGTGGTCCGCTCCGCCGTTGGTCGTCGGGTTGGCGGGGGCCGCCGATCTGGCCGACGTGCTCGACCTCGACACGACGAGCGCCCGGCTCGGCGGCGTGCTGGTGAACGGCGGTGTCGAGCGGGCGACTCCTGAGGTTGCTGCGGCGGTGCTGCCGGGAGTGCCCGCCCACTGGTGGGAGCACGACCAGATCAACGTCGCGGGCCACGAGGTCGACTGGTGGGTGGGGGATGACGGCGCGGTGCATGCCTGCACCCTCGACGGGCTGTCGCGCGGGCTGGCGTGGTCGGCCGGCGCTTGGTCGCGGCGGCTGCTGCTGGCTGCCGTCCTCGAGACGCCGGCCCGCCTCGACGAGCTGGTCATCGAGGCGCAGCTCGACGAGTGAGCGCGGTGACGTCGCGCCTGACGCCCTCGTCCTGCGAGAGACCGACGCCGAGAAGCACACTCGCACTCGCGAGGTGCAGCACGTTTGTCGGCTCCGTTGCGGGCCTGCGTCGGAGAGGTCAGTCGTCCGGGCCCGGGACTGGGGCGGCGTCACGCGCGATCGCAGCACGCCGACGGCGTACGTAGCGCAGCCCGACGAGCCCGAGGAACAGGCCCGCCAGGGCTACCCACACCCAGTCGGCGTCGTCGTGATCGGCGAGGCGGTCGTGGAACACCACAGTTGCTATCAGGGCCAGTGCCCACAGCAGCGTCCCGATGAATACGATGCGCACGTCGTCGGTCTCGCGCGGCTGGGGATCCGGACGGCGCGGCGCTGGCATGGCGCAAGGCTACTTCTGGGATCCTGGGCGCCAGCGGGAATGACCGCGGAACGTCCGCTGAACAAGAGCGAGGAACTCTCATGTCCGGTGCATCGACTGCCACCACCGCCCGCGATGATGCTCCGGGCCGTGAGCCCTCGAGCGGTATCGACCGGTATTTCAAGATTTCCGAGCGCGGCTCCACGATCAGTCGCGAAGTGCGTGGTGGGTTGGCCACGTTCTTCACGATGGCCTACATCATCGTGCTCAACCCGCTCATCCTCGGCAGTGCCCGGGATGCCGACGGCAACGTCCTCGGTGGCGGCTCGACACCGAACTTCGCGCTGATCGCCGCGGCGACCGCGCTGGTCGCCGGCGCGGTCACCCTCGCCATGGGGCTGTACGCCAACTACCCGTTGGCACTGGCCACGGGGCTCGGGCTGAACGCGTTCGTGGCGTTCGCCATCGCCTCGAAGATGTCATGGGCCGACGCGATGGGTCTGGTGGTCCTTGAGGGCATCGTGATCCTCGTGCTCGTCCTGACGGGCTTCCGCCGGGCGGTCTTCTCCGCCGTACCCATGGCCCTGAAGACGGCGATCAGCGTGGGCATCGGCCTGTTCATCGCGTTCATCGGACTGGTCGACGCGGGAGTCGTGCGACGCAACCCGGACATTGCGAACACCCCTGTCCCCGTCGGTTTCGGCAACGCGGGCGAGCTGCAGGGCTGGCCGGTGCTGGTGTTCGCGATCGGGCTGCTGGCGATCGTCATCATGATGGTCCGGAAGGTGAAGGGCGCCATCCTCATCGGCATCGTCGGTGCGACCGTCCTCGCGGTCATCATCGAGGCGATCGCGAACATCGGGCCGTCGTTCACCCCGCCCGACAAGGTCAACCCGCACGGCTGGGGCCTCAACGTGCCGGCGATCCCCGACACGTGGGTGGAGAAGCCGGACTTCTCGTTGCTGGGCAACTTCAGCTTGCTCGGCTCGTTCGAGCGGGTCGGCTTCGTGACCGCCGTGCTGTTCGCGTTCACGTTGCTGCTTGCCGACTTCTTCGACACGCTCGGCACGATGACTGCGATCGGCGCGGAGGCCGGGCTGCTCGACGAGGAGGGCAACCCGCCCAACACCCAGCGCATCCTGATCGTCGACTCCGTCGCCGCTGCCGCGGGTGGCGCCGCGGCCGTCTCGAGCAACACGTCGTACATCGAGTCGGCGGCGGGTGTCGGTGAAGGCGCGCGGACAGGGTTGGCGTCGGTCGTGACCGGCGTGCTGTTCCTGCTCGCGACGTTCCTCGCCCCGATCGTCGAGATCGTGCCCTACGAGGCGGCCACCCCGGCTCTGGTCGTCGTCGGCTTCCTGATGATGGTGCAGGTGCGGGTGATCCCGTGGGATGACTGGGAGATCGCGATCCCGGCATTCCTGACGATCGTGCTGATGCCGTTCTCGTACTCCATCACCGTCGGCATCGGGGCCGGCTTCGTGTCCTACGTCGTCATCAAGGCAGCGGTCGGCAAGGCGGCGCAGGTGCATCCGCTGCTGTGGGTGGTCAGCGCACTGTTCGTCGTCTACTTCGCGATCGACCCGGTGCAGCAGCTCTTCGGCGTCAACTGACCCGCCGCGCGCTCGGCGGCCCCGCTGGCCCCCGCCGATTCGACCACGTTTGGCAGGTGGAGCTGCGCCTCAGCAGGCCTAGGAGCCTGTTGCGGCGCAGTTTCGCCTGCTGACGCGGCCAGGTGCTACTCGGTCGGCACCTGTAGAGACCGCAGCCCGCGCATGTCCAGCCAGGTTCGGCCCGGCG
>JAVEDJ010000387.1 GCA_030841025.1 Actinomycetota bacterium
CACCATAGCGGGAACTGGCGCGGTTTCGTTCTGTCCTCAGCCGGGGTCGTTGGGATGCGGGTCCAAGGCTCGGACGCCCACAGTCATCCACGGATGCAGCGGGAGTGTTGCCAGCGACGCGCTGAGCGCGGTCTCATCCGCCGCTTGCCACAGCCCGATGTTCCGCCAGCCCGGGCCCTGGGGACGCCAGAGGCGCAGCAGATGGCCCTCCTCGGCGAGCTCACGAGCGCGGTGGCCCTCGGCCTCCTTGAGCTCGTCCACCACTTGCTGGGAGGTTCCGTCCGGAACGACGATGGTGACCTCGGTGAGGAACTCCATCGGTCGACTACACCGCGGCCGGCTGGTGGCGACGGACATCGGCTCCGGGACCGCACAGGGCCTGTGCAGCCTGCAGGATCCGCGCCCGGCTCGGCAGTATCGCCTCCTGCAGGACCGGCGCAGACGGCATCCGGGCAGCCGGCGTCCCCAACCGTGCGACCGGGCCGGCGAGCTGGTGGAAGTGCTGCTCGGTGACGCGCGCAGCGACCTCCGCGCCGAACCCGCCCGTGGTGTGCGCCTCGTGCACGACCAGCACCCGGCCCGCTCCAGCAGCCACCGCGCGGCTGATGGCTTCGTCATCGAGCGGACGCAGCCACCGCAGGTCCAGCACGGTGACGGTGAGCCCGTCGGCGGCGAGCTCGTCGGCGGCCGCGAGCACCTCACCGAGGATGGCGCCCCATGTGAGGATCGTCAGGTCGGATCCCTCGCGTCGCAGGCGTGCTCCCTCGGCTCGCTGCGCAACCCGTCCGGTCACCACGGGCGCGGACACCTGGTACAGCGCACGGTGCTCGATGAGGACGGTCGGGTCGGGATCGGCCACAGCGGCCCGGGTCATGTCGTAGGCATCCTGCGGCGTCGCGGGAAGCCCCACCTTGAGACCGGGCACGTGCGCCAGGATCGCCTCGATGCTCTGCGAGTGCTGCGCGCAGGACCCGGGAGTCACTCCCTGCTGCATCCGGACCGTCAGCGGCGCACTCAGCTTGGACCGATTGATGTAACGGACGTTCGCGGCCTGGTTGACGATCTGGTCGAGCGCGACGAAGACGAAGTCGGCCCACATGATCTCTACGACGGTCCGCACGCCCTCCAGCCCGGCCCCGACGGCCGACCCCAGGATCGCCGACTCCGAGATGGGGGTGTCGAAGACCCGATCGGCGCCGAACTGCTTCTGCAGCCCGCGCGAGACCCCGAAGATGCCGCCGGCGAAACCGACGTCCTCGCCGTACACGACCAGCTCCGGACGGGTCTCCAGCTCGTGCTTGAGGGCCGTGTTGATGGCCCGCTGATACGTCAGCTCGCGCGGCTCGTTGCCGTTCCCCTGAGCGATCGGTACCGGCTCGCCGTACAGATGGTCCAGGACCGTGGCCGGGTCCGGCGCCGGCATCTCTTTGACGCGCGCTGTGGCGTCGTCGACCAACGCGGCCACGTCGTCGTCGATGGATGCCACGGTCGCCTCGTCGAGGCGCCCATCCGCGAGGGCCGACTCCAGAAGGCGGGTCAACGGGTCGCCGGTTACGGCAGCGGCGATGTCCTCCTTCGGCCGGTAATGCTCGATGTCCTTGTTGTAGTGGCCCTTGAGCCGCACTGTCTTGCACTCGAGCAGCACCGGCCCATCACCACGGCGGCAGACCTCCGCGGCCGCGGCGACTGCGGCGTACACGGCGAAGGGATCGCCGCCGTCCACCACGTGGCTCTCGATGCCCAGCCCCTCACCGCGGCGCGCGAGGTCGTCACCGCGGATCATCGAGGAGATAGGGGTCATCTCCGACCAGCCGTTGTTCTCGCAGATGAAGATCACCGGCAGATTGCGTGCGGCGGCGAAGATCATGCCCTCGGTCGTGGCGCCCTGGTTCATCGCGCCGTCCCCGATCGACGTGACCACCACGCGGTTGCTGCCCTGGATCTGCGAGGCCAGCGCGACGCCGTCGGCGATCGGCACGCCGGCACCGACGATCGAGTTCTCACCGAGGAAGCCGTTGTCGGGGTCGCTCAGCAACGGGGAGCCGGCACGGCCGCCGTTGACGCCACCGGCGCGCTGGGCGATCTCACCGAGCAGTGCCGCCGGGTGGGTGCCGCAGGCCAGCGCCCAGCCGTGCCCGCGATAGGTCGACAGGACCCGGTCCTGCGGCTGCAGGGCAGCGGTGGCACCGACCGGGATAGCCTCCTGGCCGAAGCACAGGTGGATGGACCCGGCGATCAAGCCCTCCCCGGACAGCTCGAGGGTCCGGTCCTCGAAGCGACGGATGATGGCCATGCGGCGGTACGCCTCGGTGACGGTCAGCTCTGGGGTGTTCATGGGGCTCCTGTATGTGCACTGTTGTTGCTGGTCGGTTCGTCGAGGATGTTGCGCGTCACTCGTCCTGAGGGCCGGTGTAGGCATGCCCGAGGGAGGCGACCCTCGGGTCATGAGCCGGGTAGATCAGATCCGCCCGTGCCTTGATGTCGGCCATCGCGCGCATCATCGATTCCAGGTCGTAGAACAGGCCGGGCGGGATCTCCTTGCCGATGTTGAGGTCGACCTTGCGGACCATGTCGCCCACCAGGGCGACGACGCCGTCCTCGGTCTCGACGTACACGCATTGGCTGCCGGGGGTATGGCTGTTGGCGTACAGCACGCAGTCGATGCCGGGCAGGATGCGACGGTCGCCCTCGATGAGGTCGACCCGGTCCCAGAGCGGATCGACGAGGGCGGCGACGTCCTTGCGGTCGAAGAACATGTCGCGGCTGCCGAGCTCGAGGTCGTCGGGTCCCATGGGCGCTGCGGCGGCCATCAGCTCGGTGCGCTGTACGACGAACCGGGAGTTCGGCAGCAGCTCCACTCCGCCACTGTGGTCGTAGTGCAAGTGGGTGAGCACGGTGGTACGGACGTCCTCGAGCCCCAGGTCGTGGCGCGCGAGCTGAGCCTGCAGGCTCTGCTCGGGGGTGGTCGAGTGGACCCCTAGCCGGTGCACCGTCTGTGCCCGTTCGGGATTGCGCATCCCCGTGTCGACGAGGATCGGCTCCGGACCGCCCTCGATGAGGAAGGCCAGGATCGGCACCTCAACCTGGCCTTGCGCCTTGGTCAGGCTCCAGAAGACATCGAGAACGGCTCCGACGTGCGCCTGCCCGACGACGAGTGGGTGCACCTTGTACACGGTGGGCCTTTCGCTGCGCGGTGTGGCCGCCGTCGAACACGATCAAGGGCGGCGTTCTGGGTAGAGCTGGACGGGTCGTCGTGGCGGGTTAGCTCGTCGCGCGCCCGGCCGCGATCATCTTGAGCATCCGGTCCGGCGACAGAGGTGTCTCGG
>JAVEDJ010000391.1 GCA_030841025.1 Actinomycetota bacterium
CCGCCAGCGTCGCTCGTTGGCTCATGTCGCCTGCCTTAGAGGTCGTCGGCACGGCGCTCTGCGATGGCCGACCGTCCTCTACAACGCTGGCGTCCCGACGGTTGCGCGTCTGCGCGGTAGGCGCCAAAGCCCAGCACCTGCCAGCAGGTGTTTCGAGACTCCCGGCAGCATGCGGGCATCGGCGGGCGCGGTGGTGACGCGGACGCGCTTCGTCTCGCGGCCGACCCCTCCTCAAGCCTGGAATTCCCGCTAGCGGGTAGGCGGGTTGGCCGCTGGCCGTGACGACAGAACGGGCCGCCAACGGCGACCGTGGTGCAGCCAACTGATGAACCGTGCAGCGGTCGAAGAGCCGCAGATCAAAGGAGTCGTGATCCATGTCGGAGTGGAACCCCGTGCAGGCCGGAGTGGCCGGCACGATCAGCATGAGCGGGCTGACGGTCAACCGCCTCGGCTTCGGTGCCATGCGTATCACCGGCGACGGAATCTGGGGCCAGCCCGCCGACCGCGACGAGGCGAAGGCGGTGCTGCGCCGGGCGATCGAGCTCGGCGTCAACTTCATCGACACCGCGGACTCGTACGGGCCCCACGTCAGCGAGGAGCTCATCCGCGAGACGCTCTACCCGTATCCGGACGATCTCGTGATAGCGACCAAAGGGGGCCTTGAGCGCACCGGTCCGGGACGGTGGCCGGTCAATGGTCGGCCGGAGCACCTGATCGAGGCCTGCGAGGGAAGCCTGCGCCGCCTCAAGCTCGAACAGATCCCCCTCTACCAGTTCCACCGGCCCGACCCGGCGGTGCCGCTCGAGGACTCGATCGATGCGCTCGTCACCCTGAAGGAGCAGGGCAAGATCCGGCACATCGGGCTGTCCAACGTCACCGTGGACCAGGTGCGGCGCGCACAGCGACTTACGCCGATCGCGTCGATCCAGAACCGCTACAACGTCGACGACCGGCAGGCGGAGTCGCTTGTCGACTTGTGCGAGCAGGAACAGATGGTCTTCCTGCCGTGGGCGCCGATCCAGGACCTTGACAGCAACCGGACCGTGCACGATCTGGCACAGCGCCATGACGTGCAGCCGCGGCAGCTCGTGCTTGCCTGGCTGCTGGCCCGGTCGCCGTCGATCCTGCCGATCCCGGGCACGGGATCGGTGTCACACCTGGAGGACAACGTCGCGGCAGCGGCGATCAGGTTGACCGCGGCCGAGGTCGCGTCCCTGACCGACAACGCCGGCTGAGGTCGTCCCGGATCCGAAGGGCCTCGACATCGGCTTCTTCACTGCCTTCCAGATTCGCTCGAATGCCGGCCGTACTTCCCGGCCTACCAGCACGCCCGCCAGGTCGCGGTCCTCGCGACCTGGACGACCGCTCTCTTCGTGGCGATGGTCACCGTTTCGCACGGGCTCGGCAGGAGCCCAGGAGATCCCTGAGCCGCTGCGCGTGTCTAGGGCGACGCCGACAATGCGTCCGTCAACAACGCGACCAGCGCCTCGAGCTGTACGTCGGCCGAGGACGACCCCTCCTCCTCCGAACCGTCGAGCGCCCTTGCCGCCAGCCCTGCCTTGCTGTCAATCAGCTCAGCGATCCTCGCGTCGATGGTCTGCGCGGCGATGATGCGCCACGCAGTGACCGGCTCCGTCTGGCCGATGCGGTGGCTGCGGTCGATGGCTTGCGTCTGCTCCGCGTCGGTCCAGGAGAGTTCGGCGAGCACGATGTTGGAGGCGACCTGCAGGTTGATACCCACGCCGGCCGCGGTCAGGGAGCAGACCACGATGGCGACCTCGGGATCGTTCACGAAGGCATCGATGTTCTTCTGCCGCGACGTCGGCGTCTGGTCGCCACGGATCGATGAGAATCGGATCCCTCGCTTGGCGAAGGTCCCCTCGGCAACGTCCATCACGTCGACGTGCTTGGCGAAGAAGACAACCTTGCCGGCGCTGCGCGCGAGCTGCGCCGCGTAGTCGGCGGCGAGGGCGGCCTTGGCCTGCCCGATGCGTCGCATCATGCTGAACACGTTCTCGCCGGCGTTCGCCGTGGTCGTGTCCTTCCGCTCCCACGTGGCGACCTTGCGCACGAGATCGTGGTCGATCCCCTGGACCACGGGACCGGATTTGCGCCTCGCGAGTGCGCTCTCGTACCGCGACACCAGGCGGCGAGCAAGGTCTCGCTCTGCCTCCCGGATCGAGCGGCTGGCCTTCTCGTCGAGCTCGACGGGAAGGTCGGCGATGCGGCGGGCGGGGATGTCGGCGGCCACGTCGATCTTGCGGCGGCGGACGATGCCGAGGTCGACCACGCACCTGCGAGCGGCGCGGTAGAACCCCCGGTCGGCCGGCGTCAGGCCGGTCTCCTCGAGTGAATGCATCAGCTCGGCGAGCGGCTTCTTGTCGTCGATCCAGCCGAGAAACTGCCAGATGGCCCTGAAGTCCTCGATGTCGTTGATCAGCGGGGTGCCGGTGAGGGACATCAGCAGGGGCCGCGCGATCCGGGACCGAAGCCGCTCGGAGAGCTCCAGCACGTGCTGCGAGCGCTGGGAGGTCTTGTTCTTGATGAAGTGCGCCTCGTCGACGACCATGCCGCGAAATCCAAGATCGCCGAGCCAACCGACATGGCGGTCGAGAACTTCGTAGTTGACGATGACGATGTCGGCGAAGCCGTCGATCGTGTCACCGTTGCCGTGGATCACGGTGGCCGAGCGGTTGGGCGTCCAGAGGCCAACCTCGCGTGCCCAGTTGGTCTTGACGACGTTCGGTACGACCACGAGCAGCGGGTAGGCATTGGCTGCCTGCGCGGCGAGCAGTGCCTGAGCGGTCTTGCCCAAACCTGGCTCGTCGGCGAGCAGGAAGGTCCGGTGGCCGGAAGCGGCGGCGGCGACCAGCTGCGCCTGGTGCGGCATCAACTCCAAGCCACCCGCTGCTCGCAACGACGACGGCGCGGGCAGGGCCATGTCCGCCGAGGCTCCGCCGGCCTCCTCGAACGACCTGAAGAGCGGGTCGAGCAGCTCCCAGCTGGCCAGGCGGCGCGGACCGGTCGTGCTCTGCCTGACGGACTCGAAGTCAGGGGCGAGGAAGGGGTTGGCAAGTTGTCGCGAGACGACCGACTGCGGCACGACCCGACGCTCGGTGGTGACGGAGGCGTCCGCGGGCTTCGCGGGCGTGACCACATCGGGGACCGACTCGATGCCGGCGTCCCTCAGCATGTCTCGTGCGAGCGACCGCGCCGCGTCGGAGACGACGGCGTCCTCGGCGAGGAGCGAGAGGAGCGCGGCGTCCCGGACTGCGGCCTTTGCCAGGATCGTCGCGACCCCGTCGAGTCGCTTCACCTGCTCGGCGCGGCGGCTCTCGTTCGTGCTCTGGTCCGCCTGAACCCGGGCACGCTCGTCGCGCACCAGCAGTGCGACGGCCTGGAACTTCGTGCGCACTGACGGCCTCACGGCTCCGCGCTGC
>JAVEDJ010000418.1 GCA_030841025.1 Actinomycetota bacterium
GCTGCTCTGGCACGACACTGCCCAGGAGCGTCACGGCGTCGGCAGCGACCGCGAGCTGCGCGTGCGGAGTCATGACCGTGGCCGCCTGCCGATCCGAGCGGTGCAGCCGGCGAAGGATCAGTCCCGCGCTCGGTGCCAGGTCGACGGCCGCGCCGGGTGCCGCGGCAAGGCCGTCCACCGCCTCCTGCACCGTTGTGCGCAGCTCCGGCACTGCGGCGACGAAGCGCGGGGTGGGCAGGTCCAGGCCGTCACCCACACGCGCGAGGGCGGCGGCCGAGCGGCGGAAGTCCTCGACCCTGGCGTAGGTCTTCAGCACGCAGTCACCGATGCGCAGCACTGCCCGACGGGACGGCACGTAGGCCAGCAGAGCGGGTTCGTCGGCGGCCGGGGAACGGGCCCCTGCCTGCGCCAGCAGGGTGCACAACTCCGGCCGGGTGGCGGCCAGGAGCGGTAGGTCTGGATCGCTGGGCATCCAGTGCACCACCGACTCCACCCACGGCACCTTGTGCCCGGTGGCCGCCCGGACCGGGGTGGCCGCTGTCCCGGCACGGAGGCTGGCGTCGCGACGGGTGCCGTCGACGAGGACGTCGGCGTGCATGAGCAGTCGCAGCTGCGGCCGGTACTCCAGGTAGCGGACCCGCGCGCTTTCCACCTCGTGACGAGGCGGGAGGGTGGCCCGCAGCGCCTTCGTCAGCAGCTCCGAGTCGAGCAGGCCGAGCGCCGGCAGTGCCAGGTCCACCGGCGGCAGCGGGCGGGCCGCGCGCGCGAGGGTTCCGGCGATGACGGTCATGACCGTTCCGCCAACCGGCTGAGCGGCCGCCGTGGCGCGCGGATGGAGGCCGCACCGCCGGTGATCCCTGCCGGCTGGGCCTGCACGCGGCTCAGACGACGGAACACGGAGTCCTGGTCGAGCAGGACTTCAGGTACGTCGTGCTCGATGACGCGCCCGTCGGCCAGCACGGCAACGCGGTCAGCCGTCCGGGCCAGAGCAATCGAGTGGGTGATCAGGATCGTCGTGCGACCCTCGGCGAGCCGGCTGAGCCCCACCATCACCTTGGCCTCACTGTCGGCGTCGAGGCCGGTGGTCGGCTCGTCGAGAACGAGGATCGGGGGATTGCGCATGAGCACGCGGGCGATGCCGATGCGCTGGCGCTGGCCCCCCGAAAGCCCGAGGCCTCCCGGGCCGAGGACAGTGTGGAAGCCATCCGGCAGCTGTGAGATGAACGGGAAGGCACCAGCAGCTCGAGCCGCCTCTTCGACCGCGTCCAGGTCCATCGGGCTGCCGTAGGCGATGTTGTCGAGCACCGTGCCGCTGAACAGGATGGTGTCCTGGAGCAGGACGCCCACCTGGTCGCGGACCCAGCTCAGCGGCATGTCGCGCGCGTCGCGGCCGTCGAGCAGGATGGAGCCGGCAGTCGGGTCGTAGAACCGGGCGACGAGTGCTCCGACCGTGGACTTTCCCGCGCCGGACTCTCCGACGATGGCGAGCTGCGAGCCGGGCTCCACCGACAACGTGACGCCGTCCAGGACGGCGCGGTCCGGCACGTAGCGGAACGTCACGTCGACCAGCTGCACACGGCCACCTGACCGTGCGGGAGACGGACCACTACTGGGCCGGTCGTGCAGCATCACATCGGACGCGAGCACCTCGGCGATCCGGTCCAGCCGCGCGAACGCCCGGGCCGCCCGGCTGGCCTGCTTGGCGATGTCGCGCAGTGGCCGGTACAGCCGGTTCGTGTAGGCGACGACGACCACCAGGTCTCCGGGACTGATGCGCCCCCCGGCCACGGACAGCACCCCGAGGCCCAGGACGAGCGCGGTCGCGGCGGAGCCCAGCACATCGACGAGGGCGCTGAACCGCGCCTCCACGCGGGAGACCTCGACGCCAGCCACCAGCCGCTCGGCGCTGCGGCTCTGCACCCGGTCCTGCTCGAAGCTCTCCGTGCCGAACGCCTTGACCACGTGCATTGCGGAGAGTGCCTCAGTCGCCATAGATGCGATCTCGCCCTCTCGGGCGCGCTGCTGCCGGGCCATCAGCTTGATCCGCCGCTGGTAGTGCAGCGTCGTGGCGAACAACAAAGGCGTGACGAGGAAGGCGACGAACGCCAGGAAGGGATCGATGAGGAACGTGACCGTGAACATCCCGAGCAGGATCAGGCCCGCCGAGGCCAACGTGCCGATCGTCTGGGCGAACAGGTCCCCCACCGCATTGACGTCGCCGGTCACGCGCGCCACCAGGTCGCCCTTGGGTCGACTGGCGTGAAAGGCGAGCGAGAGCCGCTGCAGGTGCGCGTACGTCGCCACGCGGAGCTCGTGGACGATCCGCTCGCCGGCCCGGTTGAGCCAGAAGCTCGAGTAGAACGTGGCCAGTGCGTCCACCAGCGCAATGAGCAGAACGAGAGCGCCCAGCCCGAGTAGGAGTGCGTAGTCGGGCGCGGTGAGCTCGAAGCGAGCGCCTCGACCACCGATCAACTGGTCGATCGCGAGCTTCAGCGGCCAGGGAGCGGCCAGCTCCGCCGCGGTCAGCGCAACCGTGGATGCGGCGGCACCGGCCAGTGCACGCCAGTGCCGGGCGACGTACGTCTTGAGGAGCCGGGTGCTTGCGGTCCCGCCGCGTTGCTGCCGACGCCTGGACCTCGTCATCGCGTGCTCCGGGCGAGGGTCAGCTCGCGCAGCCTCAGCGCCGTGTGGGCGGCACCGTCGAAGTCGATGCCCGCGGACTCGAGGGCGTTCGGTGGGAGCTGCCGCGGGCGGCGCAGCAGCCACGCGACCTCGGCGACGTCCGCACCCTCATCAACCACATCGGCAAGTCCGAGCGCAGCAAGGCGGCTGGCGCGGATCGCCTGCTCGCGGCGCGGCGTCCTGCGCGGCATGAGGATCGGACGCTGGCCCGTAGACAGCGCCTCCAGGGTCGAGTTGTAGCCCGCCATGCACAGGATGGCTTCGGCTCGCGCGAAGAGCGGCCCGCATGCCGCAGAGTTCGTCGTGACGTTCGACCGCCCGGCCACGCGGTCGCTCGCCTCGCGCACGGCCGCCATGTCGGCGTAGGGCCCCGGCGCGAACAGACCATGCAGCTCAGGGGAGTCGGCGAGCAGTCGCGCGCCGAGCTCGAAGACCGCGGCGCCGTCACCGCCTCCACCGGCAGCAATGACGAGCAGGTTGCGGCGCACGTTCTGGCTCGGTTCGCGCTCCACCACCCATCCGGTGTAGGTGGGGCGCTTCACCAGCCCGTACTCCGCCTCGTGGTCGACGAAGTGCTGCCGGCCGTAGACGACGATGTCGTCGTAGATGTCGGCGACATCGCGCCAGCCGAGGCCACCCATCTCCTCCGCGACGACCTGTGGCTCGTCCAACACATCTCGCAGGCCCAGCACGAGCACGGCACCCTGCTTCTTGGCCAGCTCGAGACCCCGGCGCAGCTCACCGGCTGTTCCGTAGGGATGCCGGTCGACCACCACGACGGCCGGCCGTTCCGTTTCCACCAGCTCGGCAAAGTCGGTCTCCCGCTCGCGCAGCGCCACCTCGAACGGTGCATCGGTGTTGCGGTACGACCCGTCTTTGGCCTTCAGCAGTGGGGCGACATGATGCACGCTCATCCGCGCCGTGCGTCGCATCCATTCCGGGCGGACCGCGAGGCCCGTGACGAGGCTGACCCGGGCGGCCGGGTCGAGGTTGAGAACCGCGCGACCGATGAGAGTGTTCCGCCGGACATGGCCGAGACCGAACCCGTCGTGCGAGTAGAAGAGGTACCGCGTCGCCATCAGGTGCGCTCCACTCATCGGTCGGTTCTCGCTGGCCCCCTTCCGTTCCAACAGGGTCACGCGAGTCATGTGGAACTCGTGAGTCGCCTGCTGAACTCTTCATTGATCCTCCGCGGCATGAAGTTCAGGTCACAAGTGGTCGTTGGTACTAGGACCTAACGACAGGTTTGTCGTGGCGCAGGGCGTGCGGGCGGCGTGCCGCGCATCAGGGCACGGACCCGGACGTGTCGAGCCGTGCGTGCTCCGCGAGACTGGGTCCCCAACTGATGAATCGGAGGTGGCATGTCCAGCGACAACGACAACGACAGCGACAACGGACTGGGCGTCGGGAGCTTTGTCGAGCACCTTGGCCTCACGCTGACGCAGGCGAGCGGGGACGAGGTGCTGGGCCGTGTGGTCATCACCCCAGCGCTGCACCAGCCGTACGGCGTGGTCCATGGCGGCGTCTACTGTTCCTTGGTCGAGACCGTGGCCAGCGTCGGTGCGGCCCTGTGGTTCGGCGAGCGCGGCCGGGTCGTCGGCGTCGCGAACCACACGAACTTCCTCCGGGCCGTACGTGAGGGCGCGCTCGATGTTCGCGCGCTACCCATCCAGCGCGGCCGCACGCAACAGCTGTGGACCGTGGACATCACCGATGAGCGGGACCGGCTCATCGCGAAGGGGGACGTTCGGCTGGCGAACCTGGCTTCCTCCCACAGCATCGGCGGGCCGTCGCCGGCTGACTCCGTTGCTCAGAGGTCTTGATCTCCGGTCGTTGCAGGACGACGGTGGAGATCCGGGGGGACAGCCCGTCGAAAGGACCGATATGCGCAAGATCGCTATGTTCGCCGTTGCCGGAATGGCCGCGACCGCTGTGATCCTCGCCGGGGAGCCGGCGATGGCGCAGGTGCCACAGAAGCAGGTCACGCTGACCGGCGCGAAGGAGGCACCCACCCGCGGTGACGCCAACGGGCGCGGCCAGTTCACCTGGAGCCTGGACGGCACGCGGCTGTGCTACCTGCTGTCCGTGCAGCGCATCGGCAAGGCGACGCAGGCACACATCCACCGTGGTCGAGTCGGCGTTGCCGGCAATGTCGTCGTACCGCTGGTCGCACCGACACCCGCGTCGGCGGCGTGTGCCACGCTGACTCCAGCGCTGGCGACGGCGCTGCGCAACAACCCACGCCGCTTCTACGTCAACGTCCACAACGCCAGGTTCGGGGCCGGTGCAATCCGAGCACAGCTGAACTAGTCGAGTGAACTAGTCGAGTGAACTAGTCGAGGTACGACGCCGCGGGTCTCGCCGATCGACGGGACCCGCGGAACGTCTCCCGGCCCGGGCGGCGTCGGAAGCCGTGCGCCGAGCGCTGATCGGTGCGTCAGACGCTGTGGAACAGCTCGATCGCGTCGGGTGCCGAATGCCTCATCCATCGGCGATGCGACCACGTGGCCCACGTGGCGGCGCCGACGTCCGGACGGCCGACGTGGTAGCCCTGGGCCTGGTCGACCCCGAGCGCCGCGACGGTCGTGAGGTCGTCGCTGCTCTGCACGCCCTCCGCGGTGACGGTCGCGTCGAGCTCGAGAGCTAGCAACACGATCGCGGTGACAAACGCGCGGCGCGCAGGGTCGTCCGCAATCCCCACGACCAGCGACTGATCGAGCTTGATGATGTCCGGTCGCAGCCGCAGCACATGGTTGAAGGACGCATAGCCGGCGCCGGTGTCGTCCACGGCGAGCCGAACGCCGCGTTCCCGAAGCCCCAGCAGGGCGGCCTTGATGTCGTCGTACTCGGTGACCGCCGCATGTTCGGTGATCTCCAGCGTCAGGCGGGTCAGCACGACACCGCTGTCGTTGATCGCCTGGCTCAGCCGCGGATCGAGGATCAGTGACGGGGAGGCGTTCACCGACAACCCGATGCCCGCGGGCAGCCGGGACACCAGCCGCAGTGCCCGCGTGACGCAGAGCAGCTCGAGCTCGACCCCGAGACCGGCATCATGCGCCTCTCGGAACCACAGGTCCGCAGCGCGCCCGTCCGGGAACCGCGCCAACGCCTCGACGGCGACCCAACGGTCCTTGTCGAGGTCGATGATCGGCTGGAGGGCCAGCGTCAGGTTCCCCTCCTCGAGCAGGCGGGCGACCCGGCGCCGCGCCGGCGGAACTTCGATCAGCGGCGGGGGTGGCGCATGCGCAGCCGGCTCGGCGGACAGGTTGCCGGCGGTCGCGGCGAGGCGCCGGTCGGCGTCGGTCAACCGACGCTCCAGCACCCGCACCGCGCGCGATGCCCGCACCGCCAGCACGACGAGCAGGGCTACGCAGGCCAGGCCGAGGGCCGACAGTGCGATGGCCAAGGACGAACCGCGCTGACCCGGACGCTGCCCGAGAGCGCCCGCTCCGTGTGCGAGCAGGGCGAGGGCTACCAGCCCGTCGGCGGCGATCGCGACCACCAGCCAGCGCAGCGAGCGATGCACGTGCAGCTGTTCCATGGGCCTCCCCGGTCCGGGCCGCCTCACGCTACTCACACGTACTGCTACCCGGCGTAACGCGCAGCCACACGCGGCGGTCGCGAGTCCGCGGTGCTCGGCCCCAGGCCTGCGCGGCCACCCCAGGTCCTCGAGATCGGCGTCGCGCAGCGGCGAACGACGCAACGGAATCCGTCGTCCGCGCCCCACGTTTATCCCCTCAACCGGCGTAATTCGCTTGCTCAGCGGCAGTTTCTAGCGCAACTAGATCCGTCGCTTCGGCGGCTTCCCCTGGGCGCTCGCGCCGGTTACTCTGCGGGCACGCTGAAAGCAATCGGCGTAGCCGAAGGCCCCTCGAGGGGGAGCGCATGATCAGTTTTCTCGAGCCGCATCGGTTCGGTCAGCACACTGTTGTGGAGGTCACCGGCGAGATCGATGTCGCGAGCGCGCCGCATCTGCGTGATCGGCTGCTGGCGCTGCTTAACCGCGGAGCCGACAGCCTGGTCGTCGACCTACGCGGGGTGACCTTCGTCGACTCGACGGGAGTGGGGAGTCTGCTGCGGATCTATCACCGGCAGTCCCTGCTCGGCGGATCCGTGCACTTCGTCGCCGACCACCCGCAGGTGCTGCGGGTCTTCGAGGTCATGCAGCTGGACCGTCGCCTGCATGTCACGCCGACCGTCGCGGCGGTCGAGCTCTGTTGTCCGAGCACGGTCCAGCTGCCGGACAGCGTGTCCATGCCGCTGGACACGTCACGCACCGCCTCGTGAGGTAGCCGGGAGTCACCCAGGGGCTGGGCTGGCCGAGGTCGCTCACGACCGGCGCATCTCGCCGGTATCCCGCGCTGGGCGGGCCCGAGGGCCTAGCCTGTGCCGGGGAGGGTGGAGCATGCCGACGCTCGAGAACGACGATCAGCGCAGGAACGGTCAACACGTGGGCGGCCGTGACATCGACGTGTCCGCTCGCGGAAGCGACATGGTCGAGACGCTCGACGACCGACCCGTCGTGCTACCTGACGACCGACCCGTTGTTGTGCGCGACGACCTACCCGTCGTGGTGCCCGACCCTCGTCGGCCGCGGCTGCGTCGGCCGGTGCTCGTGATCGGCGCGGCCGCGATCCTGGTGGCCGCGACCGCCGCCGGCGTCGCGGCCTTCCTGGGCGGTCAGGACACGGTGGTGGCCGAGGCCACCGACCAAGGCCCGCCGGCCGCCGTCGTACCTGCTGCTCTTGCGGTCACCGTGGACGCGCCGGCGCAGGTCGTCGCCGGGGAGCAGGCTCGCTTCGTCGTGCACTACACCGACGGGGAAGGCATCTTCAGCGGTCGCACCGAGGACTGGGGTGACGCGGGCGTCGGCTCGGGGAGCGTGCAGGCATGTGGTGCTGCGGCGCCGGCCGCAGGGCTACTCGATGACACCTATGTCGTGCGGCACGGCTGGGAGAAGGCCGGCACCTACCCGGTCCGCTTCGAGGTGACGACCTACACCTGCACGGCGGGGCAGCCGGTGATGGAGACGCGGTCGACGAAGCTGCAGGTCAGCGTCACCACCGCTCCCTGATCTAGAACCGGAACGGTTTGGGTGGCGCGCCCAGCGTCGCCCGTGGGCAGCTCTCGAGGTTCAGCTTGCCGAACCCGAGGGCCTCGTCGCACAGGGTGTGGACCGTCCAGCCGGCCTCGGTGCCGAAGCGGGTGACGGTCGCGCGGTAGATCGTGATCTCGTACTTGGTCGGCGTGCCGTAGGCGACCTGGATCGTGCCGATCAGCTCCGCGCCGGCGGGCGACCCGTAGCCCTGCCAGGGGCGGTCGTAACGGCTCCACAGCGACGGCTCGGACTGCCAGACGCCGCCGTTCTGCACGTCGAGCAAGGCCAGCTCGACGAGG
>JAVEDJ010000426.1 GCA_030841025.1 Actinomycetota bacterium
TGCCCCCGGTCGACCAGGACCGCGAGCTGGACCAGGCGCGGCCGGCCGACGTCGCCGATCGCGTCGAGGGCGGCGCGGATGGTGCGGCCGGAGAAGAGCACGTCGTCGACCAGCACGACTGTGCGGCCGTCGATGCCGCCGGGCGGGATGTCAGTGTGCTCGAGGGCCCGGGCAGGGCGGAGGCGCAGGTCGTCGCGGTACATGGTGATGTCCAGTGCGCCGACCGGCACCGTGGTGCCCTCCACGTCGGCGATCCGCCGGGCCAACCGGTGGGCGAGCGGTACACCGCGCGACGGTATGCCCAGCAGGCAGATGTCGTCCGCGCCCTTGTTGCGCTCAAGGATCTCGTGGGCGATGCGGGTCAGTGCCCGGCCGATGTCCGCGGCGTCGAGGACCGGCCGCGCGCCGGTCGTGGCGCTCGAGGCAACGCTGGCGGGAGAACTGGTGGCGCCCGGAGGGGTGTCCCCCGTCGTACGGGCGGGCTTGCTAGGGGTAGGCGTCATCGCCGACCGACCTCCTTCCCCGCCTCACCGGACGGGTCGTTAAAGGATGTCTCTCGTGAACGTCCGCCACGCTAGCAGCAGGGCGGGCCGTTACTCCGGTCGGGGCGTCCGGACGCGTCCGCGGCGGACGACCTTTGCCATTCCGTGAACTTTCTTTGTGACTGTGCGTAACGTAACGCTGTGTCACCATGAGGTGGCATCCTGATCGGGGCGGTCCGCCGCCATTGGACGAGGTCACCGCTCGGTGATTTCGGGGGGAAGGAAACACTGATGCCGACCGATTACGCGCGCGCGCTCGGGGGGCGGCTGCGTGCCATTCGCACCCAGCAGAACCTGTCGCTGCATGGTGTCGAGGAGAAGTCCGAGGGCCGCTGGAAGGCTGTCGTCGTCGGATCGTACGAGCGGGGCGACCGGGCCGTGACCGTGCAGCGGCTGGCGGAGCTGGCCGACTTCTACGGCGTGCCGGTGTCCGAGCTGCTGCCCGAGTCGTCGCCCGGTGGCGCGGCCGAGCCGCCGCCGCGGCTGATCCTGGACCTGGAGGCGCTGCAGGTGGTGCCGGCCGAGCGGGCGGGGCCGCTGGCCCGGTACGCCGCGACCATCCAGGCGCAGCGTGGCGACTACAACGGTCGGGTGCTCTCGATCCGCCAGGACGACCTGCGGACGCTGGCCGTGATCTACGACGAGTCGCCGTCCCAGCTGACCGAGCAGCTCATCTCCTGGGGTGTCCTGAACCCCGAAGCCCGCCGCGCCCTCGACTAACCCCCGGCCAACTAACTAACGCGATTCGACCACGTTGGGCAGGCGAGATGGGACGACAACAGGCCTAGGCGCCTGTTGTCGTCCCCTCCGGCATACCTAACGTGGTCGAATCGGCAGCATGGCGGCGGGGCCCGCGGATCCGGGTGTCAGGGCGCGAGGGTCGGCTTCAGCTCCAGCAGGCGGGCCAGGAGGCCGTTCACGAAGCCGGCCGAGTCGTCCGTGGACAGGTCACTCGCCAGCGCCACGGCCTCGCTGATCACGACTCCGTCCGGGACGTCGTCGCGCCACAGCAGCTCGAAGGTGGCGAGCCGCAGGATCGCTCGGTCCACCGCCGGCATCCGGTCCAGCGACCAACCCTGCGCGTAGGTGGTCAGCAGCTCGTCGATGCGCTCCCGCTGGGCGACGACGCCCTCCACGAGCGCCACGGTGTACTCGTTCACGGGCGGGTCCTGCGCGACCACTCGTCCCGCCAGCGTCTCCAGCACGTCGACCTTGCGCTGCTCGGACTCGAACAGCACGTCGAGCGCGCGCTTGCGAGCCTTCGTGCGAGCCGCCACTAGCTGGTCACGCGACCGAGGTAGCTGCCGTCCCGGGTGTCGACCTTGACCTTCTCGCCGGTCACGATGAACAACGGTACGGCGATCTCCGCGCCCGTCTCGAGGGTGGCCGGCTTGGTGCCACCGGTCGACCGGTCACCCTGCATCCCCGGCTCGGTGTACGAGATCGACAGCTCCACCGAGGCAGGCAGCTCGACGTACAGCGCCGTGCCCTCGTGCAGTGCGACGACGGTGTCCTGGTTCTCGAGCATGTACGACGCCGAGCTGCCGACGGTCGTGCTCGGGACGTGGATCTGGTCGAAGGACTGCATGTCCATGAAGACGAAGTCCTCGCCCTCCTTGTAGAGGTACTGCATGTCGCGCTTGTCGACGGTGGCGGTCTCCACCTTGGTGCCCGCGTTGAACGTCTTGTCGACGACCTTGCCGGACAGCACGTTCTTCAGCTTGGTCCGCACGAAGGCACCGCCCTTGCCGGGCTTGACGTGCTGGAACTCGACCACGGACCACAGCTGCCCGTCGAGGTTGAGCACGAGTCCGTTCTTCAGGTCGTTCGTCGTTGCCACAGCGGAGGTCCTTCGGTCGTCTTCGGTGGTTCGGACATCGGTGTCGCGCAACGGCGCCGTCAGAGGACCAGCAGGTCCTTCGGCGTCGTCGTCAGCAGCTCGGGGGAGTCTGCACCCACGACGAGGGTGTCCTCGATGCGGACTCCCCCGCGCCCAGGCAGGTAGACGCCGGGCTCAACGGTCACCGGTGTGCGAGCCTCGATCCTACCTGCCGAGGAGTATCCGACCGTCGGAGCCTCGTGGATCTCCAAGCCGACCCCGTGCCCCAGCCCGTGCGGGAACTGGTCTCCGTAACCAGCCGCGGCGACCACGTCGCGAGCCGCCGAGTCGATCACCTGCAGGTCGGCCCCGGGGGTCAACGCGTGTCGCCCGGCCCGCTGCGCCGAGCGCACGACGTCGAAGATCTCGCGCTGCCACGCCTCGGGCTCTCGCCCCACGACGAACGTTCGGGTGCAGTCGGCGTGGTAGCCCTCGTAGCGCGCGCCGAAGTCGATCTTGAGCAGGTCGCCGATCGCGATCTCGTGGTCCGTGGGCCGGTGGTGCGGGACGGCGCTGTTGGCGCCGGTGGCCACGATGGTCTCGAACGCGATGCCCTGAGCACCGAGATCGAGCATCCGGTTCTCCAGGTCCCTGGCCACTTCGCGCTCGGTTCGGCCGGGCGCGATGACCGGCAGCAGGTCCTCCAGCGCCCGGCAGCTGATGGCACACGCCAGACGCAGCAGCTCGATCTCGTCCTCGTCCTTGACCGCGCGCAGCCCCTCCACGGGCTGCCCCACGCCGGCAAGGGCCCGCGTCCCGTCGAGCGAGCTCAGCTCGGCATGCGTCGCGACGCTGACGTCGTGGTCCTCGAAACCCAGGCGACCGATGCCGTCCGTGCCGGCGCGCGCGACCAGCGCAGCAGCGCACTGCCGGTCGATGACCCGCTCGACGTCGGGCGCCTCGCTCTCGGACTGGGTGAGGTAGCGACCGTCCGTGGCGAGCACAGCATCGGTGGGGGTCACGAGCAGCGCCGCGTTCGACCCGGTGAACCCGGTCAGGTAGCGGACGTTGACCAGGCGCGTGACGAGGACGGCGTCGACATCCAGTCCCTCGAAGAGTGCTCGCAGCGCGTCTCGTCGTAAAGCGTGGTTGTCCGGCACGCAACGAGCCTAACGAGGTACGACGGCCTCCGGCCCGCGCGCACGCTCGCTGTCAGACCCGGATCCGCCGTCTTCGCCAGCTTCACTGCCCTTGCCGACGACGACGAAGTAGATGCAGACGGCGGACACGAGGGCGAGGGCGAACGGGCTCAGCAGCCAGCGCAGCGCCAGCCCCCCGGCCGGGATGCGGAAGGTCGGGCTTCCGTCCATGTCCGCGGCGGTCAACGACCAGATGTCTGGGGTGTCACGGTTGTCGCCCTGTGTGAT
>JAVEDJ010000062.1 GCA_030841025.1 Actinomycetota bacterium
TGAGTCTCGACGGCGGCGCGCAGGCATGGATCGGGTGGCAGGCATGTAAGTCGTCCTCACTGCGGCCGCGTCCGCGGCCGGCGTGTCGTCGGGCGACGTCCCCCCCATTGGCGGCGTGCCCAAGCAGTTGCTCGGTCGTGCAAACACGAAGGTGGCCGAGCGACCGTCTCAAAACCTCTGACAGGCGACGCTCAGCGTCATACCTCGCACTGGCCGATTCGACCTATTTTGTACGGATACGGCAGGCGTTCCGGCGCGCCGCAGCGAGCGACTCACAGCAGAACCTCTTGAGAAACTGCGGCGTGGCTACGCGTGAAAGGCCTCGTCGCGACCGAGATGGGAGCCAAAACCTCCGGGCCGGTCACGCCAGCTGCCCCGATCGGCCGATCTCGGCCCCGGGCCCGTGATCGACGTCGGGAAGACCTCGGTTGTCGCCCGCTTGGCGCAGCAGCATTGCGCAGCGCAACCACCCGGGCACCGGGCCCGGTGGCACTGCGTGCCCGGCAGCGCACGCTGCGGCGCGACCGGTGGTGCAGGATCGTCTCCCTGCCTTGTCACAATGGAGCGATGACCACCACCGCCGCGCCCGCAGCGTCGCTGCGCGTCGGCCCGCACCAGGTGTGGCCGCCCGTGGTGCTCGCCCCCATGGCCGGCATCACGAACGCCCCCTTCCGCCGGCTCTGCCGGGACTACGGCGGCGGCCTGTTCGTCAGCGAGATGATCACGACCCGGGCTCTGGTCGAGCGGGATCCCGAGACCATGCGGCTGATCGAGTTCGGCTCCGAGGAGTCGCCGCGCAGCCTCCAGCTGTACGGCGTCGACCCGCACGTCGTGGGCGAAGCGGTGACCATGCTGGTGGCCGAGGACCGGGCCGACCACATCGACCTGAACTTCGGCTGCCCGGTGCCCAAGGTGACCCGCCGCGGCGGCGGTGCGGCGCTGCCGTGGAAGCGCGACCTGCTGCGGGCCATCCTGGAGGCGGCCGTCAAGGCTGCAGGTCCGCTGCCGGTGACCATGAAGATGCGGATGGGCATCGACGCCGACCACCTGACCTATCTCGAGGCGGGCCGGATCGCCGAGGACTCCGGCCTCACCGCCGTGGCGTTGCACGGCCGGACAGCGGCCCAGGCCTACTCCGGCCAGGCCGACTGGTCGGCGATCGCGCGGCTCAAGGAGCACGTGAGGTCCATCCCGGTGCTCGGCAACGGTGACCTCTGGGAGGCCGACGACGCGCTGCGGATGATGCGCGAGACCGGTGCGGACGGCGTGGTGGTCGGACGGGGCTGCCTGGGCCGCCCCTGGCTGTTCCGCTCGTTCGACCGCGCGTTCGCCGGACTGCCTGACGAGCCGCACCCCTCGCTCGGCCAGGTCGCCGCGGTGATGCGCCGGCACGCCGGGCTGATGGCGCAGTGGCTCGGCGAGGACAAGGGTTCACGCGAGTTCCGCAAGCACGTGTCGTGGTACCTCAAGGGGTTCCCGGTCGGTGGCGACACGCGGCAGCGGCTCGGGCTGGTGTCCTCGCTGGCCGAGCTCGACGACCTGCTGGGCACCCTCGATGCGTCCGCGCCGTTCCCGGACGACGTGCTGGCCGCACCGCGTGGACGGCTGGGCTCCCCGAGACGTGTCGTGCTCCCCGACGGCTGGCTCGCCGACCGCAGCGGCGGCGGCCTCGACTCCTCCGCGGAGCTGGCGGTCTCAGGGGGTTGAGCGCCCGGGCTGACCCGGTCCCGGGGTCAGCAGGTCGAGGACGAAAGCGTGCAGCGACGCCTCGTGCCGCCACGCGTCGTACCGTCCGGCCGGACCGGTGTGCGCGGCCGCACCCATCGCCGTCTGCAGCAGCAACGGCTGGTCGCCCTGGTTGCCGTCGGCCCGCATCTTGGCCACCCACTTGGCCGGTTCGTGCACGCTCACCCGCGGGTCGTGTCGGCTCGCGGTCACCAATAGCGCCGGTCGCTGCGGACCGGGGAGGTTCTCGTACGGCGAGTAGGAGCGCAGGTACTCGTAGTGCTCCACGTCCCGCGGGTCACCCCACTCGTCCCACTCGCCGACCGTGAGCGGCAGCGTGTCGTCGAGCATCGTCGTCACGACGTCGACGAAGGGGACTTCGGCGACGATCGCCCGGAACAGCTCGGGGGCGAGGAAGGCGCTCGCGCCCATCAAGAGGCCGCCGGCGCTGATGCCGCGCGCAGCGAGCAGGTCCGGACGCGTGTGGCCTGCGTCGATCAGGTGTCGCGCGCACGCGATGAAGTCCTCGAAGGTGTTGCGCTTGCTCATCAGCCGGCCCTGCAGCCACCAGGTGCGGCCGCCCTCGCCGCCGCCGCGCGGGTGAGCGACGGCGAGCAGGTAGCCGCGGTCGAGCAGTGGGTGCATCTGGTACCAGAACTCGGGGTCGAGGCTGGCCTCATAGGACCCGTAGCCGTAGAGCAACGTGGGCCGCGGTCCGCCGTCCGCCGCGTCCGCGCGGGAGACGAGTGAGAGCGGAACCTGAGCTCCGTCCTGGGTCGTCACGTGGACGAGCTCGCAGCGGTAGTCCTCGGGCGCCACGTGCACCAGCACCTGCTGCTGGTGCACGACGGTCTCCTGCCCCGTCGCCAGGTCGTGGTCGAGGTCTGCCCGTGGACGCACCCACCCTTCACGCACGAGGCGGACACGCGCGACGTCGTACTCCTCGTTGCGACCCAGCTGCACCACCTCGCCGCCGGCGTCCGGCACCACCACCCGCATCGTCGACCCGCCGCCGTCCAGCACCCGCAGCTGCAGCTGGCCGCCCTCGCGCTCCGTCACGACCACGTGGTCCGCGAACGCGGCGACGCCCAGCACGCGCCCCTCTGGCCGGTGGGCCAGCACCTCCCGCCACGCGCCGCTTGAGTCGCCGCCGTCGATCGCGCCAACAACTACCTCGGCGACCCGGAACTCCGGGCCCGTGTCGTTGACGACGATGAGCAGCCGGCCGCCGCTGTCACCACGCTGATGGTCGACGTCGTACTCGCGGCCCTTCTCCCGGGGCTGTACGACGACGGGGGCGCGCGCCGGGTCATCGGCCGGGACCAGCCGCGTCTCGCTGGTGTCACGGCTCGCCGAGATCAGGAGCACGAACTCACCGCTGCGGGTGTGCTCGATGTCCAGCTCGAAGCGCCGGTCCGCCTCGTGCCACACCGCGACGTCGTCAGCGACGGCTGTCCCGAGCACGTGCCTTCGGATCGTGTCGGGCCGATAGGCGTCGTCGAGCGTGGTGTAGAAGAAGCTGCCGCTGTCGGCCGACCAGGCGAAGCCGTAGTAGGTGCCGGTGATCTCGTCGGGCAGGTCACGGCCGGTGTCCAGGTCACGCACCCGCGTGGTGAACACCTCGCTGCCGTCGAGGTCCACCGAGTAGGCGAGCAGCCGGCCGTCCGGACTGACCTCGCACGCCCCGAGCTCGAGGAAGTCCTCTCCTTCGGCCAGCGCGTTCTCGTCCAGGATCACCTGCTCGGTGCCGGGGTCGGTGTCGGACGCACCGGCCGGTCGGCGCGTGTGCACGCGGTACTGCTGCCCCGCGCGCCGCCGCACCAGGTAGTCGAACCCGCCCTGCCGCCACGGGGCCGACACGTCGTCCTCGGGCAGCACACGGCTCAGCTCGTCGAAGACCGTCGCCCGCAGGCCCTCCAGGTGAGCGGTCTGCTGCCGCGTCCAGGCGTTCTCCGCCACCAGGTAGTCGTGCAGGCGTGGGTCGTCGACCCGACGCATCCACGCGAAGTCGTCGGGGACGCTGTCGCCGTGCAGGGTGCGGGTGGTGGGCTGCTTCGGCGCCACCGGAGGTCGGTCCACGGCGGTCACCGTAACGCGCTCGCGAATCCTTACTGACTCGTGATTCAGCAAGCGCGTGACAAATGGATGGGCACCCAGCATGATCCCGGTACAAACGAAATGCGGAGGCCGAGCCGGCTCCGGGTGGGGGATTCCTCAGTGCTGCGGAGGTTGGCAGATGAGCACGCCCGATGCCCCGCAACCCACACAGCCTGGTCGCAATAGGGGCATGTCGGGCAGGGTCCCCTCGGCTGTCGTCGCAACAGCTGCGGCGGTGCTGGCTGTTGCCGTGCTGGCGCTGGCATCCGCTGCGCACGCAGCGTCCCCGACGCCCGCCGGCACGAGTGCGAAGAAGACCACCTTCACCGTCGGCATCACGCAGGACGTCGACTCCCTCAACCCCTTCACGGGCCTCGTGGCGTCGGCCTACGAGCTGTACCAGCTCAACTACGACACGCTCACCGACTACGGGCAGAAGGACTTCAGCACCCAGCCCGCCCTCGCGGAGAAGTGGGACGTCTCTGCGGACGGTCTCACCTGGACCTATCACCTGCGCTCCGGAGTGAAGTGGTCCGACGGCCAGCCGCTCACCGCGCGGGACGTCGCCTACACGTTCAACCGCGTGATGAAGGGCAAGTACGAGAAGACCAACTTCGGCAACTACGTCGCCCCGCTCACCTCGGTGGCGGCCACGGACGACCTGACTGTCGTCATGAAGCTCACGAAGCCGACTCCGATCATGTTGCACCTGTACCTCTACATCCTGCCCGAGCACATCTGGAAGGACATCGACGAGAAGAAGGTCAGCAGCTACACCAACGAACCGGGTCCGGAGGGCATCGTCGGCTCCGGCCCCTTCATCGTCAAGGAGCACAAGAAGGGTCAGTTCGTGCGGCTCGAGGCGAACAAGTCCTACTGGGCCGGCGCACCGCACGTCGACGAGCTCGTGTTCCGCATCTTCAGCAACGAGGACTCGCTGGCGCAGGCGCTGCGCCGTGGCGAGATCGACTTCGCGGACAGCCTCGGGGCCAACGTGTTCAACAGCCTCGACAAGGCCGCTGGCGTGAAGACCGTCCCGGCGCAGTACAGCGGCTTCGACGAGATCGCCATGAACACCGGAGCCGCCCTCGACGACGGCACGCCGATCGGCAACGGCCACCCCGCGCTCAAGGACAAGCGGGTGCGGATCGCGATCGCGCACGCGATCGACACGAAGGTCATCGTCGAGAGGGTGC
The DNA here is from genome assembly GCA_030841025.1 of Actinomycetota bacterium. Taxonomy (GTDB): domain Bacteria; phylum Actinomycetota; class Actinomycetes; order JACCUZ01; family JACCUZ01; genus BP-173. The sequence continues at coordinate 5,019 of JAVEDJ010000062.1, forward strand.
TCGGCGGTCACGGCTCCCCGGGCAGGAGCATCATCCCGCCCCTCTATCAGGACCTGCACTACGACCCGGCGGGCACGACGCGCACGTTCGACCTCGCGGAGGCAAACCGGCTGCTGGACGAAGCCGGCTACCGGAAGGGCGCGGGCGGCGTCCGCATGATGCCCGACGGCTCCAAGCCGCTGAGGTTCCGGCTGCTCGGTCGCAGCAACTCGCAGAACAGCCAGCAGACGGTGCAGTTCGTCGCCGGCTGGCTCAAGGACATCGGCATCGACGTGCAGACGAAGGTCGTGTCCGAGGATGCGCTGACCGAGATCATCGGGGAGGGCAAGTTCGACATGTTCGAGTGGGGCTGGGTCGTCGAGCCCGATCCCAACTACCAGCTGTCGACGTTCACCTGCGCCAACCGCTCCTACAAGGACGGCGGCAGCATCTTCGCCAACCTCTCCGACTCGTTCTACTGCAACAAGAACTACGACGCCCTTTTCACCAGGCAGAGCACACAGATCGACCCCGCGGCACGAGCGGAGACGGTCAAGGCCATGCAGAAGATGCTGTACGACGACGCGCCGTACGTCCTGACCTACTACTACGACAACCTCGAGGCCTACCGCTCGGACCGGTTCACTGGATTCACGCCGCAGCCGGCACCGAACGGCTCGCTGCTGTTCCAGTACGGCACCCACAGCTATCGATCCGTGCGGCCCGTCGTCCAGGCCAAGGACAAGGCGACGGACGACAGCAGCAGCTCCGGCCTGGTCGTCGGTGGCGTCGTTGCCGGCGCCGCCCTGCTCGGCGGTCTGGTGTTCTTCGGTCTGCGCGGCCGCCGCCGACCGGAGTCCGAGGTCGAGTGACGCTCACCGCCGCCGAGCACGCGGCGACACCGCCGGAGCCTCCGCCGTCACGGCGGCGACATGGTGGAGGCGGCGGTGGGCTGGGCCGCTACGCGGCAAGGCGGGTGCTGACCGGCGTCGGCACCATGGCGTTCGTCCTCGTCTTCAACTTCTTCCTGTTCCGGCTGCTGCCCGGGGACCCCATCACGCTCTACACCCGCGGCCGCAACATGGACCGGTCCCAGCTCATCGAGCTGCGACGGCAGCTCAACAAGCCCATCCACGAGCAGTTCCTCGGTTATCTCAAGAACCCGTTCTCCTCCGGCGTCGACTCCACCCAGTTCTCCCGGCCGGTCTGGGACGTGATCGGCGACTACGTGTGGCCCACCGTGGTGCTGCTCGGCACCGCGACGGTGCTGTCGGCGGCCATCGGCATCGCCATCGGCATCAAGGGTGGCTGGAAGCGGGGGAGCGGGTTCGACCGGTCGTCGACGGCTCTCACCCTGACTCTCTACGCGATGCCGGAGTTCTGGCTCGGCATGGTCCTGCTCATCCTGTTCAGCACCGGTGTCGGACCGTTCCCGGGGCTCTTCCCGAGCGGCGGCACCCTGACGCCAGGTGTCGAGCCGTGGTCGCTGAAGGGGATCCTGGACCAGGCGTGGCACCTCTTCCTGCCCGCCCTCACGCTGACCTTGGCCTACCTCGCGGAGTACGCCCTCGTGATGCGCTCGTCGCTGGTCGACGAGCTGGGGCAGGACTACCTGCAGACGGCGCGCGCCAAGGGGTTGATGGACCGTCTGGTGCGCCGGCGGCACGCCGTACCCAATGCTCTGCTGCCCACGATCACGCTGGTCTTCCTGAACATCGGGTTCGTCGTGTCGGGCGCCATCACGGTCGAGACCGTGTTCTCGTGGCCCGGTCTCGGCCAGCTGTCCTACCAGGCGATCCGCGGCCCCGACGTGCCGCTGC
>JAVEDJ010000081.1 GCA_030841025.1 Actinomycetota bacterium
GCCGTCGAAGGCGTGTCGTTCGTGCTGTCCGGCTCGGGCCCCGTCACCGCGCCGGACGTCTGGGCAGGGCTCGCCGACATCGCCCAGGGCAACACCTGCGCGGCGGCGGCCGACGGCTGCCACTGAGGTCGGCTGACACTGACGCCGGCTGTGCACCGGGCCCAGGGCCTGCCGCCGCGGAGGCTCAGCGCGTGCTCGGCACCAGCAGCACGCTGCCGGCAGGCACCGTGCTGGAGTCGAGGTCGTTCATCGACTGGATCCGCGCAACCGTCTCACGCGGGTCCACGCCGGGAGCGGTGCGCTGCGCGATCGCCCAGAGCGTCTCCCCGGGGCGCACGGTGACTCGCTCGGACGCCGCGACACCCGAATGTCCCAAGGCAAAGGCCTGCGGCTGCGCCACGCCCAGGATCCCCATGGCCGCCCCCAGGGCCGCCACGGTCAGCAGGGCGCGGCCGCGCCGGGTCAGCCGCACCGCGGCGGGCCGCTCCTGAAGGACCGGCGCGACGGCGACCGGGCGCGGTGCGGTCGGCCGGCGCGTCGGGCGAGGCAGTGCGGCGGGGATGGTCAGGGTGCTCATCGGGTGCTCCTTCGCCTCTGCCCGGTCGTCTGTGCCGGGCTCTCGTTCGGTCTGGCCAGGTCTACTGACCGGGTCGGACACAACGTCGTTCACGGCTGTCGTTCCCGGCTGTCGTTCCCGGCCGTCGTTCCTGGCTGTCGTTCCTGGCTGTCGTTCTGGCCGTAGGCCTTGGCGGTAGCCCGAACACCTGTTCGATCGAACGCCTGTGCGACTTTCTACCCCATCGCGGCGAGAAAATCCACAATTTCTCGAACATATGTTTGAACTGAGCCGCCCGGATCGCTACGGTGATCACGACGGAAGCACGGTCGGCAGCAGCGCCGGCGGTGAGCAGGCCGGCGTGGGGAGACGAGCGTGAGCACGCGAGAGCGCAGCGGCAGGACAGGTCGGTCCGGGACGAGTTCCGGCCGCGCGGGCCGCACGGGCCGCGGCGGGGCGGTGGGTGGCGACAACGTCACCGAGATCCCCGATGGTCCACCCGACGAGGCCGGGCTGACCCCGCGCCAGCGCAAGGTCCTCGAGGTGATCCGAGCCTCGGTCGAGCGCCAGGGATACCCCCCGAGCATGCGCGAGATCGGCGAGGCCGTCGGCCTCACCAGCTCGTCCAGCGTCTCCCACCAGCTGGCCGCCCTCGAGCGCAAGGGCTTCCTCCGGCGCGACCCCAACCGGCCCCGGGCCATCGAGGTGCGCTACCCCGACCCGACGGGCGGCGCGTCGCCCGCGCCGTCGTACGACGACGGGATCGACGAGACGGGCAGCGGCGACGCGCGGCCGGCCGCGGCCTACGTCCCCGTCGTCGGTCGCATCGCGGCCGGCGGGCCGATCCTCGCCGAGCAGGTGGTGGAGGACGTCTTCCCACTCCCCCGTCAGGTGGTCGGCGAGGGCACGCTGTTCCTGCTGCAGGTCCGCGGCGACTCGATGGTCGACGCGGCGATCTGCGACGGGGACTGGGTGGTCGTGCGCCAGCAGCAGGTGGCCGAGCCGGGCGAGATCGTGGCGGCCATGATCGACGGTGAGGCGACGGTGAAGACGTTCAAGCGTCGCGACGGGCACGCGTGGCTGATGCCGCACAACCCTGCCTACGAGCCGATCCCTGGCGACGACGCGACGATCCTCGGCCGGGTCACCGCCGTGCTGCGCCGCCTCTGACCGCTGACTGGCCCGGATGACCCGGCTGACCCGGCTGACCGGCGGTCAGCCGGCCGCGAACGTTCCGGTCAGCGTTCCGCGGGCGGTCGCCTTCGCCTTGATCACCGTGAGCACTCGGGTGGTCTCCGCGCCGTCGGGCACCGTCAGCGGTGAGCGGAGCACCGAGACGGTGAACCGGTAGTGGTGGGTGCCACTGGGCGGGCACGGCCCGTCGTACGACGCGTGCCCCGCACTGTTCTTCGCCTGCCGGGCGCCCTCGGGCACCTGGCCCGCGTCGATCGAGCGCTGCTGCGGGTCGATGTTGAACACGACCCAGTGCGTGAACGTGCCGTTCGGCGCATCGGGGTCGTCGACCACGAGAGCGACCGATCGTGCGTCGGACGGCAGGCCCGACCAATGCAGCGGCGGCGAGAGGTTGTCGCCCTTGCAGGTGAACCCGGTCGGTATGGCCGCACCGTCGGCGAACGCCGCGCTGCTGACCGACAGCGCCCCGATCGGCGGCGCAGGCGCGTCCTTGCTGCCACCCGCGCTGACGAAACCGCACCCGGCGAGCGTCGACAACGCCAGCAGAGCCAGCACCCGCAGGACGACCAAGGCAGCCGGGGCGCGCATGCCACGACCGTAACCCGCGCGGTCAGCTCTCAGGCACGACCTCGTCGGCGGACTTGTCCGGTCGCAGCCCGCGCCAGGACGGGTGCCGCAGCCGCCCGTCCTTGGTCCATTCACCGAAGGCGACCTCTCCCACCAGCCGCGGCGTGACCCAGTGAGCATCTTTGGCCTGGGCGCGCGGGACCTCGTCAGCCAACGGCGACGTCTTGCGCTCGAGCGGCCGCAGCCGGGTCGCCAGGTCGTCGAGCATCCGCTGGGTGAAGCCGGTGCCGACGTGCCCGGCATAGACCAACCGGCCCTCGTCATCGTGCACGCCGAGCAGCAGCGACCCGATCCCGCCGGCCCGTCGCCCGGCGCCGGGCTGCCAGCCGGCGATGACGACCTCCTGCGTGCGCACCGGCTTGACCTTGATCCAGTTCCTGGAGCGCCGGTTGGGCTCGTAGAGCGAGTCGCGCCGCTTGGCGACCACACCCTCGAGCCCCTGGGCCTCCGCGGCGGCCATCGCAGCCTCACCGTTGCCGTGGAAGGCGGGTGGTGTCGCCCAGTGCGCGCCGTCCAGTGCCAGCTGCTCGAGCACCGAACGCCGGTCGTCGTACGGCGTCTTGAGCAGCGAGGTGCCATCGAGGTGCAGCACGTCGAACACCAGATAGGTGACGGGCACCCGCGTGAGCAGGCTCTTGTCCGGACGCTGCACGTGCATGCGGGCCTGCAGCTGCCCGAAGCTGGGGCGTCCCTGAGCGTCCAGGGCCACGATCTCGCCGTCCAGCACGACCCGTCGCGAACCCAGTGCGACGGCCAGCTGGCGCAGCTCGGGGTAGGTGGCCGCCACCTCGCGGTCGTTGCGCGTCATCACCCGCAGCGATCCCGACGCCGAGTTGTCGACGTAGGTCACCGCCCGCACGCCGTCCCACTTCATCTCGAAGGCCCACTGGTCCTCCTGCGGACCCGTCGGCAGCTCGCCCAGGGTCGCCAGCATCGGCTTGATCAGCGCGGGCAGCGGCTCGGCGTCCGGGTCGGCCGGTGGCGACATGCGATGGATCATCCAGTTCTTGTCGTCGGTGTGGAAGAGCGCGTAGCGCCCGCGCACCCGTTCGCCCTCGAGCACGACGATGACCTCGTCGTCGCGCCACTTCTCACAGGTGTAGGTGCCGCGGTCCCAGATCGTCACGGCTCCCCCGCCGTACTCGCCCTGCGGGATCTCGCCGGCGAACTGCGCATAGTCCAGGGGGTGGTCCTCGGTGTGCACGGCGAGGTGGTTGCGCTTGGGGTCCTCCGGCACTCCCTTGGGCAGGGCCCACGAGACGAGTACGCCGTCGCGCTCCAGACGGAAGTCCCAGTGCAACCGACGCGCGTGATGCTCCTGGATGACAAAGGTGTCGTCGTTGCCTTGCGGCAGCGAACCCTCGGCGGGCACCGGTTCAGGGGTGCGCCGGGCGTCACGCTTGCGGCGGTACGGCGAGAGCTTGTCCGACTTCGAGCGGGCCATGACCCGATTGTCGCCTGTGGCCGCCGCCGTGCCAGGTCAGGACTCCGGACCCTCCTGGGTCAGCACGTTGCGGCCGTTCCCGCCGTCGAGCACGTCCGTCCCGGGGCCGCCGACGAGGGCGTCAGAGCCGTTGCCCCCGAAGATGCTGTCGTCGCCCAGGCCACCGAGCAGGAGGTCGTTGCCGTTGCCACCGCCCAGCCTGTCGTTCCCGGCGCCGCCGCACACGACGTCCTCGGAGTTGCCGCCCTCGATGACGTCGTCGCCGCCGAGACCCATGATGACGTCGCGCTTGTTGCTGCCTTGCAGCACGTCGTTGCCGTTGGTCCCGCGGATGGTCGGTGGCAGACCCATGCACCTCTCCTGCAGGTCGAGGCCCACGATCAGTGGGTCGTGGTCGCTGGAGCGGAACTGGTGTGGTGCGTACAACGCTGGGTCACCCGTGTACTGGTAGGCGAACGACTCGACCGCGTTGAT
>JAVEDJ010000137.1 GCA_030841025.1 Actinomycetota bacterium
CTTGCCGAAGGACGCGTTGCACGAGAAGGCGAGCGCGTCCTGCAGCGTGGCCTCTCCCCCGGGGTTGCACGGCCGGCCGTTCTCGTTGGGCAGGTTCGAGGTGGTCTGCGGCAGGTCGAGCTGAGGCCCGTTGAACACCTTGGTGTCCTTGGTCATGCCGTTCTCCAGGGCCGCCGCTGCGGTGACGACCTTGAACGTCGAGCCCGGCGTGTAGGTCTCGCGCAGCGCCCGGTTGAGCATCGGCTTGTTCGGGTTCTCGCTCAGCCGCTTGTAGCTGCGCCGTACGGCGGCGGCATCGTGTGACGCGAGCAGGTTCGGGTCGTACGACGGGCTGCTGACCAGCGCCAGGATCGCGCCGGTGGACGGGTCGATCGCCGCGACGGCGCCCTTGCGTCCGTTCAGCCCGTCATAGGCGGCCTTCTGCGCCCGGGCGTTGAGCGTGAGGGAGACGCTGCCGCCCTGGGGTGGCTCGCGGGTGAGCAGGTCGATCACCCGCCGCACGAACAGGCTGTCGTCGGTGCCGGACAGGATCGAGTTCTCGGCGGCCTCGATGCCGCTGGCGCCGTAGACCAGCGAGTAGAAGCCGGTGGCCGGCGCGTAGAGCTTTCCCTGGGCGTAGGTGCGCTTGTACTTCAGCCGGTTGTTGGTCTCGACGCTGCGGGCGATCTGCTTGCCACCCACCACGATGGGGCCGCGCTGACGGGAGTACTCCTCCAGGATCAGCCGGGGGTTGTTGCTGTTGTTGTGCAACGACTCGGCGCGCACCACTTGCAGATAGTTGGCGTTGAGCAGCAGCAGGCCGAACATCACCAGAACGGCGATCGAGAGCCGGCGCAGTGGCTTGTTCACAGTCGCACCACCTGGGTGCGGGCGTCCTGCAGGGACGCGGACGGAGTGGGCGCCGGTCGACGTGCGGCGTCGCTGATGCGCAGCAGCAGAGCGATCAGCACCCAGTTGGAGACGAGGGACGAGCCGCCGTAGGAGAGGAACGGCATGGTCAGCCCAGTGAGCGGGATCAACCGGGTCACCCCGCCGACGACGACGAACACCTGCAGCGCCAGGCTGAAGGCCAGGCCGGCCGCCAGCAGCTTGCCGAACGCGTCACGCACCGCGATGGAGGTGCGCAGCCCGCGTTGCACGATGATCCCGTAGATGACGAGCAGGGCCATCAGCCCGGTCAGGCCCAGCTCCTCGCCGACCGCCGCGATGATGAAGTCGGTGTTGGCGTAGGGCACGATGTCCGGCCGGCCTTGGCCGAGCCCCTTGCCGAGGATGCCGCCGGTGCCCATGCCGAACAAGCCTTGCACCAGCTGGTAGCTGCTGTCGCCGACGTTGTCGGGCGCGAACGCGTGGAGCCAGATGTCGACTCGGTCCTGCACGTGGCTGAACAGCGACCAGGCGACGAACGAGCCGGACGCGAAGAGGCCGAGGCCGATGAGCAGCCACGAGAGGCGTTCGGTCGCGACGTAGAGCAGTGCGACGAAGACGCCGAAGAACAGCAGCGACGTACCGAGGTCGCGCTCGAACACCAGGACCGCGAGGCTCGCCGCCCACGCGACCAGGATCGGGCCGAGGTCGCGGGCGCGCGGCAGGTCGACGCCCGCGACGCGGCGGCTTGCAAGGGCGAGTACGTCGCGCTTCACCACGAGGTAGCCGGCGAAGAACACCAGCAGGCAGATCTTCGCCAGCTCGCCGGGCTGGAAGGAGAAGCCGGCCACCCGGATCCAGATGCGGGCGCCGTTGATCGTGGTGCCGATGCCCGGCACCAGCGGCAGCAGCAGCAGCCCGAGACCGGCGAGCATCGCGGTGTAGGTGAACCGCTGCAGCACGCGGTGGTCGCGCACGCCCACGAGCACGACGACGAAGAGGATGACGCCGACGGCGGTCCAGGTCAGCTGCGGTGGCGCGGCTGCTGATGGCGCGTCGATGCCGAGCCGGGTGGCGCGGTCTGCGGCTGCCAGGTCGAGCCGGTGGATGATGGCCAGGCCCAGGCCGTTGATGAGCGTCACCGAGGGCAGCAGCACGGGGTCGGCGTCGCGCGCGAAACGGCGCAACGTGAGATGGGCCGCGAGGAACAGCACGCCGAGACCGGCGCCGTAGCCGACCATGCCGGCGGGCAGCTGACCGTCGTGGGCCAGCCCCACGGAGGCGTAGGCCGCCATCGCGATGACCAGCGAGAACACCAGCATCCCGAGCTCGACGTTGCGCGGGTTGCGCAGCCGTGCCGCGGCGTTCACCGGGTGCTCCCGGGTGTCTTGGCCGTCATGAGCGGTTCCCGCAGTCGACGGCCCCGGGGTCGGTGGAGTCGGGCGAGGGCGGCGTGCTCGGCGTGGTGGGGCTCGGGCTGGCGCTCGGGGTCGCGGACGGCAGAGCCGACGCGGGAGGGCTGGCCGGCGGGGTCGCGGGAGCCGAGGGACCGGGGCTGGTCGGGGCGGGAGAGGCACTGGCGCTCGCGGCGGCCTCGCGGCAGATCTGCGCCTGGGTGCGCAGAGTGGTCACGATGCGCCTTGCGTCCCGCAGCCCCGCAGCGGCGATGTCGGCCTCGACCCGCTCACGCTGGTAGGTCGGTAGGTCGGCGAGGGCGATGTCCTGCTGCTCGTAGACCTTGGACGTGTGCAGCGGGCCGACGTCCTGCGTCAGGCCTTGGTAGATCGCCACCTTGGCGTCGGCCGCGCCGACGTAGTACTGCGTCTGCGACCACCGGTAGGCGCCGTAGCCGCCACCGCCGATCAGCAGCAGCAGGACGAGCAGGGCCAGCACGCGGCGGCCCCGGTGGCGCGGCGGAAGGTCGTCGTCCAGGTCGTCGTCCCGGTCGGGCCGGGCGCGCGGCGGGGAGAGAGCGGCCGCCTTGGCCGCTGCGGAGGTGCCGCCCGGTCGTTGTACGGCGTCCTCGGCGGCTGCGCCGACGACGACGGGTACGGCCGACGGGGCAGCGTCCACGTCGACGACGTCCGCCACGATCGCCGTGATGTTGTCCGGTCCTCCCCCGCGCAGCGCGAGCTCGACGAGGCGTTCGACGGCGTCCTCGGGGCGGGCGCTGCTCGCAAGCGTCTCGCGCAGCGTCTCCTCGCTCACCACACCCGAGAGCCCGTCGCTGCACAGCAGGTAGCGGTCACCCGCGCGCGCCTCCCGGACCGACAGGTCCAGGTCGAGCTCACCGCGGCCGTCGAGCGTGTTGGTGATCAGGTTGCGCTGCGGGTGGTGGTCGGCCTCCTCGGGGGAGATCCGGCCCTCGTCGACAAGGCTCTGCACGAAGGTGTGGTCGCGGGTGATCTGCTGCAGCTCGCCCTGGCGCAGCAGGTAACCGCGGGAGTCACCGACGTGGGCCAGACCGAAGCGGGACCCGGCGCGCAGCAGCGCGGTCAGCGTCGTACCCATGCCGTCGAGATCGGGGTCGCCGCGCACCATGTCGCGCAGATGGGTGTTGGCGATCTTGACGGCGCCGGACAGCCGGTCGAGCAGGTCACCGCCCGGTGAGTCCTCGTCGAGGCTGGACAGCAGCGTCACGGCGACCGACGAGGCGACCTCGCCGGCGGCGTGCCCGCCCATGCCGTCCGCGATCACCAGCAGCCGGGGACCGGCGTAGCCGGAGTCCTCGTTGCCGTCGCGGAGCAGCCCGACATCGGAGCGGGCGGCGTAGCGCAGGGCAAGTGCCATCGACAGCTCGCCCGCTACTTCCGCAGCTCGACGACTGTCTTGCCGATCCGGATCGGCATCCCGATCTTGACCGGCATGGCGCCGCTGACCTTGGTGCGGTCGAGATAGGTGCCGTTGGTCGAGCCCAGGTCCTCCACGAACCACTGCCCGTCGCGGGGGAACACCCGGGCGTGCCGGCTGGAGACGTAGTCGTCGTCCAGCACGATGGTGGAGTCCTGCGAGCGGCCCAGCGTCACCGCGGACTCGGCGAGGCGCACCGTCGTACCGGACAGCGCCCCCTGGGTGACCACGAGGCTGGACGGGACGCCGCGCTTGCCCTTGGCCGGCTTGGGCGGCTTGGCCTCCTTGACCGGCCTTGCGTTCTTGGCGGTCGGGGCCGCGGCGGCCTTCTTGCCGCTGGGTCGAGGCGCGACCCGCCGCCCGAACAGGTCGGAGCGCATGACGGACACAGCAGTGATCACGAACAGCCACAGCACAGCCAGGAAGCCGAGCCTGATGATCGTCAGGGTCAGCTCGGACATCTCACTCACCGGCTCTCACCGGCCGCCGGCGTGGAAGACGACGGTCGTGCTGCCCAGCACGATGCGCGTGCCGTCGCGCAGCCGCGCCTCCTCCACCCGCTCGTCGTCGATGACGACGCCGTTGGTCGAGCCGAGGTCGACGATGACGACGTCGCCGCCCTGGTGGCGGATCTCGGCGTGGTTGCGGGAGATGCCCGGGTCGTCGATGCGTAGGTCGCTGTCCGTGCCGCGGCCCACCCGGGTCAGCGGCGACCGGAGGGCGTACGTCGTGGAGCCGACCTCGAGCCACGGGGCGCCGCCGCGGCCGGCGGACACCGGCGGGCCGGTCTGGGTCTGGGCAGGTACGGCGCCGGCCGCCGCGGCGCTGCGCACCCGGAACCGGCCCGTCTCCAGCTCCTCGTCACGCTCGAACTCGACCGTGACCGGGCCCAGGAATGCGTAGTGCTGCTCCTGCGCGTGCTCGCTGACCATGGCGGACAGCTCGGCACCCAGCGGCTCGGCGTAGGTGCTCAGCCGGTCGTGGTCGTGCGGGCCGAGGGCGACGGTGAAGGAGTTCGGGACCATCGTGCGCCCACGGGCGACGATGGCAGCGCGGTCATCGAGCTCCCGCTGGAGGGCGCTCGCGATCTCGACCGGCTGCACCTCGGCCTTGAAGGCGCGTGCGAACGGGCGGTTGACCATCTCCTCGATGCGCCGCTCGAAGCGTTGCAGGACGCCCACGCCACCTCCTTCAGGTCGCTCGGCTCGGTCGGCGTGACCCCGGGAGCGGGCTCACGGCCGGGGAGCAGCGCTGTGGCCCGACCACGTTGCAGCGTATCGGGGCCGGTCGAATGGGCCTCTTCCCCAGGCGGCGGCGGCTTACCCGCAGGGCCTTCGGCGGGGCCGGTGGGCCACCCTGACCGGCGGCGTTGCGACATGTGCTGCGTGTTAGCCTTTTGCCGCTCGCGCGAGTGGCGGAATAGGCAGACGCGCACGGTTCAGGTCCGTGTGCCCGAAAGGGTGTGGGGGTTCAACTCCCCCCTCGCGCACCCACGTCGTACGTCCCTGATCGGGCTTTGCGCCCGCCGATCGGCGGCCCCTGCGCAACGCCGGCGCAACGGCCGCGAGGCGTGATGGAGGGGCCGGCGGGCGCTCCCCCGACCCCTTCCGAGCGGCACGGACCCTGGTACGGAGCACCGCATGAATCTCAGTGGCTTTGTCGACAATCCCTGCGACGAGCACCTCACGCGGTGCCGTGGCGTCGAGTGCCGGACATGCGGGATGGTCATCGCCCGCCACCTCGGGCTGGCCGAGGCGCTGACGGCGCAGGTCATGGCTGACCGGGGGCACGTCTGCCCGATCCCGGCGTTATAGCCAGCTGGTCAGGCGCTGCGACTCGTGGGTGCGGAGCCTAGGCACCGACGGAGGGCTCAGGCGGGGGGTCGTCCGGCTCCGTCGTACGTCGGCGGCGGCGTCCCGTGCTCTCGGGCTCGTCGGCCAGGCCCTCCACGAGTGCCTGGACAAGCAGGGGTACGTCACCGCGCGCCAACCGGACCGTGCCCACGCAGGTCCCCTCGCGCCACTGGCTGAGCACCACCACGTCGGCCTCCTGGTGCCACGTGACGCGCATCCAGCGACCGCCACCGCGAGCGTCGGGCAGCACCTCGCCGTGCGCGGGAAGAGTGAGCACCTCGGCCAGGGCGGCGTCGATCTCGCCCACCTGCTCCGCGGTGAGCGGGAGGGGCTCGCTCTCCTCCGACGGACCGTCCTGCATGGGCACATGATGCGCTGTGCCGGGCGTCGTGCGGAAGGGCCAGACGGGGCGAACGGTGGGCGAGCCGCGTCGGGACATGGACGGCGCCGGTTCCGGACCCCTCCTGCCGGAACCGGCGCCGGTTCTGGTGAGCCCACCGGGCTCAGACCAGGTGCGGCGCGCCTAGAACAGACGGCGCCAAGTCTTCGGGCCGACGTTGCCCCGGCCGGTCCAGCCCTGGGCGTGCTGGAAGCGGGTCACGGCGTGCTTGGTGGCCCGGCCGTAGTAGCCGGTGGTGCGCAGGCCCAGGCGCTTCTGGACGCGCTGGACCGCGTTGCCCTTGCTGCCGAAGCGCAGGGTGTGGGAGAAGCTGGCGTAGGACCGCGACGCCGACGCGGCACGGGCCGGCTTGCGGAAGACCTGGGCGACCCAGACGCGGCCGTCGCGGACCACGACGCCGATGCCGATCTCCGTGTAGTCGCGGTCGAGGATGTTGGCCCGGTGGGGTGCGCTGTTCATCAGGGCGTTGTGGACCGTGGCCGCGCTGGGGCCGTAGCCGACGTTCTCGCCCACCCCGCGCCAGTTGCGGACGTCCGTGGTGAGGTTCGGGTTGTGGAAGAGCTGGTTGCGGCCGGCCATCCGAGCGGCCTGGCCCCGCGCCGCGGCGACGAGGTCGCTGCGTGTGCTCAGGGCCGGCACGCCCCGGGCGGTGCGCTCCCCGTTGAGCATGCCGGTGAAGGCGTCCTCGGCCGTGTTCGCGCCCGCCGGACGGGCGGTGACCGCACCGGTCAGCAGGGCGGCGAGGACCATCGCAACGGCAGTGAGCGCAGCGGCGAGCCGGCGGTAGGCGCCGGACGGGTTGATGGCGATCACGAGGGAGACGTCCTTGTCGAGGGGTCGAGGGCGGTCTGTCGGTTCTCTCCCTAGGTCCCTCGGCGGCCGAACGGGTTACCTGGACTCCGCCAAATGGGTGAACGTGGGTTGCGTCGATGCTGCAGACTTGACTCGTGCCAGAACTGCCCGAGGTGGAGGCGCTTGCCGGGTTCCTGACCGAGCGCGCCGTGGGCCGGGTCGTCGCGCGGGTCGACGTGGCCAACATCAGCGTGCTGAAGACCTTCGACCCCCCGGTCACCGCGCTGGGCGGGCTCGAGATCGTCGGTGCCACCCGCTGGGGCAAGTTCCTCGACGTCGACGTGTCGGGGCTGCACCTGATCGTGCATCTGGCCCGCGGCGGCTGGCTGCGTTGGCGCGACTCCCTTCCCGCAGCACCGGCGCGGCCCGGGAAGAGCCCGCTGGCGGCCAGGGTGCACCTCGATGACGGCTCCGGGTGGGACCTGACGGAGATGGGCACCCAGAAGCGGCTGGCCATGTACGTCGTCCGCTCGCCGTACGACGTCCCCGGCATCGCCCGGCTCGGCGCCGACCCGCTGGCGCCGGAGTTCGACGTGACGGCGCTGGCGGCGATCCTGAGCGGGTCCCGGCAGCAGATCAAGGGCCTGCTGCGTGACCAGTCGGTGCTGGCGGGAGTCGGCAACGCCTACAGCGACGAGGTGCTGCACGCGGCGCGGCTGTCACCGTTCAAGCTGTCGTCCTCACTCACGGAGGGCGAGGTCGAGACGCTGTACGCCGCGCTGCGCGACGTGCTGACCGACGCGGTGGCGCGCTCGGCCGGCATGGCGGCGGCGGAGCTGAAGGCCGAGAAGAAGCTCGCCCTGCGCGTGCACGGCCGGGCCGGTCAACCGTGCCCGGTTTGTGGTGACACGGTGCGCGAGGTCTCGTTCGCCGATTCGGCGCTGCAGTACTGCCCCACGTGCCAGACCGGCGGCAAGCCGCTGGCTGACCGGAGGCTCTCGCGGCTGCTCAAGTGAACCTGGCGCCCTTTCGGGGCGTCTAGACTAGGGGGTTCGCGTATCTTCCACATGCCGCCGACAGGGCAGGACTGACACTTCGTGACTTCGATCACTGCGCGGGAACCTGACGCGCAACCGACCGAAATCCCCAAAGTTCCCCTCCGCAGAAGGCGGTGGTTCCTCGGGAGCATCCTCGGGGTTGTCGCCGTCGTCGTCGTCACCGCCGGTGTCTACATCTGGTGGCTCGGCGGCGGACTCGTGCACGTCTCGAACGCGGTCCAGAGTCGCGCCGAGGTGGCGCAGAAGCAGCTGGAGGCGTTTCAGAAGTCGGTCAAGGCCGGCGACGAGGCGGGTGCTGAGCGACACCTGGACAAGGCCAAGGTCGCGATAGCCGAGGCAAAGGACTCCGCTCGCACTCCTCAGGTGCGCGTGGCCAAGTTCCTTCCCTACACCAGGAACACGGTGGCTGACCTCGACCATCTGCTGACTGCCGCAGACGTCATGGTCGATTCGGCCAACGATGGTCTGACGCTCTACACGCAGTTCTCCGGCGACTCGTCGAAGCTTGTCACGGGCGGCCGGTTCAACTTGGACGCCCTCGTCAAGGCCCGCGAGGCGATCCTGAAGCTCGAGCGAAGTATGGACACTGCGCAGAGCCAGCTCAAGCAGGTGACGGGTGACGGCCCGATGGGCGACGAGGCACTCGACAAGAAGCGCACGGGCCTGCGGCAGATCGCGTCGCTGCGCAGTCAGGTGGCGCCTCTCGCGCCGCTGGTCGAAGCGTTGCCGTCGGTGGTCGGCGCCGAGGGAACCAAGAGGTACGTCGTCGCCGTGATGAACCCCGCCGAGATGCGCGGCTCCGGGGGAGCACCGCTGAGCGTGGCCTTCGTGGTGTTCAAGAACGGCAAGTACTCCGTTCCCCTCAAGGGCACCACGTCGTCGATCACGCGCGGCTCGCCTGAAGGCCTGCTCGGCGACAACCCACTGCTTGTGTGGAACCGCGTCAAGGGTGACCCGTTCCAGCCTCCTCTCGGCCAACCGCAGCGATTCGTCAACGCCACCTTCAATCCCGACTTCCGGGTCTCCGGTGAGCAGCTGATGCGCGGGACGTCCAAGTTCTTCGGCATGAAGACGGACGGGGTCATCGCGCTGGACGTCGTCGCCATCGCCAAGCTGCTCAAGGTGGTCGGACCGATCGAGTCCGCGTCCGGCGCGCTCACCGCGGAGAACGTCGCGGACGAGCTGCTCATCAAGGCCTACGAGCAGCAGGGCACCGACATCGTGGGCCGGCAGAAGCGCAACGACCAGCTGATGTCCGTCATGCTCAGCAAGCTCACCGAAGGTGGACAGGTGAGAGCCAAGGGCGAGGCTCTCCTCTCGGCCGGGCCGGGCCGGCACATCCAGATGCATTTCCGCGACGACCGCCTCCAGCGGCTGGTCGAGGGGAGGGGGCTCGCCGGCGCCGTACCTGCCCCGACGTCGGGAAACCTCACCGCGGCCTACACCCAGAACACCAATGGCAGCAAGGTCGACGTCTACCAGCAGCGCACGGTCGACGAGGTAGTGCGGTTGCGTCGCAATGGCTCCGCCGTCGTCACGCGCACCGTGCGGATCAAGAACGCGACACCTCCCTTCGCCGGCACAGGGGCAGATCCGAAGTTCGGCTACGTGACGCGGTGGGCGGCGAACCGCGTCACGAGCTTGATGCCTCCCGGCTCGGTGGTCACCAAGCAGCCGGAGGACACCAAGGCGACGCGGATCAGGCTGGGCCACGACCAGGCCGGGCGGACGTTCGCCCAGGCGTCCGTCGTGACGCCACCCGGTGAGACGTCAGAGCTCAGCTGGCAGTACACCGTCCCCAAGGCGATGACCCGCCAAGCTGACGGGTCGTGGCTGCTGACCGATGAGGTCGTGCCGCAGATCACCCTCAACACCTTCGTCCTGCAGGCCACCGTCGTGGCGCCTCCTGGATGGACGGCCACCGCACCGGACACCGCGCAGCCCTGGCTGGTGAACCAGGGGACCGCCTTCCTGCAGGTCGCGGTCGCCGAGCCGATGTCGTTGCGGTTGCAGGTGACTCGTCAGTGACCGACGACGTGGCCAGCACCATGGCGGCGCTGCAGGAGAGTCAGCACGGACGAGGCTTCGACTACGAGCCCGGCTCACCGCACCTGCGCCATCCGCGGCTGCGCAACGAGATCATCGCGCGGATCCGGGCGCTCGTGGATGAGCAGTTCGCGAAGAACGGCCGCTGTCGCGTGCTCGAGATCGGCGCGGGCCACGGCAGCTTCACCGACCACATTGCGGCGACCGGAGCCGAGGTCACGGTCACCGAGATGAGCCGTCCCAGCCTCGAGCTGCTGCAGCAAAGGTTCAAGTGGAACCCCAAGGTCCGGCTGCTGTACGACGCCGACGGTGAGGCCGTCCTGCAGGACGCAGCCCGCTACGACGTCGTGCTGTGCGTGTCGGTCCTGCACCACGTCCCGGACTACCTGGGATTTGTCGAACGTCTGGCGTCGCGGATCGACGAGGGAGGCGCCTTCGCCAGCTTCCAGGATCCGCTCTGGTATCCGCGGCGAAGCAGGCTGAACATGAATGCCGACCGCTGGGCCTACTACGCCTGGCGGATCGGCCAGGGAGACCTGTTGCGAGGTGTCAGCACCCGGGTGCGGCGAGCCCGCAAGCTCTATGACGAGACCAACGAGGCCGACATGGTCGAGTACCACGTGGTTCGTCAGGGCGTCGACGACCAAGGTCTGGCCGACCTGCTCCGTGACCGGTTCGCATCGGTCGAGCCGTGGACCTACTGGTCCACGCAGCTTCCGCTCCTGCAGGCAGTGGGCAGCTCCACCGGAGCGGCGACGACCTTCGGCCTGGTCGCCCGCAACCGACTCCCGTCAGCGACGTAGCGACTCGTAGTAGGCGAGGCAGTCTGCGTACGACGGGAGCTCCCCGGCGTCGACGAGCTGCTTGAGCCCTGGCGCTGCGGCGTCCTTCGGCGACAGGAGCGGCACCACGTCGTCCGGCCACTGGATCCCGATGT
This sequence comes from Actinomycetota bacterium, assembly GCA_030841025.1. Lineage (GTDB taxonomy): Bacteria > Actinomycetota > Actinomycetes > JACCUZ01 > JACCUZ01 > BP-173. Next base: position 10,804 of record JAVEDJ010000137.1, read on the forward strand.
CGGCGTCCAGCGGATGTACGCCGTGCTCGCGTCCCGGCGAGTAACCCTCGCTGCACTGGTAGGACACGACCGCCTGGTCGGTGCGAGCCACGAACGCGTGCCCCAGGCCCTCTGCCACATAGACGGAACGACGGTCCACGTCATCGAGCAGCACGCTGTCCCACGTGCCAAATGTCGGTGAGCCGACCCGCAGGTCGATGACGACGTCCAGGACGGCGCCGGAAAGGCAGCTGACGTACTTCGCCTGGCCCGGCGGAACGTCGGCAAAGTGAATGCCCCGCAGGACGCCCCTCGCCGAGACGGAGCAGTTCGACTGGCGCAGCTGAAATGGATGGCCCACTGCCTCCTCGAAGGCACCGGCGACGAAGGTCTCGAGGAAGACACCCCGCTCGTCGCGGTGCTGAGCAGGTGTGAACTCGAACGCGTGCGGCACCCTCAGCTCGCGGACCTGCATGCCCGGACTCAACCGCCCTCGCTCTCGGCCAGCACGTCGAGCAGGTAGTCGCCATAGCCGCTCTTGCGCAGCGGCTCGGCCAGCTCACACAGCTGGTTCGCATCGATGTACCCCTCGCGGAAGGCCACCTCCTCGATGCAGCCGATCTTGATGCCCTGTCGCTCCTCGACGACCTGCACGAAAGCGGAAGCCTGCATCAGCGAGGTGAACGTCCCGGTGTCGAGCCAGGCGGTCCCGCGGTCGAGCACCGTGACACGCAGGTCGCCGCGGCGGAGGTACTCGGAGTTGACGGCCGTGATCTCGAGCTCTCCGCGCGCACTGGGTGTGAGGCCTTTCGCGATCTCGACCACGGAGTTGTCGTAGAAGTAGAGGCCCGGCACGGCGTATCGGCTTCGCGGTCGCTCCGGCTTCTCCTCGATGGAGACGACGGTCCCGTCGGGCGCGAACTCGACCACGCCGTACGACGTGGGGTCGGCGACCCGGTAGGCGAAGATGCGGCCACCCTCGATGTCCCGGTTCCCCTTGAGGGAACGGCCGAGACCCGCGCCGTAGAAGATGTTGTCGCCCAGCACCAGGGCGACGGGCTGGTCGCCGATGAAGTCGGCGCCGATGACGAACGCCTGGGCCAGCCCCTCGGGCCGTGGCTGGACGGCATAGCTGATCTCCAGCCCCAGCTCCTTGCCGTCCCCGAGCAGGTTCTGGAACTGTGCCTGGTCCTCGGGAGTCGTGATCACGAGAACGTCGCGGATCCCGGTCATCATCAGCGTGGACAGCGGGTAGTAGATCATCGGCTTGTCGTAGACAGGCATGATCTGCTTGCTGATCCCACGGGTGATCGGGTAGAGCCGGGTGCCTGAGCCACCGGCCAAGATGATCCCTCGCATGGGCCGACAGGCTACCCTTCTGCAGGTGCTGCGCTGTGTCCCCAGCGGCTCGCCGCACTGTGCCAGTGCCTCACGGAGGCGGTCAGCGATTGCACGAACAGATGTGGACGGTGCCCGCATGACCTGTCTGCTCACCATCGCGTGACTGAGCCCATCGCGCCCATCGCGCCTGATCTGGGCGCAACCCGCTCCCGCGCGCTGCAGCGGGCCGCAGTGTCCATGCTCAGCGGTCGCCTCATCACCGTCCTGGTGACTTTCGTGGCGACGCCCTTCGTCGTACGAGGTCTTGGCGATGCCCGCTACGGCGTCTTCGCCACCATGACGATGATCTCGTCCCTCCTGCTCTTCTCCGACCTGGGCGTGGGGAGTGGGCTGGTCACCAGCCTGGCCAAGGCGGTCGGTGCCGGGGAGCGGTCGGCAGAGCGCCAGCTGGTGGCTTCGGCGCTGCTCATCCTTGCTGCGGCCTCGGTCGTCGTCGGGGTCTGCGTCTCTGCTGTCGCAGTCTTCTTACCTGTCGATGAGCTGCTGGGCGCACCCCCCGGCGACGAGCAGCTCGTGCGACAGAGCGTTCTTGCCTACGCGATCCTGTTTGCCGCAGGGATACCTGCGGGTCTGGGCCAACGGGTGCAGATGGCGATGCAGCGAGGAGCACACGCCGCTGCGTGGACGACCGTTCTGGCGGTCCTGGCCAGTCTGCTGCCGGCCGTCGCGGCCGTCTCCGGTGCCAGCCTTCTCGTCGTGGTGCTCGCCGCGATGATCCCCCCTGTCGTGGTGGGCGGTGTGCAGACGGCGTGGGTGCTGTTGCGCCAGTTCCCGCAGCTGCGCCCGGCCGCCGGCGACTTCACGTGGACCCGCACGAGAACGCTGGCGCGCTCCTCAGGGGCCTTCGTCGTGCTGCAGCTGGCCATCGCGATCGGCTTCCAGACCGACATCTTCGTGGTTGCTGCGCTGCTGGGGCCCACGCAGGCCGCGACCTACTCCCTGTCCCTGCGCCTCTTCGGCCTGGCCGCCATGGCGGCCAGCATGGTGTCCGCGCAGTTCTGGGCAGCGGCCGCGGAGGCGTTGGCCAGGGGGGACCTGGCATGGTTGCGACACACGTACCGGCGCCTCACGATGATCACCACGGCCGTCGCCGGCCTCAGCTCGATCGCCTTGGTTCTCGGAGGCAAGACGTTCATCGCCTTGTGGGTCGGCGACTCACTGGTGCCGCCGATGTCCTTGCTCGTCGCCATGGCGCTCTGGACGACGTGGGTGGCGTTCCTGCAGCCCACCGCGATGCTGCTGAACGGGGCTCACGTGCTCAAGGTGCAGGTGATCACGGCGATCCTGATGGCGGCGGTCAACCTGCCGCTCTCGATCCTGTTCACGCGGCACTGGGGCATCACCGGCCCGGTCGTGGCGTCTCTTGTCGCCAGCGTGGCGACCACCGGCGTGCCTTGCCTGGTCGCGTGCCGGCAGGTCTTGTCAGGTCAGCGGCGCTGACTCTCCCGGGCGCGCCCGGCCACGTCGTACGGCACGAGCTTCCAGCTCGTCCAGGCCCGCAAGGTCGGGGGAGCAGAGCAGCGGCACGATCTCTCGCACGTCGGGCGAGGGCCAGTCCCACCAACGGAGCCGGAGCAGTCGCGCGACTGTCTCGTCGTCGAAACGACGACGGACCGGCTTGGCCGGGGCGCCGATCGCCACGGTGTACGGCGCAACGTCGGACGTCACGACGCTGCCGGCACCGATCACCGCGCCGTCCCCGATGTTCACACCGGACAGGATCGTCGCGCCGTGACCGATCCAGACGTCGTTGCCGATGACGACCGGCCCCTTGGAGCGTGGGTGCCCGACGACGTCGGCGCCTTCGGGAAAGTGGCCGAGCAGCAACGGGTCTGGGAAGGGGTAGGTGCTGATCCAGCGGGTGTTGTGCTCGTAGCCGAGGAAGATGTCCACCTCGAGCGCGATGGAGCAGTAGCGGCCGATGACGAGAGAGCTCTCGCCCAACCCGTACAGCCGGGGGTGGCCGTAGGTCCACTCGCCGATGTGGACGTCGTGGCCCTTCACCTGTTCGCGGAGTGCGTCCCGGGTGAAGAAGGCGGGTTCACCGCCGCCGAGTCGCCGCTTCACGCTCCCGAGCGCGTCACGAATGCGGCGCACCGAGCTGCTCACCGGGGTCGGATCAGTCGGGCTGCGACGCCGCGGACCTTTTGGGCCAGCTCCTCGCGGCCCAGCCCGCGGGTGACGGCGGCTCCTCGCCATGAGGACGGGCGGCGATAGGGCCCGGTGTCCAACGGCTCGACAACACGCAGCACGACGTGGTCGAACACCTTCTGTTCTTCCAGCTCGAGCCCGTAACCGACCAAGCTGCGCTGCAGCTCACCTCTGGTGGTCAGGTCGGGCTCCCGCGCGGCGTACAGCTTCGTGGGCGTGATGAGCACCGGCTCCAGGGGTCCGCGGGCCAGCGCGGGCCAGACCGCCGCGGCCACACCCGGCGCATGCGGTGTGCGGATGTCGTCGAACGCCACCCACCCGTCCTGCGTGGCCAACAGGCGCTCGGACAGGGCGACATCGGAGGAGACCTCGGGGTAGAGGTGGCCGCCGTCGACGTGCGCGAACCTGATGGTGCCCGCCTCGACGTGCTCCCCGAGCAATGCGGACGCCATCTGCAGAACTCTGGGAGCACGGGTGGCCAGCTGTGCTGCGGACGTCTCGAACGCGGTGCGAGTCACCCCCGGGTACGACGCCTGGTTCTCCGCCGCGTTCTCAGCGCCGGGCGGTGGCATCTCGAAGAGGTCACACAGGATCAACTCTTCCGCGGCTCGGACCTTACGGCTGAGGAAGAAGGCGCTCTTGCCGTGCATCACGCCGATCTCGAGCAGGTCGCCGGTGGTGCCCGACGCCGCCTGTGCGTCCAGCAAGGCATCGAAGACGAGCAGGTCCGTGAACGCGAACCAGCCACTCAGCCGGCGATAGACCGGCAAGTAGTCGATGACGTCCTGCTGCACGGTGGCTCCTCCCGCCCCAGACGGCGCGCGGTGGCGGCCCTGTTTCAGGCGGGTACCTTAGTCTACGGACACGCACCGCTCGTGCGGTCCCCATCGCGGATCGCCGTCGCGGATGCTCCCAGGAATCCCCCAGTCGAAGGACCTGATGAACGCGTACGGGACGATCGTGGCGCGCAACTACCTGCCCCACGCACGGTTGTTGGCGCGCTCTTTCCGAGAGCACCACCCCGACGACGTCTTCGTCTGCCTCGTCACCGACGGTGGTCGCGATCAAGGCTGGGGAGACGACGGCCTGAACGCGGACCCCGGTCTGCGGGTCGTGACACCGGCCGAGCTGCCGGTGGACGCTGAGCTGTTCTCCGCCATGGCTTTCATGTACGACGTCATGGAGCTCGCGACGGCGCTGAAGCCGTTCCTGCTGCAGATGCTCCTTGCCGAGGTAGGAGGCGGCGCAACGGCCACCTACCTCGACCCGGACATGTACGTCTACGCTCCGGTCCCCGCGCTCACGTCGAACGACGCCGTGGCGCTGCTCACTCCGCACCGGCTCAGCCCGGCGCCGTTGGACACCCAGATCCCGCAGGAGTCGCTCTTCCTGCGACACGGCGCGTTCAACCTCGGTTTCGTCTCGGTCAACGGCGCCGCCACGCAGCTGCTCGAGTGGTGGGGTCAGCGGCTGACCGTCGATGCGGTGATCGCCCCGCGGGAAGCACTGTTCACCGACCAGAAGTGGATGGACCTCGCACCGACCTACTTCGCCGTCGAGCAGCTGCGCCAAGCCGGCGTGAACGTCGCATGGTGGAACATCGACGAGCGACAGCTCCGCCACGAGGCGGACCGCATCACGGTCAACGGCGATCCCTTGCGGCTGGCGCACTTCTCCGGCTATCGGGCCGGCAGGGACCCCTTCCAGCCACGTACGCAGCCGGGCCCGCACTGGCAGGAGTCGCGCGCGATCTTCGAAGAGCTGGCGCAGGACTATCTGCGTGGACTCGCGGAGGAGACAGCCGCCGGTCAGGGGCGCGGCGACGAGGGCCCCGGGTACACGTTCGCCACGTACGCCGACGGCCGCGCCATCACCAGCTATGAACGCCGCCGATTCCGTCGCGACATGCGGGCCAGCTTTGTCTCCGGGCAGCCCCTGCCCGCGGCGCCTTGGTACGAGTCCTCGTCACTGCGAGAAGAGGCGCGGCGCCGCGCCTTCGCCGCCGTCGACTCGACCGTGGGACAGGCACTCCCGTGGGATCTCATCGCTGCACGCCTGAAGCGCCGAAAGATCCGCGCGTGACTCGGTGGCTTGTCACCGGTGCGGCCGGGATGCTCGGCACCGACGTCGTGACCGTCCTGCGCGAGGGGGGCGATGATGTCCGGGCAGTCGCCCGTGGCGGCCTCGACGTGCGTGATCCCGGCGCGTGCGTGGATGCGGTCGCCGGCGCCGATGTCGTCATCAACTGCGCGGCCTGGACCGACGTGGACGGCGCCGAGGAGCACGAGGCCGAGGCATTCGCCGTCAACGCG
>JAVEDJ010000182.1 GCA_030841025.1 Actinomycetota bacterium
GAGCAAGGTCGTCGCATTGCCGATGAACGTCAGGGAGTCGGCCATGACCCCCGTTAGCCGCTCCCGGAATGGGCAAACCCCATGGAGTCACGTCAGGAGTCACCCCAGCAGTCGCCCTACCGGGCAACCCGGAGAACAGGAGAGCTCGATGAGCCAGACCGTTGCCGACCACCTCCTCTCCCGCCTGCGCGAGTGGGGTGTCGAGCAGCCGATTCGGGGTCAGGAACCAACTGGTACGCGCGTCACATCCGGATCCGCGGCCACATGCGGGGGACGCTGTCCGGCACGCTCGCGACGATGGGCTGCGCGGTGCCGTACGCGATCGGCGCCAAGTACGGCCAGCCCGACCGGCCGGCCTACGCGCTCGTCGGGGACGGCGCCATGCAGATGAACGGCATCAACGAGCTGATCACGATCGCGAAGTACTGGCAGGAGTGGGCCGACCCGCGCCTGGTCGTCGCGGTCTTGCACAACAACGACCTCAACCAGGTGACCTGGGAGCTGCGCGCCATGGGCGGATCACCGCAGTTCCTGCCCTCGCAGCAGCTGCCGGACTTCCCGTACGCCGGTTACGCCCGAAGCCTCGGGCTGCACGGCATCTCCGTCGAGAAGCCGGAGCAGGTCGGGGCTGCCTGGGATGAGGCACTGGCCGCAGACCGTCCGTGCGTCGTGGAGTTCCTGACCGATCCGGCCGTGCCGCCCATTCCGCCCCACGCGACCTGGGACCAGATAGAGAAGGCGCTGGCGTCCATCGTGCGCGGTGACTCCGACCGCGTCGATGTCGTCAGGGAGGGCGTGCTCAGCAAGGTGCAGGAGTTCCTGCCCGGCACCGGGTCCTCGACGTAGGCCCGGCTGCTCGCTCAGTAACCCCCGCCGCCGCCTGTTCCGCCACCGCCTGTTCCGCCACCGCCGCCGCCGTACAGCACCACCAGGACGATGACGGCCAGGACGGCGACCACTGCGGCCACGACGACCCAGGTCGATCGGTTTCCAGTAGTGAGGTTTCGCATGGGAACCACCTCTCTCGGCACTGTTCCCCGCCCGGGCTGACGCCACGCGCAGCAGGCCGCTCAGCTACCTCAGCGCCGGGAGCGGTCCAGGAAGTCCCACAGTGTCGTGGCGGCCACGTTCTGCATGATGTGCCCTTCGCCGGGCGAGACGATCAGCTGCACGTCACCACCAACGGCTCGAAGGTCGGACCTCGTCCGCTGCATCGCCTCTCGCCAGCCGGCGTCCTCGCCACCCACGACCAGCAGCACGGGCAGGTGAACGAGGGCGGCGACCCTGCGCTGATCGGCATCCTCCGGCGGGTAGCCCGGAGCCGCGACCAATGACCGGACCAGCTCGGGATGGTCGAGGGCGAGCCGGAACGCGGACAGGCCGCCGTTGCTGACGCCAGCGACGTGCACCGTGCCGCCCTCCGGCGGGTACCACCGAGTCACGGCGGCCAGCAGATCGGGCAGCAACCGCGCGCTCTCGCCGGAGATGAACAGGCCGCTCGACGGCGCCTCCGGGCTGACGACCACCCAGCCACGGCGGGCACCTTCTGCCCAGTACCTGTCCAGCAGCCCGTCGACCTCGGCTCGACCCTGGCTGCCGGGCGGGAGTGCGAGCAGCACCGGCTGGACAGCGTCGGGCCGGTAGTCGTCCGGCAGGAGGATCGTGACGGTCAGCGTGGTGGCGCGCACCGCCACCCGCACCCGACTGCGGGCTCCAGCCGCGGTGACCGGCGCCGGCCCCTCCGCCCGGGCCGCGGGGCTCGCCGCGACCCCGGATCGGTTGTCGGCGGGCCGCCCGGCGTCCTCGGAGGAGCAGCTCGCCATCGCCGCCAGCAGGGCCAACGAGAGCAGCAGCGCAGGTCTGCGCACGCGGCGAGCCTAATGGGGGACGGAACCGTCGGCAGCCGGTTGCCGTCGCAGTGCCATCGGGGCAAGAGCGGCCGGGAGGAACCATGAGCGCCAGCGGTCATCGGCGGGCCGGGTCGCGGCAGAGAATGCGCGCCATGACTTTCGCTGCGGTGCTGCTCGTGGGAACGTCGGCCTGCGGTGCAGCCCAGGGCGGAGGCTCGTCCGGGGCGCAGAGACCCGGAGGTGGTGGCGTGACAAGTGACAGCCCGACGACCAGCACGAGCGGACCGTCCGACGGGGCCGCGGACCTCACGATCGTCGTGGTCGACGGGGCGGGCGCCAGCACGACCCACCACCTGACCTGTGCGCCGCCAGGTGGCGACCACCCGAGTCCGGAGGTCGCGTGCCGGGTGCTGGCCGAGAGGGGCGTGAAGGCTCTTCCACCCGTGCCGGCAGGCGCCCTCTGCACGCAGATCTACGGCGGTCCCGAGACTGCGCACATCACCGGAACGTGGCGGGGGGAACAGGTGGACAGCCGGCTCTCCCGACAGAACGGCTGTGAGATCGCACGGTGGAATGCCCTGGCCGGGCTGTTGCCTCGCGCCGGCGCCTGAGGCCCCGCGGGACACCGACGCCTACGATGGCGGGGATGAGCGAGGACGCAGGGTACGACGAGCCGTCGCTGCCGGAGCGTGCGCCCGACGACACCGACGTCGGCTGGGGTGAACACCCCGACGAGGTCGACGACGACGAGCGCCTCCTGCGCGAGAAGCCGCCGCACTGGTGAAGTGGCCGCCCCTGTTCGTCTGAGTGAGCCGGTACTGCTCGTCGGTGCGGTTAGCTGTTGCGGCGTTCCCGGAGCAGGTCGCGGATCTCTTGCAGCAGCACGATGTCCTCGCTCGGGGCCCGCACCTCAGTCTCCTCGCCGCGCTTGCGCCGCTCCATGAGCTTGTTCACGGGGGTGAGGACGAAAAAGTAGACAACCGCCGCGACGATCAGGAAGTTGACTATCGCGGTAATCGTCGAACCCAGGATGATGGGGCTGTCATTGACCTTGAAGCCGGCCTTGCCGAAGTCGGGACTCCCGCCGACGGCCCCGACGATGCCGCCGATGAAGTCCTTGGCGAATGCGCTGACGACGCCGCCGAAGGCTGCGCCGATGACGACTGCAACGGCGAGGTCGACGACGTTGCCGCGCAGCAGGAAGTCCTTGAACCCTTTGAGCATGCACTCTCTCCTGTTCGCTGGGGCTGAGCACTGCCGAGTCAGCGTGTCTTCACGCGGCGGGACTCGGGAGACTCGGGTCAACCCGGTCGGATCACGACCGACAGCCGTTCGGTCACAGCAGCCGCTGCCAGCCGGGCTGCCGTCGCCGACGTCGTGGCCAGCACGAGCAGCGCACTGTCGCCGACGTCGGCAGACCCGAGCAACGAGCCCTTGCTTCGCGGAATCGTGATCACCTGCACCGCAGATGCGACCAGACGAGCGCCGCCCGCCGACGTACCTTCGGCTTGCGCGCCTGCGGCGAGAACGTCGATCACGTCGCCCGCGTGCAAAAGCTGGACGGACGCGGCGTCGGCGATGCGTACGGGCGCGGCGACGAGCTCGGCGCCGTAAGCCTCGAGATAGGAGCGACCGACCACGCGCACGTCCGTGACGACCTCGCCCGCACGTAGCGGAGCGACCAGAGTCCGGCCGGCTACATCGTCCTCGCGGCGCAGCGCACCGTCGGGAACCACTGACTGTGGAACGTCTCGCAGCTGCACGTCGGCCGGCGACAGCTGCATGCCACCCGAGATGTTCCTGGTGGCCACGAGCACGGCCACGCCGTGCGGCGGCTGGGGGCTGAGCGCCTGGATGGCGAAGGCGACGGACGCGGCAAGCAGGCCGGCGACGAGCAACCTCCGGTGCCAGGCCGCGGCGCGCCGCAGCTCGCGCAGCCAGGTGGCGACAGATGGTCGCTCGTCGGGTGGGCTCATGGCAGCTCGAACGGCAGCGTCAGCCCGTCGAGCGCATGCCGGCACGAGCAATCGGCGTCGGGCGGCGGCAGCGCGGCCACGACGTCGGCGAGGAGTGCACGGACTTTGTCCATGTTGGCGGCGAAGACGCGCAGCACCTCCTCGTGCGTCACGCCCTCGCCGTGCTCGAGGCCGGCATCGAGGTCGGTCACCAACGCAAGGCCGGTGTAGCAGAGGGCCAGCTCGCGGGCCAGAGCTGCCTCGGTGGAGCCGGTCATACCGACGACCGCCCAGCCCTGGCTCTGGTGCCAGAGCGACTCGGCACGGCTGCTGAACCGCGGCCCGTTGATCACGACGAGGGTGCCGCCGTCGACGGGGTCGAGGTGGCGCGCGGCGGCAGCGTCCAGTGCGGCACGGCGACCCTGCGGGCAGTAGGGGTCGGCGAAGGCGACGTGCACCACCGGGCCGGGCTCGGCGTAGTAGGTGTGGGCGCGGCCCCACGTGCGGTCGACGATCTGGTCGGGGACCACGATGGTCCCGGCGCCGTTGTCCGCCTTCAGCGACCCGACGGCGCAGGGGCCGACCACCTGCCGCACGCCGACGGTCCGCAGCGCCCAGAGGTTGGCGCGGTAGTTGACCCGGTGCGGGGGGAAGCGGTGGTCGCGGCCGTGCCGAGGCAGGAAGGCGACGGTGCGGCCGGCCAGCTCACCGACGGAAAGCGGGTCGCTCGGTAATCCCCACGGGGTGTCGAGCTCGACGGTCTCGGCCGAGTCCAGCAGCGAGTAGAGACCGGACCCGCCGATGATGCCGACCTCGGCGCGAGGCCCGTCGTACGTCGTGCTCGTGACCGTCATGGAGCCCGACAGTAATGGCGGGAGACGCCGGCGCGACCGTCGTCCACAGCCGCGCGTCAGATCAGGCCGCGCTGCCCGCGCTGGAGGAGGAACCGCCCGAGGACGAGCCCGAGGAGGACCCGGAGCCGGATGAGGAGCTGCCGGCGGCTGCGGGCTTGCTGTCGTTCTTCTTCCCGGCGGCGGACCCGCTCGTGGCGTCGGAGCCCTTCGCTGCGGCGTCCTTGCCCTTGCCGTCCTTGCCGTCCTTGCCGTCCTTGCCGTCCTTGCTCGAGACGGGCGCGTCGGCCTTCTTGCCGACCTCACGGCTGTCGTTGCGGTAGAAGCCCGAGCCCTTGAACACGATGCCGACGCTGTTGAAGACCTTGCGCAGGCGCCCACCGCACGTGGGGCACTCGGTCAGCGCGTCGTCGGCGAACGACTGGAACTGCTCGAAGGAGTGTCCGCACTCAGTGCAGGCGTACTGATACGTCGGCACGGCCCGACCTCCAGGTTCGCTCGATGATCTTCGTGACCTCGACGGGCCGAGTGTTGGCACTCAACCCTGATGAGTGCCAATTGTGCGCCATCGGGGCCGCCGCCGTCCAACTGTGTGAGTGAGCGCGAAGCTTTCCGTCACGACCCGGGAGAGGATGCGCAGCTGAGCGCGGACGAGCGCACCTGCCGGGTCCCGGGGCGGCCGGGTCACTCGCCGCGGCCGGCCTTGCGCCGCCGCTCACCGGCTCGTCCGGTCGAGGGCCT